>JAEUOJ010000189.1 GCA_016789495.1 Accumulibacter sp. | reverse complement strand
TCGAGACATTCTCGAGGCAGTTCTTCGGGTAGGGGAATACAAGATTGCCAATGATCAGGTGACTCGTGCCGTGATCGAATTTGGCCTTTCTGGAGCGCCGCATTGGCTCGAGGCAGCTCGTAACTATCCGGACTTGGAATTGCGCTTGCGCAATATGATTGCAACCTTCGAATTTCTTGGCGCGGCAAACAACCTGCGTTAATTTCCGCTAAGAATTATCAATTCCTGACCCATTTTCAATGCAAAAACGGCTCGATCTGAGCCGTTTTTTTTTATTTTGTGCCAAAACGCAAGCAAATCTGTTTTCGCGTCTTTTACCTAAATTTGCCAAAAAAACCAAATACTTCCAAACGTCCCGCCGATTTTTTTCGCTCCCCTAAGTTGTGCCATTTTCATCACCTCCCCACAGTAACCAATCTACAACCACAACCTACCGCCCTAAAACCCGCACCAATACTGGAAATGACCTCGCGCACGCTCGCGAGGCAAACAGATAAAAGCAGGGAACAGAGAGGCCTGGGTGGGCAAAAAAGGCAGATATGGAAAGGGTAACGCTCGCGAGGAAAATCCGCGAAGGCCCGCCAGTACTGGCGCTGCGGGCAGACGTGAAAAAGCCCGAAACGGGTTCGGGCTTTTTGAATTGGTGGCCAAGCGCGGAATCGAACCACGGACACGCGGATTTTCAGTCCGCTGCTCTACCAACTGAGCTACTTGGCCAACGATAGGCGGAGTATAACGAATCGTTGCCGCATCGTCAAAAGTCGCCAGGCAATCCCGCCTGTCGTTTTTTGTCCGTGCGCAAGGAAAAGAGACAGCGCATCGTGCGCACTCGCGCGACGACGGACGTTTTTCTGTGACCCTTGCAAGGGCAGCAGGATTTTCTCGCAAACCAACGTCAGTGGCCCTACGGGTCGCTCACAAGCACGCCCAAGTGAAACCTCCGATCAAGACTCACTATTTTCTCGAAGGCCAGTTGGCCGACCAGCTTCCGCCGCTGACGAACAATAGTCACCGTTCGGCTTCCTGATGGCCATTCCCCAACGAACCATTCGAGTCATACGCACGCTCTTGCTGGTTGATGACGAAGTGCCTATCCTGTCGTCGTTCAGGCGGCTGTTCCGTCGAGAGAGGTACCAGATCCTGACAGCACATGACACGGCGGCTCGACCTACGCGCCACACGGCAGATGCAAGTGATCGTATCCAAGGTCCGACGGCCTGTAATGGTGGGTGGCGAACTGCTGGTCAAGGTACATAGCGCTATCCAGAGACTGCGCGGCTGATGCTCAGGAATACCGACAGGGTGCCGTAGACCAATGGTATCGTGTGAGGTCCAGACCTTGGAACGATGACGAACTGGTCTGGATGGTACGCGGGGCGTTTCGCTGCCACCGAGCGAAAAATTCTTTGAACTCATTCAACCATTCGTGGCGCTGTTCAACGCGGCAACTGAAATCAGGCGGGCTTGTTCATGAAGTTGAAGGTTGCCACTTATAATATCCACAAAGGGGTTACAGGCTTACGCGGTCGCCCGCGCATCCACGATGTCCGGCAGGCCCTGCGGGCGATCGACGCCGATATCGTTTTCTTGCAGGAAGTTCAGGACCGCAACGAGCGTTTGGCCCACCATCCGGATTATCCGGACGGCACGCAGCTCGACTTCCTGACCACCGACGCTTACGCTCACCACGCCTATGGGATGAACGCGGTTTATCCTCATGGCCATCATGGCAATGCCATCCTCTCGCGACATCCGATCGTCCGCTCGAGCAATCACGACATATCGGACCACCTCCTGGAGAAACGCGGTCTATTACACGCGGTTACTTCTCGCGGGCGCGGGCGCGAACTGCATCTCATTTGCGTCCATTTTGGTCTGATCAAACGCAGCCGTTTGCGGCAGGCATCGTATTTGGTCGAATTCGTCGAGAGAGAAGTGCCACCACGAGCGCCGCTGATCATCGCCGGCGATTTCAACGACTGGCAGAAGCGCGTCGATGAATTGCTGCGTGCTCGATTGATGGTCGATGAGGTCACGGTCGCTGCGCGTGACGAGAAACCGGCGGATGGAACGGTCATCGAGCGTTTGTTGGCCTGGCGACCGAATAGCGACGCGCCGCAAAGCGTCACTCGCACTTTCCCGAGTTTCGCGCCTTGGCTGACTCTTGACCGGATTTACGTTCGCGGACTGCGTGTACTCGACATGCACGTTCCCCAAGGATTGAACTGGGCGCGTTACTCCGATCACGCGCCGCTGATCGCTCAATTGGAGTGGTAGGTCGTACGCTTTGCGGCGGCCATTGAGAAGGTACAACCGACGTGCAGAGGCGGCAAAGCGCATTTCCGATAGATAATTTTTATGTCCGCGCCAGTCCGCTGGGCGCCGTATGCGCGCATACGGACATTCGTTTAGACTCGCCGATGACGCGAATCGGGGATGGGCGATTCGCGAAGCGGCACTTCCGATAACATGAATCAAAAACTTGGCAGAGGTAGTGAGCATGAGCGAAAAAAAGACTGCAGAATCAATCGCCGCTAAAGATCAGACGGCGAGGATGTTGGTTCACGAAGACCGGCGGACGGGTTTGGGTGTCGATTCATTGAAACGCGCCTTTTTCGACAAGCTGATGTATGTGCAGGCGCGCTTCCCGGAAGTGGCGACGCGCCGCGATTGTTTTCTGGCGCTGGCTGGCGCCGTACGCGATCGTCTGTTGCAACGCTGGGTGCAGACGGCGCGCACGTACCGCGACCAGGGCAGCCGCACGGTCTGCTATATGTCGGCAGAATTCCTGATCGGTCCGCAACTGGCCAACAATCTGATCAATCTTGGCATTTACGACGCCGCCAGGCAGGCAACCGAGGAACTCGGACTTAATTTCGACGACCTCCTCGACGAGGAAGTCGAGCCTGGACTGGGTAACGGCGGTCTCGGTCGATTGGCGGCCTGTTACCTCGATTCTCTGGCGACACTGGAAATCCCGGCGATCGGCTACGGCATCCGTTACGAATTCGGCATTTTCACCCAGGCCATCCGCGATGGTCGACAGGTCGAGTTGACCGACAACTGGTTGCGCGGCGGCAGTCCGTGGCTGATTCACCGGCCCAATATTTCGTTCGATATCAAACTCGGCGGCTACACCGAGCATCAATACGAAGCCACGGGCACCCGCCGTCTGCGCGTGCAATGGGTACCGGGCAGGATCGTCCGTGGGACCGCCTGGGATATGCCAGTGCTCGGTTACGGCGTCAATACCCCGAACCGCTTGCGGTTGTGGAGCGCCGAGGCACCGGAAGCCTTCGATTTCGCTGCTTTCAACGCCGGCAACTATAGCCAGGCGGTCAATGCCCAAGTGCTTTCCGAAACCTTGACCAAGGTGCTGTACCCGAATGACGAAATGGAAGCCGGTCAGACGCTGCGTCTCGAACAGCAATACTTTTTCGTCTCGTGTTCGTTGCAGGACATGATCCGTCTACAGTTGCAGCGCGAAAACAATCTCGAACAATTCGACCAGAAATTCGTCGTCCAACTCAACGATACCCATCCTTCGATTGCCGTCGTCGAGCTGATGCGGCTCTTGGTCGACGAATACGCCATGGACTGGGATCATGCCTGGGAGATCACTTGTCGGACGTTCGCCTACACCAATCACACCCTGTTGCCGGAAGCGCTTGAAAAATGGCGGCTGGACCTGTTCAAACGGGTGTTGCCGCGACATTTCGAAATCATCTGCGAAATCAACGAGCGATTCCTCGACGAAGTGCGCATCCGCTTCCCGGGTGACGACGATCGCTTGCGGCGGATGTCATTGATCGACGAGGATGGTGCGCGCTATGTGCGGATGGCGCACCTGGCGGTGGTCGGCAGCTTCGCGGTGAACGGCGTGGCCGCGCTGCACAGCGAGTTGCTGAAATCCGATGTGCTCAAGGATTTTTATGAGGTGTGGCCGGAAAAATTCAGCAACAAAACCAATGGCGTGACACCGCGCCGTTTCGTACTGCTGTCGAACCCGAAAATGTCGCACTTGATCGATGAGACCATCGGCGCCGGCTGGGTCACCGACATGCCCCGCTTGCGCGAGCTCGAGCCGCATGCCGATGATCCGGCTTTCCGCGACGCCTGGCGCACAATCAAGAGCGCTAACAAACAACATCTGGCTCAGGAAATCCGCCGTCATGCCGGGGTGATCGTCGATCCGTCGACAATGTTCGATGTGCAGGTCAAACGGATCCATGAGTACAAAAGGCAGCATTTGAACCTGCTGCACGTGGTGTCGATGTACAAGCGGCTCAAGGACAACCCCAATTTGTCGATTGCACCGCGGACGGTGATTTTCGGCGGCAAGGCGGCGCCAGGGTACGCGATGGCCAAACTGATGATCCGGCTGATCGCTGCCGTTGCCGATCTGATTGGGCGCGATCCGGCGATGCGAGGTCGTTTGCAGGTGGTGTTCTACCCCAATTACAACGTCAAGAACGGCCACTCGATCTTCCCAGGTGCCGACCTGTCCGAGCAGATTTCGCTGGCCGGCAAGGAAGCCTCCGGTACCGGGAACATGAAATTCCAAATGAACGGCGCGCTGACCATCGGCACGCTGGATGGCGCCAACGTCGAAATCCGTGAGCAGGTCGGCGCTGAGAATTTCTTCCTGTTCGGGATGAATACCCCGGAAGTCAAGGAACTGCGGGCGCGAGGCTACCGGCCGCGTGAATATTACGAGCGCAACGCCCATTTGCGTGAAGTGATCGACTTGATCGCCTCCGGCTTCTTCACCCGTGGCGACCGCGAAGCTTTCCGTCCGCTGATCGATCATCTGC
Source organism: Accumulibacter sp. (assembly GCA_016789495.1). Lineage (GTDB taxonomy): Bacteria > Pseudomonadota > Gammaproteobacteria > Burkholderiales > Rhodocyclaceae > Accumulibacter. Next base: position 2,710 of record JAEUOJ010000189.1, on the reverse strand, counting down.
TCAATATCGACGATTACATGCTGCTCGCCGATTTTCAGTCGTATATCGAGTGCCAGGAAAGCGTCTCGCAATCCTACCTCGACCAGGAACGCTGGTTGCGAATGTCGATCCTCAACGTCGCCCGCTCCGGCTTTTTCTCATCCGACCGGGCGATTCGCCAGTATTGCCAGGAGATTTGGCGCGTGCAGCCGGTACGCATCAAATTGAGCGAACTTTCGGGTCAGGATCTGCAGTTTCGTCGAGCCAACGCCGGCTCGGGATGAGCAGGGAAGACGCTTGACACGGCGCCCGGATTCCCGGGAAGGGCATCGGGCGCCGTTCCGACCCGCCGAAGGATGGTGCGGGATTGACGAAAAAACGCGCTTAAACTGAGCGCCGCCGATCATCGACCGGGAGAGATGGTCGCGGCATCGGGGGACGCGACTACTCCGATCACCGCTGGTCGATCCCCTGACGCCCCCTACTCCAGGACGCTCGAGGCGTTTCAGGAACTGCACGAGAGCATCGAGCAGCCGGCCCGATGCCGCGCCCAGTCCGGCCGTTTGGCGCTAAACCGCTGGCTGCCGCTTTGTTCGTCATAGGGGTGGCGCAAAACGGCCAACAGCTCAGCGATCATCGTCGTGTCGCCTTGCTCGGCCCGGTCGATCGCTTGTTGAGCGAGGTAGTTGCGCAGCACGTAACGCGGGTTGGCCCGGTTCATGCGCGCGATCCGTTCCGCCGCTGAATCGCCGTCCTGCCGCAGACGCTGCGCGTAGCGATCCAGCCATCGCGTCAATGCCGGCGCGACCTGCCCGGCCAGATCTTCACGGTAAAACGCGGTCCGCACCACGGCCAACTCCGGGTCGTCGACCGCCAGGCCGGCCAGGCTACGGAAGAATTCGGTCATATCGATTTCCCCGTGATGCATCAGGTCAAACAATGCCTCGAGCAGATCGGCATCGTCGTTTAACCAACTTTTGAAGCCGAGTTTGGCGGCGTAGGCGGCGCAGAATTCGCTGGCATAGACCGCATGGTAACGATCGAGGCCGGCGCTCAGTTCGTTCGGATTCGGCAACAGCGGCGACAAGGCATCGGCCAGCCGTTCGAGGTTCCAGTGGGCGATCGCCGGCTGGCGGGCGAAACAGTACCGGCGACTCGAAGCGTCGGTGGTGTTCGGCGTCCACCCCGGGTCGAAATTGTCGACCCAGCCATAGGGGCCGTAGTCGATGGTCAGCCCGATGATCGACATGTTGTCGGTATTCATCACCCCATGCACGAAGCCGACACGCATCCAGTGCGCCAACAGCCGCCCGGTCCGTTCGCAAATTTCGGTGAACCACGCCAGCAGACGGCGACCGGGATCGAAGCGGTGTTCCGAAAAATCGCGGTCGATGGTGAAATCGACCAGCCGCCGTAGCAAATCGAGGTCTCCGCGAGCGGCCGGCAATTCGAAATGACCAAAACGGGTGAACGAGGGCGCGACCCGACAGACGATCGCTCCCGGCTCATCGACCGGATGCCCGTCATAAAACATGTCGCGAACGACGGTCTCGCCGGTGCCGACCAGGCTGAGGGCACGCGTCGTCGGGACGCCGAGGTGATGCATCGCTTCACTGCACAAAAATTCGCGGATCGATGAGCGCAACACCGCTCGACCGTCGGCGCGTCGCGAATACGGTGTCGGACCAGCCCCTTTGAGTTGCAGTTCGAAGCGTTGACCGCGTCGATTGATCAGTTCGCCGAGCAGGATGGCCCGTCCGTCGCCCAGTTGTCCGGCCCAGTGACCGAACTGATGGCCGCCATAACAACTGGCGTAACTGACCATGCCGGGCAGCAAAGCGTTGCCGGCCAACGCAGCGAGCATCGTCGGGGCAGTCATCGCCTGTTCGTCCAGATCGAGGTCGGCGGCAACCTCGGGAGAATAGATCAGCAACCGAGGGCAATCGACCGGCTGGGCAGCGACCGCTGTCCAGCACGCGCCATGGACGGCGCGAGGGACGTTTTGCCGCTCGCTGTCGCCGGGCAATTCGCTGACGAAGCGATTGTCGAATTTCATGACCGGTGTCTCACTCATTGGTACTCCCTGCCCATTGGCGTCGTCGGCCATTGGCGATGTATATTCATACAGATTATGATCGCATCGAACAGGATCGCCGGCCGAACGACAAGTCGCCGCGGAAGACAGAAGCTGTCGCGCACGGCCAGGGCATGTGATCCTGAATCGATACTCACCGCCGACAGCCGGCCTGCTCCGGTTTGGGGCCCACGCCAGCACTCGACACCTTCCCCTGCCGTCGGCTTCATATTACGATGCCTCGTGGCTGGGCGCCGCCGAATTGGCAAATGTCGAGCCCCAGGTTCACCAGCCAAGGCTTTCCACGACCTGAGCCGTCATTGCCGCTGGTGCGAATGTGGCGAGACGATCGCCATCCACTGCCAAGAAGACTGGAGGTCGTCTGGTGCATTTTCATTTGTTTGCTTGCCGTTGGGAGACGAGTTGACAGAAAACGTCAGACCCTCGCTCCCGCCAAAGGTTACCGACAGTCGCCGGGTTTCCGTATTCAGGGAATTTTTACATCGCGCTCGCCTACACAGTCTGGCTAAAGCCATCGGGACGACCGTGTTCATGATTCTCTTTTTCCTCGCCTATTTCCATTTATTGCATTATCCGGACCATCCGGTGACAGAAATGCCGTTGACCGCCATCGACCGGATGGTTCCCTTCACCCCA
>JAEUOJ010000170.1 GCA_016789495.1 Accumulibacter sp. | reverse complement strand
TCGGCAGAATCAATAATGCGACGGGCCGGTGCAACAGATGTTCCAGACGGTGCGAAGGCGATTGCGCATCCTCATCGACCGCCGAGAAGGGAATCGCAAAAGCCAGCAACACCCCCGCCAAAGTGGCGTGCACCCCCGACTTGAGCATCAGCAACCACATCACAGCACCGCCGAGCAGATACGGCGTCACCGCCATGATGCGTAGTGCTTTGCTCATGGCCAGGAGCAGTCCCCACACCGCCAGGGCACCAATCAGATAAGCGACCGAGAGTTTGGTGGTATAAAAAACAGCGATCAAAACGATCGCTCCCAGATCATCCATCACCGCGAACGCCACGACGAACACTTTCAGGGACTGTGGCACGCGATTGCCAAGCAGGGCCAGCGCACCGAGTGCGAATGCGATATCGGTGGCCATCGGAATACCAATCCCGGGCTGAGTCGGGGTGCCGCCGTTGAGCAGCCAATGAAGAAACGCTGGCGTGGCCATGCCGCCAATCGCCGCCACGATCGGTAACAGTGCCGAGCGGATGTTGGCCAGTTCGCCTACATACAGCTCGCGTTCCAGCTCCAGACCGATCAGCAAGAAGAAGATCGCCATCAGGCCATCATTGACCCAATGCTCGAGAGTCATCTGCGCGATCGTGCCGCCCCACAAAGCCGCATAGTGTTCACCGAGCGGTGAATTGCTCAGGGCGAGCGAAAGGAGCGTGCAAGCGATCAACAACTTGCCTCCCGCTTGCTCGGAAGCGACAAAGCGTTCGAAAGTGGCCGACAAGGCTTGCGGCAACATGCTCATTTTCTCCTTTGCTCGACGACAAGACTGCGATGGCACCGTGCCGTCGTTGCCCACCCAGGATCCGTCCAATCGCTCAGGGAGACGCCTGAAAGCGAAAAGCACATGGCTTGCCACCAACCGATTCGAGCAGCATGCCGCCCGAAGAGGAATGCTCATCTGTGCTCAATCGAGATTTGCCTAGGCGGACGCCCGGTTTTGGCAAACATCAAATCACGACAGCGCATCACAGTGATTGGGGAAAAAAAACGGAGTTCTCACCGAAGTTGTCACCACGATGATCAGTCGTTCGCGCACATTTTCGACCGTCCGCCGACGCGGCTTTCGACAGCCCACGTTTCGAGACCAATTGTAAAACTCAATTCACGTCTCTAGATCAGTTCGTAGCCCGACACTTATGATGATTTTCAATGATCGCAACAACCCGAACACATCTTTGATGATTATGAATGCGGTTAGCTCTCGCCTTGGTCTCAACATAGGCGGCATGCGTAAAAAATCGCCAGCAATCATGCTGTCGTCCACCAACATCCACGACCCGATTTTCGTCCAAGAAACTTCCATGTCCAATCAAGTCGCCGTCCTTCTTTTTGCCCTGTTTCCGACAACCGCGCTAGCCGGTATCGGACAGATACCCGACCTGGAGTCGCTCACCCTGGTGGCCGTGGCCGCTTTTACCGCACTGGTTATTTATCATCGCGCCAAATAAAAACTAGGAGTTCACTTTTTTCCACAACCGACTCCGACATCCCGCTCGACCCGGAAATCACCGCCCTCATTGTTTTCATGCAACCTATTTAATTGAAATAATTTTATGGCGCCTTCCCGATTGGTTGATCTTTCCACCCGAATCCCTTTCGTTCCGGTGGAGGATTTAACCCTTTAAAACAGGCTATCCTCTGTACCGCTACGGTGCCTTTCCGCTGCCGTTAGCAGGGCGTGAAAGTTTTTGCCGTAGCGGTTTTTTTTGATCTCTTATTCCCGCATATCGACACGATAATCAAATGCGAAGGTAGCCGGCACCCCGGCAGGACCAGTTCGTCTTGCTATACTACCCTGTACGACTTGGGGAACTGGCATGCACCGGATCGCGATCATCGACGACAGCGATATCAATCTGACACTGCTCAAAGCTTTGATCGCCAAGCTCGGCGGCTGCGAAGCCGTGCTTTTCCAAAACTCTTCCCGCGGTTTGCAATGGTGCTCGGACAATCTGCCCGATTTGATCATCGTTGATTACATGATGCCCGAGCTCGATGGCCTGGATTTTGTCCAGCGCCTCAGAAAAGTTCCGGGACGAGATCAACTACCGATCCTGATGATCACCGCCAATGACAATCGCGAGGTCCGCTATCGCGCTCTAGAGATCGGCGCCACCGATTTTCTGAACAAGCCCGTCGATCGGATGGAGTTTTCGGCGCGGGTACGCAATATGCTGGCGTTGAATACCAGTCGCCGGCATCTAGCTGACCGCGCGGCCTGGCTGGCCGAGGAAGTTTCCAAAGCCACGGCGACGGTTCATGCCCGCGAACAAGAGTTGCTAGTTCGCATGTCGCGAGCAGCCGAATTCCGTGATCCCGAAACCGGTGCGCATATTCAGCGCATGGCGCATCTCAGCCGTCTCATTGCGACGAAGCTTGGTCTGCCGCAGGAGGAGCAGGATCTGATTTTCAAAGCGGCACCGATGCACGACATCGGCAAGATCGGCATTCCCGACTCGATCCTCCTCAAACCGGGTCGTCTGACAGCGGAAGAATACGCGGTGATGAAAGGTCACGCTCAACTCGGTTTTCAATTGCTGGACGGCAGTGAGTCGAAAGTACTGCAAATGGGCGCCTTGATCGCCTACTCACATCATGAAAAATTCGATGGCACGGGATATCCGCGCGCACTGGCGGGAGAAGCCATCCCACTATGCGGCAGAATTGTCGCTGTCGCCGATGTGTTCGACGCCCTGGTCTCGGAACGACCCTATAAGCGCGCCTGGCCGTACGAAAAAGCCTTCGCTTTTTTGGACAAGGGCGCCAATACGCATTTCGACGGCGCCTGCGTGGAAGTATGCTTGAGACATCAAGATGAAATCTTGGCCATACGCGCCTGTTTTCAGGAAGACTATTCCAATGATGAGCTATAACAGGCAGTTTTCAGATTGTTGAACTTCTGTCTCTGTCTAGCCTCATTGCTCGTCGCAGGACCTTGCTCACAAACCCAGTTGACGGAGCCGTGGCACATCTGTTTTGTCCCACGACACCGTGAACAATGGCTATAGGATTGAAATTGCAGTGCGTTGGACGATGTGTTACAAGGTGCGTTCGTCGCAGAAATAATCGTCATCCCTACCGCCCATGGTTTTTTCGTTCTTCAAGAAACCGCCCGAAAAAAAGATGGTTGCCAAGCCGGCAGCTGTCCCGCGTCCTTCGGAAAGCAGGCCACCAGCGACTAGTGGTCAACCCGGGGCACGCCTCAAACCGCTGCCTGCCAGTCTGCCCAGCGGGGCTTTACCCCCGCTCAACCCAACGGAAAGCAGTGAGCCAAATCCGCTGACCATCAGCGAGTTTGTTTTCAGCGAGTTTTCTTCTGGACTGCAAATCGAGGCCGAGGTTGACCCGATCGACGCCCAGGCGGAAGAAGTGGCCATGCAATACGCCAATGGTCAGGATCGGGTAGTACAGCAAACCTTGGAAAACGCCGTCCGTTTCAACAGCTCCGCGCAGGGCGAACGGTTATGGCTTTTGCTTTTCGATTTTTACCGACTGACCGGCAAACAGGATGATTTCGAATCCTTGTCGTTGGAGTATGCCGCTTCCTTCGAGAAATCCCCACCCGCCTGGCGCCAGAATACGATTGTCGCTCCTCCACCCTCCAAGGCTGTCGCCACCTCCCTCTTCAAAGGCGAACTCCACGGCGACAATGATGCAGGATTCACGGCACTGCGCGAGGCCATCGAGCGTCATAGCCGTCTGCGCCTCGATTTGTCCAAAATCCGTTCGATAGACAACGAAGGCTGTGAACGATTGATGAATCTGCTGGTGCAAGCTCGAAAGTATCGGCGTGAAATCGACTTGTTAGGCAGCAAGGAACTCGAGGCGCTGGTTGACCCGCGCATCATCCTCGGTCAAGCGCAAGACCGGGGATGCTGGTTCTTGAAGTTGGAATTGTGCCAACTTCATGGCCAGATCGAGGAGTTTGAAGATCTGGCCATCAATTATGCGGTGACTTTTGAAATCTCGCCTCCCTCCTGGGAAGCCAGCCGGGTCATCAAAGCGCCACCCGAGCCGCCACCTCAGATCAGTGACGACAGTCTGAGCGGTGATGTTTACACTCTCAAAGGCGAGATCAAGAATGTCCGCTTCGCCGATCTGCTGGTTTTCGCCGCGGCCAATGACCCGGTAATCATCGACTGTTCCGAGGTCACCAGAATGGATTTTCTGAGTGCGGGAGCGTTGCTCAACGTAATGAACTCCATAAAGGGGTCTGGCAGAAAGATCGTTTTCCGTCACCCGCACCATTTATTGGCCGAATTGTTCCGAGTCGTCGGCTTGACCCACTTGGCCGACATCATTTTCGCCAGGTATTAACCCCAGTCCATCTCAATCAACAGGAGTTCCACATGGAGCCGTATCACGGCACGACGATCCTGTCTGTTCGCCGTGGCCAGCGTGTGGCCATGGGCGGTGACGGCCAGGTCACGCTAGGTCAATTGGTGATCAAAGCCAGTGCCCGTAAAGTTCGAAGGATTCGTCAAGGACATATCTTGGCCGGTTTCGCTGGCGGCACGGCCGATGCGTTCACCCTATTCGAACGCTTCGAAGCCAAACTCGACCTCTATCAAGGCAACCTGCTGCGTTCGGCGGTTGAACTGGCCAAAGATTGGCGCAGTGATCGGACATTACGCCGTCTGGAAGCCCTACTCGCTGTCGCCGACAGAGAGAATTCGCTGATCATCACCGGCAACGGCGATGTGCTCGAGCCGGAATACGGCATCGTCGCCGTGGGCTCGGGAGGAGCATTCGCCCAAGCGGCCGCACGCGCGTTGCTCGAAAACAGCGAACTGCCGCCAGCGGACATCGTTCGCAAATCGCTGGAGATCGCCAGCGATTTATGTATTTATACCAATCAAAACTTTGTCATTGAGGAATTGGAATAGCTATGTCGTCGATGACTCCACGGGAAATCGTTCACGAGCTCGACAAACACATTGTCGGGCAGAGCAAAGCCAAGAAAGCTGTCGCCATCGCCTTGCGCAATCGTTGGCGCCGCGCGCAGGTAGCCGAACCGCTGCGCCAGGAGATAACCCCAAAAAATATCCTGATGATCGGTCCGACTGGTGTCGGCAAAACCGAGATCGCCCGCCGTTTGGCCCGTCTGGCCGAGGCCCCGTTCATCAAGATCGAGGCGACCAAGTTTACGGAAGTGGGCTACGTCGGTCGCGATGTTGAAACGATCATTCGTGACCTGATCGAAATAGCCATCAAGAGCGGTCGCGAAAAAGCCATGAAAAACGTCCAAACGCGGGCGGAGGACGCGGCGGAAGACCGGATACTGGATTGCCTGCTGCCACCATCACGCGGAAATTTCTTCAATGACTCGCCGGCCGCCGAGGACAACACGACCCGGCAAAAATTTCGCAAGAAACTGCGCGAAGGCGAACTCGACGACAAGGAAATCGAAATCGACGTCGCCGTATCGTCTCTGCAAGCCGAAATCTTCGCTCCTCCCGGCATGGAGGAGCTGACCGCTCAAATTCAAGGCATGTTCCAGAATTTTGGCGGAGGCCGGAAAAAATCGCGCAAACTGAAAATCTCTGAAGCGCATCGCTTGCTCGTCGACGAGGAAGCGGCGAAACTGGTCAATGACGACGAAATAAAGCTCGAAGCAGTAAGGAATGTCGAGCAGAATGGGATCGTCTTCCTCGACGAGATCGACAAGATCGCTTCGCGTAGCGAGACGCATGGCGTCGACGTGTCTCGTCAAGGCGTTCAACGCGACCTGTTGCCCCTGGTCGAAGGCACCACGGTATCGACCAAATACGGCATGATTCGCACAGACCATATCCTGTTCATCGCCAGCGGCGCATTTCACCTCGCCAAACCCTCCGACCTGATCCCGGAACTGCAGGGGCGCTTTCCTATCCGTGTCGAACTCGACTCCTTGTCGGTGGCCGATTTCGAATGCATACTGACGCAGACCGACGCTTGTCTGACCAAGCAATATCAAGCCTTGCTGGCTACTGAAGGCGTCAGTCTCGAATTCTCCGCAGAAGGAATCAGGCGCCTCGCTGAAACTGCCTGGTCAGTCAATGAGCGAACAGAAAACATCGGTGCCCGCCGTTTGTACACCGTCATCGAGAGACTCCTAGAAGAGGTGTCTTATTCGGCGACCCAGGGCGATCAGTCGAACGTGCTGATCGATGCACGTTATGTCGACAGCCGCTTAGCCGATTTGGCACAGAACGAAGATCTTTCGCGCTATGTCTTGTAGGGGATCGTTGGTCGACGGCTGAATACGGACACCGACGATGGCCATTCATTCGTAAGACAACACCAACGCACTCACCTCGGTCTGAAGACCGGGCAACGCCGCAACTGCGGCCTTTGTCGCGAAAAACGACGCCCGTCGTCGGTGAACAACCGTGTTCACAACCATGCCTGCGAGTCGATACCCGGAGTTTCATCGCACGGTCGTCATTCTTCATGGCCGGATCTTCGCATCCTCTGGCCTAAAGAGACGTCAGCGCCGGCTCGGTCTCCGGCGGGCAGTCGGGGACATTGCCAGCATCCTTGTCGGCATCTCTTTCGCCGATAAAATTTCGGGAAAAGCCGACCCTTCTCCGTGATACCCTATGAGGTTAATCGGCATGGTGACCCTTGGTGGGACCGCACGCCAAGAATGCGTGAAACCTCGCCTCGATCGACGTGCCCGCTTGGATTCGCTTCGACTTTATCCGATTTTCCTGAGGAGCAGTAATGACGGCAGCCGTCAAGATCCCTAAACGGCCGGCTGAGGCAGCGAGCCGGCTTTTGATGTCTGGAAATGACGCGGTGGCGCGCGCGGTGTGGGAGGCCGGCGTCCGGGTGGCGGCAGCGTATCCCGGAACGCCATCTACCGAAATTCTCGAGAACGTGGCCACCTATCCCGATATTTATACCGAGTGGTCGGTCAACGAAAAAGTTTCTCTGGAAGTGGCTTTCGGCGCGGCGATGGCCGGATCGCGCAGCTTCTGCGCCATGAAGCACGTCGGCATGAATGTCGCTTCCGATGCGTTGATGACGATGACCCTGACCGGTGTCGCCGGCGGGCTGGTAATCGCCATTGCCGACGATGTCGGTCTGTCTTCATCGCAGAATGAACAAGACTCGCGCTTCTGGGGCCGTTTCGCGCACGTGCCGCTGCTCGAGCCGGCCGATTCGCAAGAGGCGCACCATTTCACGCTGGCGGCTTTCGAACTTTCCGAACAATTTCAAGTGCCGGTGATTCTGCGTCTCACGACGCGCATCTGTCATGTCAAGGGCCTGGTCACCGTCGGAGAGCGCCGTGAAAGAGCAGTCGACGGATTCACCAAGGATGTCAGCCGTTGGGTGATGTTGCCGGCCACCGTCAGCCGTCGTTTGCCCCTGATGTTCGAACGCGAAAAGCGGCTGCGCGCCGAAGCGGAGATATCATCCCTTAATGTGATCGAAGACGGCGAGGATCGGCGGATCGGTTTCGTGACCTCCGGACCGGCGTACATGCATGTGCGGGAATGTTTTCCAGAGGCACCAGTCTTCAAACTCGGTTTTTCGTACCCCCTGCCTATCGAGCGGCTACGACAGTTTGCCGAAACCTGCGACCAGGTGGTCGTGGTCGAAGAAGTCGAAGGACTGGTCGAAAACGAGATCAAGGCCCAGGGCATCACCGTGATCGGCAAAGCGATTCTGCCGGTTTCCGGCGAACTGTCACCACAGGTGCTCAAACCGGCCATCGCCAGACTGCTTGGCGAGTCGCCACCGGAGTTGACCCCGACCGCGCCGATGAAAGTCTTTCCCCGTCCTCCGACAATGTGCGTCGCCTGCCCACACCTCGGCGTGTATTACACGCTTTCACGCCTGCGCAACGTTACCATTTCGGGCGATATCGGCTGTTATACGCTCGGCTACGGACACCCCTGGAACGCGCTCGACGCGGTGATTTCGATGGGCGCCTCGATGGGGATGGCCCTTGGCCTCGACAAAGGGCGCAGCGACGCTGAAAAGGACAAGAAGGTGGTGGCGGTGATCGGCGACTCCACTTTCTTGCATATGGGAATGCAGGGATTGCTGGACATCGTTTACAACCGTGGCAACGTCACCGTGCTGCTGCTCGACAACCGCGCCGTCGGCATGACCGGCGGACAGGACAATCCGGCTAGTGGGCGCAACATCCACGGCGAGGAGGCGCCGCGGGTCGATTTTGCCCGGCTGGTCAAAGCTCTCGGCGTCCGCGAGGAGCGGGTGCATGAAGTTGACGCCTACCAACTGCCGGTGCTGTGGAAGACCTTGCGCACTGAAACGGCGATACCCGAACCGTCGGTGATCATCACCAATCAACCCTGCGTGCTGATCAAGGATTATCACCCCTTGAAACCCTACACGGTCATCGATCAAAAATGTACCGGTTGCGGCAACTGCATCGATGTCGGCTGCCCGGCGATTCATGTCTCACGACGGGAAATGGTCAAAAAACCCAGTGGCCGGGAGGTCGAGCTGGCTTTCGTCCGCATTGAAAGCGCCGCTTGCACCGGCTGCGGCTTGTGTCTGCAGCCCTGTGCGCCAGACGCGATCGTCCCGGTCGATACGCTGTCGATGCCGATCAAGATCGTCCGCAAATCCGCTGAATCCACGACTCAGAGCACCTGAGAACACGTACAGTCCCGATGGGTGAAGAGGGGCGTAGCCGCCGCTTTCTTCGCCACCGCGTTTTATCGAAGCTGAAAGGTTTCATCCGATGTCCGAAACAGGCAAATTCGCTACCACCAACATCCTGGTCGTCGGCACCGGTGGTCAGGGAGTGATGACGGCCACCGAGATTCTTGCCGAAGCAGCGATCGCTCTCGGTCATGATGTCAAGAAAACCGAGGTGGCCGGCATGGCCCAGCGCGGCGGCGTCGTTTCATCGCACCTGCGCTTCGGTGAAAAGGTCCTATCGCCACAAATCTCTCCCGGAAGCGCCGACGTTCTGCTGGGTTTCGAAGCGGCGGAGACGATGCGCTGGCGCCATATGTTGCGCCCCAAGGGCTTGGTGCTGATGAATATCGGCCGTCTGGTGCCGCCGGTTGTCGACCTGGGTCTCTATGATTATCCGACCGATCCGGTTGCCGAGCTGCATGCCGTCGGAACACATGTCGTCGCTTTCGACGCCTCGACGATCGCCATCGAACTGGGCGACATTCGCCTAGGCAATACGGTCATGCTCGGCGCCATTTCCGACCATCTTCCTTTCCCGGCCGCCATTCTGGAAAGCTGCATTCTCAAGCGCTTTGCCAGCAAAAAAAAGGAACTGGTCGAGCTCAACCGCTTGGCTTTCGCCGCCGGTCGCCAAGCCGCGGAGTTGGCCGAGGCGGCGGAGTTCGCCGCCGAGCAGGCACAGATGGCCCAGACAAACGCCGCCGCCTGATCTGCGCTAGAATCGCGCCGCCGCGCTCGGCGAGGCTCGATTTTCAAGGATCGAGGTGCTTCGATCAGCGGCTTACCAGCCACCATTCATTCACCGCAAGTTCTAACTTCTCGCTTTCCAGGAAACATCCAAGATGACGGCAATAATCCTCGACGGCAACGCGCTGGCGCAAAAGCTGCGCGCCGATTTCAAGACCCGCGCCGAAGCGTTGACCTCACGCGGTCAACGTCCTGGATTGGCGGTGATTCTGGTCGGCGAAGATCAGGCCTCGCAGGTTTATGTGCGCAACAAGGTCAACGCCTGCCTGCAGGTCGGCATTCATTCCGAAAAAATCGTTTATCCGCTCGACACCGCCCAGCAAACGGTTCTCGACAAGATCGCCCAACTCAACGCCGACCCGACGATTCATGGCATTCTCGTCCAGTTGCCGCTGCCCCGCCATTTCGACAGCGACACGGTCCTCGAAGCCATTTCACCCAAAAAGGACGTCGACGGTTTCCATGCCGAAAATGTCGGCGCACTGATCCAGGGTCGGCCGCGCTTCATTCCCTGCACACCTTACGGGGTAATGCAATTGTTCGCCGACGCGGCCATCGAACTTCGCGGCAAGGAAGCGGTGATCCTCGGCCGTTCGAATATCGTCGGCAAACCGATGGCGATGCTGCTGATGCAGGCCAGCGCGACGGTGACCGTTTGTCATTCGCAAACCCGCGATTTGGCGGCGCACACCCGGCGTGCCGATATCCTGGTCGCCGCGCTCGGCAAGGCGAAATTCGTCACCGCCGAAATGGTCAAGCCTGGCGCCGTGGTGATCGATGTTGGGATCAACCGCTTGCCGGACGGCAAGCTTTGCGGCGATGTCGATTTCGGACCGGTCAGCGAAAAAGCCTCGGCGATTACCCCAGTACCCGGCGGCGTTGGCCCGATGACCATCACCATGCTGCTAGCCAACACCCTCGAAGCCGCCGAACGGGAGTTACCGCGATGACTGAGCCGATACCGCAGGTCGGAGTGGTGATGGGCTCCGATTCGGACTGGCCGACGATGCAGGCCGCCGCCTTGCTGCTCAAGGAATTCGACGTCCCTTACGAAGCCCGGGTCGTTTCCGCGCATCGTACCCCCGATTTGCTGTTCGAATACGCCGGCTCCGCCGATGCGCGCGGTTTGCGAGCAATCATCGCCGGTGCCGGTGGCGCCGCCCATCTGCCCGGGATGCTGGCTGCCAAGACCATCGTGCCGGTTCTCGGTGTGCCGGTGCAGTCGAAAGCGTTGTCCGGTCAGGATTCGCTGCTCTCGATCGTCCAGATGCCGAAAGGCATTCCGGTGGCCACTTTCGCCATCGGCGAAGCCGGTGCCGCCAATGCCGCGTTGTTTGCCATCGCCATGCTCGCCATCCACGACCCCGAACTGGCGCAACGGCTGCGTGACTTTCGCCGCGTGCAAGCTGAAAAAGTGCAGGCGATGCGCTTGCCGTCAATCTGATTCGAGCGGTCACCATTTATTAGAGGTTGAGGTGTCATGATCCTCCCGCCGGCCACCCTGGGCATGCTCGGTGGCGGACAATTGGGCCGATTTTTCGTTGCCGCCGCGCACGAAATGGGTTATCGGGTGTGGGTCCTCGACCCTGACCCGCATAGTCCTGCCGGACGGATCGCCGACCGCCAACTGATCGCCGCTTACGACGACTACGCGGCGCTCGATCAACTGGCGCAATCGTGCGCCGCGGTGACGACTGAATTCGAGAACGTTCCCGCCGGCACGCTGGATTATCTCGACAAATTCGTCATCGTCCGCCCTTCGGCGGCGGCGGTCGGCGTTTGTCAGAACCGAATCGCAGAAAAGCGTTTCCTGCGCCAAAACCACTTGCCACACGGCCCTTATCTTGAAGTCCACGACGAGAATGACCTGGGCACTGCCGCTGCCGACTTTTTCCCCGGCATTCTCAAAGTGGCCCGTTTCGGTTACGACGGCAAAGGTCAGGCGGTGGTCGGCAGTCGCGACGAAGCGCGGATCGCTTTCAGACAGTTCAAGGCCGAGAGTTGCGTACTCGAAAAGAGACTCTTCCTGACTCGCGAAGTGTCGGTGGTCCTAGCTCGCGACGAAAATGGCACTCTTCGCCCCTTTCCGACCGTCGAGAACACACATCGCAAGGGAATTCTCGACGTCTCGTTGGCACCCGCCACGCTCCCTGACCCTTTGTGCGCACATGCCGCCACCCTGGCCGGAACCGTCGCCGAACGACTCGAGTATATTGGAGTTTTGGCGGTCGAATTTTTCATCGTCGACGATCAGTTGCTGATCAACGAAATGGCCCCACGGCCGCACAACAGTGGTCATTACACGTTGGACGCCTGTGTCAGCAGCCAGTACGACCAGCAGGTGCGCGCGCTCTGCGGATTGCCGCTCGGCGTAGCGCACGCTCATTCGGCGGCGGCGATGGTCAATCTACTGGGGGAACTGTGGTACTCGCCGGGTATCAGCGGTGTAGATTATCGCGAACCGGATTGGGCCGTCCTGCACGCCATTTCCGGTCTGAAACTGCATCTTTATGGAAAGCACCATGCCCGACCAGGTCGGAAGATGGGCCATTTCACCGTTATCGACGCAGAACCCGATCAGGCTCGACAACGGGCGCTGACAGCACGACGGGCGATTGGCATTGATAATGCCGCATGACCCGACCGAATTGGATCGTGCGGTAACCGCACTGCGCGCTGGCGAGCTGGTCGCTTTTCCTACCGAAACGGTTTATGGCCTGGGAGCCGATGCCGCCAACCCCTTGGCGGTAGCTAAGATTTTCGCCGCCAAAGGCCGACCGGCCGATCACCCGCTGATCGTTCACCTACCCGGTGCTGGCTACCTCGAGCAATGGGCCAGCGAAGTCCCGCCAATGGCCTGGGAACTTGCCGAAGCGTTCTGGCCGGGGCCGCTGACCTTGATCCTCAAGCGCGCGCGCCGGGTCCCCAAGGCGGTTTCCGGCGGTCAGGACAGCATCGGCTTGCGCCTGCCGGCGCACCCGTTGGCCCTCGATCTGCTGCGCGCCTACGCCGCGGCAGGAGGCGGGCGCGATGGTTTGAGCGGCATCGCCGCCCCGTCGGCCAACCGCTTCGGCCGCATCAGCCCGACTGAGGCAACCCACGTCCGCGAAGAACTCGGCGATGCCGTGCAGGTCGTTCTCGACGGTGGTCGCTGTCCGCTGGGCATTGAATCGACGATTCTCGATCTCACCGTCGCCGCCGGCCAGCCTCCTCGTCTGCTCAGACCGGGACACCTGTCACCAGAAACGATCGCGCAGGTGATCGGTGTCGAACCGACATGGCCCGAAAGCACCCATGCCAACAGGCCCCGGGTTTCCGGCTCGCTCGCCGCGCACTATGCGCCGCAAACGCCTCTGCGAATGGTGTCCAGCGAGCGCCTCGAACATACGCTACTGACTTTGCTGGCCAAAGGGCAACGTTGCGGCGTGCTCTGTCGGCAACCCTGCCCCGTCAGCGCAGACGCGGTGCGACGCGTCCTCCCCGATGAGCCGACGGGGTACGCTTTTGCGCTTTACGCCGTTTTGCGCGAACTGGATCAGCGTGACCTGGACCTGATCCTGGTCGAAGAGATTCCGCCGACCGCCGCGTGGCGCGCGGTCGCCGACCGCTTGGGGCGGGCGGTGCACGGTTCTGGCGGCGGCTCCACCGCGAAATGCGAACAGCACTGAGCGAGAAGCGAACATGAACTTGCCGGTACGGCGAGGGGCACCCCGCCTGACTCCTGGTCGAGAGCCAGCACTATCGGTGAAAAAAATCGCTTGGTGACCGATCGGCCACCAAGCGATTAATTGAACCGGCTAAAAAGTCGGGATTGGCGGTCGCTCAGGCGCCGCGTTCGCGCAACCAGCTGCCGACTTTCGGTGCCAGCACTTTTTGCGCCAGCCCACCGGTATAGATGCCGATGTGACCGGTGGCAATGGCAAACTCGGAATAATCTTGACTGCCGACATGCTTGCCAAGAGCAACGGTGCAGGCAGGCGGCACGATGTGGTCCTTTTCGGCGTAAACGTTCAACACCGGCATGACCAGGTTCTTGAGATCGACCTTGTGACCACCGACTTCCAGCGTACCCTTGACCAGCTTGTTGCCTTTCAGGAAGTCGCGGATGAATTCCTTGAACGTCTGGCCAGCGGCGTCCGGACCGCCAAATAGCCATTTCTCCATCCGCAGGAAATTGATCAGCGCTTCGCGGTCGTCGAGGATATCGATCACATCGGCGTACTTGCCGAAATTGAGGATGAACGGCGAGGCCATCAGGAAGGAGACGTTGAGCACATCGACCGGCACATTGCCATGTACGGCGACCATCTTTTCAACGTCAGCGTCGGCGCCCATGGTAAACATCAAGCCTTCATGGGGCTTGTGTTTCGCCTTGTACGCTTCGAAATCAATTGGCGTGACGGTCAGCGTCAGATGGCTGATCTTGTCGGAATGGAGAGTCGAATAGGTGGTCGAAATGGTGCCACCCTGACAAATGCCGAGTAGCGCGATTTTGTCGACGCCATGATGATGGCGGATGAAATCGACGGTATCGTCCAGATAGCCGTTGATGTAATCGTCGACGGTCCGATATTTATCGACTTGCCGCGGATAACCCCAGTTGTTCAGGTAGACATCAATGCCTTCGTTCAACAGGTTGCGGACCAGCGAACGGTCGGGTTGCAAATCGGCCACCTGATAGCCATTGATCAGCGGGGGCACGATCAACAGCGGGGTCTTCATGATCTTCGACTTTTCGACCAGTGGGTGGTAATGATAAACCTCGATACCGTCCTGTTCGAAAACGACGTCCTTCGGCGTACTGCCGATATCGATGTCGTCGTCGGTCAATTTGTTGAGAACATCGACGCCTTTGGCGAGTTTCGCGTTCAACGCCGCGGTTTCAGCAGCCAGGTCGGCGGGAAGAATCTGGATGGGGAAATTCAACATGGGTAGCACGCTCCTATTGGTCTATTAGCTCATAAGCCCGAGAATCAGAGTTCTATCGTTCCAGGCTGGGCGGCTCACTCGCTTTTTGGGCGTGCCGCTTTGCGGGCCGTTGCGGCCTTGGCGGCGACACCGTGTGTCGGCGGAAGCAATTCTTTTCTGAGCGCACGGACTTCTTTCTTGAGATCGTGGATCACTTTGTAGGCATCGTCGATCTCGGTACGCGTCGGAATATCGAAACTCCGGAAAATATCTTCGACGACCGCCCGTTGCGACAGCTTGTACTGTTGCTGAGCCAGAGAGAACTGGTTCTGGATGTCGAGGAATTCCTTGGAATTGAAGGTGATCAGCAGGGAACCATCGGCAGTGCGGTACCACAGACGCATCAGATCACGCACGGTGGTGATCTTTTCACCCTTCGCGGCCAGTTTGCTGAGTTCTTCGATGGTGGCTTCGACGGCCTTGGCCAGGGCTTTGGCGAAAGCGGTGTGAAATTCCAGGCTGGCTTTCCGCACATCGACCGAGGCGTCCACCAGACGCAACATTTTGGCATTCTTCTCGCGAGACAAACCGAAATGAGGGATTTCACCCACTGCGCTGATCGCGCTGGCATCGCTTTCCATGGCCAGCAGACGACTCAAACCGGCGGTACCCCCCAGCATGCCTTCGCCAATGTGGCCGGCGGAAGCGGCTTGCGCCAGAAACGACAGCCAAGGGCCGAGAGCATTCGGCATGTCTTTGGTCAAAGTATTGGCGAAATCGCCCAAGTGCGAACCCAAACCCATGCTGCGCTGCAATATGGCGGTCGATTCCTTGGCCCACTGGTCAGCAAACTCTTTCAAATCGGGCCGCCAATCTTTCTTGACTTCAAGATTGGGAGCAACGATTTTCATGGACCGGAAAAAGAAATCCATGACGCGGTTCATCGCGCTTTGGCTGCCGGAAATACGATCCATCAAGGCACGCGCGGCTTCGTTACTGCCTTTGCTGACAGCCTCAAAGCCCTTCTTGGCAACTGCGACGGGATTTTCGTCACCACCGGGAAGATTTTGCAGCATGGCGGCCCAATCGCCCCACATGCGCTTCTGCATTTCTGCCCAAGCGTTGACGACGCCTCCTAGTTGCTCATTCGGGTTGTTGTTTTCCACTCCTATGATCTCCTTTCAGAATGTCGGACACGCCCACCACGGCGGTAGGCAGATGCTCATCGGTGGACAAAGTGCACATTACAACTAAACGGCGGCCGTCTTTCGACGGCCGCTTTCATGCAGCGATCTGACTTGCAGGTTTCAAGCCAACGCCACGACTGCATCCGCCTTGTGCTTCGCCTCGCCGGCTTCATTGGCGCAGGTCAATTCAAGACGTACACAATTTTCACCATTTTGCACCAACTTCTCGACGATCTTGCCCGTGCACACCAAGCGTTCGCCAACCTGGGTGATCGCCGTGAAGCGGACTCCGAAACTGCGAATCGCTCCCTGCGGCACCCATTGAGTCAACAAGCGTCCGAGATAGGCCATGCCCAGCATGCCATGGGCAAAGACATCGGGGATCCCTTTCGAGCGCACATAATCCTGGTCGAGGTGCAGGGGATGATGATCGCCCGATCCGGTGGCATACAGCGCAAGGGTAAGACGGGACACCGGTTCGGTGGTCATCGACGGCAAGGCGTCGCCGACGTTGAGTGCGGCAAAATTCGGTTGTGTCATCGTTGTTCCCCTATGCCCGAATGACCATTACGCTACGCAAATCGCCAACCAGCTCGCTCTGGCGCCAGACCTTGACTTCCTTGACGACGAATTGCAAGGCGCCGTTCTTTTTATCGTAAATGTCGGTGATCTGGC
The DNA here is from genome assembly GCA_016789495.1 of Accumulibacter sp. GTDB lineage: Bacteria > Pseudomonadota > Gammaproteobacteria > Burkholderiales > Rhodocyclaceae > Accumulibacter. The sequence goes on along the minus strand of JAEUOJ010000170.1, from coordinate 10,966 downwards.
CATCGAAATCGAGAGTATCGCCAGAATAGAATGGCTGGTAATAATTGAACGATTGCTCGCCATGCAGCATTTTCCCGAGATCGCAGCCCATGGTTTCGAGGTAATCGAAGGGGTGCTCCTTGTCCATGTCCATGCAGAAAAGGAAGGTCGGTGGAGCCAGCACACCCGGCAGGCCCGCCTTGTGCGCCGCCTCTTCATCGAAGTAGATCGGATCGGTTTCACCGATCGCCTTGGCAAACCATTTCAATTGCCAAGCCGTCAAATTAACGCGGTGCGGCGGCACTTTCATGCCGATATGTTTTTTGTCAATCAACATCCTAATACACTCCTGAACACGCCCCGGTGAATGGGGCGGGTATGCTCGTTGGCGACTGGATCAGATGATTTCGATGGCGATCGCAGTCGCTTCACCGCCGCCAGCACACAAGCCGGCAATGCCGCGCTTGAGGCCGCGCGCCTTGAGGGCGTAAAGCAGGGTGACCAGAATGCGTGAACCGGTGGCGCCGATCGGGTGGCCCATACCACAGGCGCCGCCATTGACGTTTACCTTGTCGTGCGGCAGGTTGAGATCGTGCATCGAGGCCATGGTCACGGCGGCAAAGGCTTCGTTGACTTCCCAGAGATCGACATCGCTGACTTCCCAGCCGACGTTCTTAAGCAGTTTCTTGAACACGAACACCGGTGCAGTGGTAAACCACGCGGGTTCGGCGGCGTAGGTGGCATGACCGACGATCCGCGCCAGGGGAGTGATGCCGGCTTTTTGGGCATCCGATTCGCGCATCAGCACGAAAGCGGCGGCCCCATCGGAAATCGACGACGAGTTGGCCGGAGTGACGGCGCCGTCCTTCTTGAACGCCGGCTTCAGTTTGGAGATCTTAGAAATATCGCATTTGCCCGGCGTTTCGTCACCGCTGATGACTTCATCGCCGCGGCGGGTGGTCACCGTCACCGGCGCGATCTCGGCCTTGAACGAGCCATCAGCGACCGAACGTTGGGCGCGGGTCACCGATTCGATGGCGAAAGCGTCCATCGCTTCGCGAGAGAATTGGTATTTATCGACACAAAGCTCGGCGAAGGCACCCATCAGCTTGCCCTGCTCATAAGCGTCTTCAAGACCATCCAGGAACATGTGATCGTATAGTTGGCCATTGCCCAGCCGATAACCGGTACGCGCGCTGGTCAACACGTGCGGGGCATTGGTCATCGATTCCATGCCGCCGGCAACCGCCAGATTGACCGAACCGGCAAGCAACTCATCATGAGCGATCATCACGCTTTTCTGAGCCGAGCTGCACATTTTGGTCAGCGTGGTGCAGGGCACCGACTTCGGCAAACCCGCTCCCAACACCGCCTGCCGTGCCGGCGCCTGCCGAAGACCGGCCATCAGGCAACAGCCCATCAGAGCCTCATCGATATCGTCGACATTGACCCCCGCCTGTTCAACGGCGGCCTTGATCGCCACCGCGCCAAGCTGTGGCGCGCTGAGACCGGCGAACTGGCCCTGGAAAGAACCTACTGGCGTCCGCTTGGCGCCCACGATTACCACTGATTCAGTCATACAATGCTCCTATTTCGCAATGACTTGATGCGTAATTGAACTCTTTCAGCACACAAGCGCTTACTATTTGGCGGCCATCCGGATTGAACCGTCTAGACGAATCACTTCGCCATTGAGATAACCGTTTTCGCAGATGTGCTGCACCAACGCCGCGTATTCGGCGGGGCGGCCCAGGCGCGACGGGAAGGGAACCATCTTGCCCAGCGAATCCTGCGCGGCTTGCGGCAAGCCCTTGAGCATCGGTGTTTCGAAGATGCCCGGGGCAATGGTCACCACGCGGATGCCCAAAGCGGCCAGTTCCCGGGCGACCGGCAAAGTCAGTCCGACGACACCGGCTTTCGAACAGGCATAGGCCGCCTGACCGATCTGACCGTCATAGGCGGCGACCGAAGCGGTATTGACGATGACGCCTCGCTCGCCGCCATCATTGGGCTCGTTCTTGTTCATCGCTTCGGCGGCCAGGCGGATCATATTGAAGGTACCGACCAAATTGATGTTCACCACCCGCGAGAAGGTCGCCAGATCGTGCGGACCATCGCGACCGAGCACTTTCTTGGGTGGCGCAACGCCGGCGCAGTTCACCAGCCCGTGCAGAGCACCGAATTCACTGACCGCCAAGTCGATGGCGGCACGCGCGCTCGCCTCGTCGGTGACGTCGGTTTTGATGAACCGCGCGTTGGCGCCGAGTTGCGCGGCTTGCGCTTCACCCGCCGTGGCATCAACATCGACGATCACCACTTTGCCACCACCATTCACTACGGCGGTCGCCGTGGCCGCCCCCAATCCTGAGCCCGCACCTGTTACAACAAACACACTGCCATTGATTTGCATGATAACCCCCAAAGAAATACGCGGCATCACACGATGACGCGCCACTCACCCGTGCCAACGGTGATTGCTGCGAACAAGCGTCGTCACAGGAAAACCCGACAATTTAGGCGACATGAAGAAACCCGACGGCGTCGCGACCACAAGATCGACCGCCTATTCGCGAAACGGCAAACGCTTCGAGAAGCGTGGCGATCCAACCGATAATGCCCACCATTACCAGCGCTAAACGACCCGTTCAACGATGGCAAGGACCAATTGATCAGTTCCCGCATTGTCGAATGCGGAGCGCTACCGAGTCAAGCACTGGACAACCCTGTCGGCAGTTCGAGAAAGCAGGCGCCACAAGCCTTTCCGGGGATTTGGCGAAGCGGCCGCGACACGAATTCTTGACTTTGCGCTATTTCTTGCCTTTATCGATGACAGAGGATGACGGGTGGTCGCAGCGTGCTCGAACCCGCTGATGGTCCGCCACAGCCGAAACCGGCAAAATCGGGAACGCCGGAGCACAATCGACGCCTTTCGCCAGCTTGTCCCGGGTTGACCTGGATCAGTCGAGAGTATGTCCGGTAATCTACTATTCATGAAGGTAACCACGGCCAGCAATTGATCGCCAAGATGGCGAACCCTTACGCTACCGCACTGATACGGAGAACATGATGGTTGGCAACTCGAACGACCCGGAGCTTATCGAAACGACACCGGACGCACCGCCAGCGAGTGGCGCTCCGGCTGCCAGTCCCCCGCGCCGTAAGGCACGTCCACCCCGGAAAAAAGCGCCGACAGTCGTCCCGACCACTGACGACGCGGCGCTTCCCTCGTCTCTTTCTGGCCCCGAAACCGATCAGAAAAGCGAATCCCCTACCCCGCCGGACTCGTCGCCGCTCGCCGCTGCCGGCACGGTCGCGCCGGCAGCGGCCGCGACACCGACCCGGACGACGACACCTTCGCCTGGTGAGTTTTCCCGCCGTGTCAGCGACCGCAGCGAACTCGCTTCCGAGGCGCTCGAACAAATCGATCGGCTGACCAATATTGCCCTAGGGCAGTTCAGTGGCGGGCTGTCACCGGCGTCGTTGGCGATGGCCTATCTGGATTGGAGCGTGCATCTGGCCGCTTCGCCGGGCAAACAGTGGCAATTGGCCGCCAAGGCAACGCGCAAGGCATTGCGGCTGGGCACTTATGCCTTGAGTGCCGTCATGACCGGCAAGGCGGAACCGACGATCGAACCGCTGCCCGGTGACCACCGTTTCGATCATCCGGGCTGGCAGCGCTTCCCTTACAACGTCATTTATCAAGGGTTTCTGCTTAATCAACAATGGTGGCACAACGCCACCACCGGCATTCGCGGCGTCGGCAAGCATAGTGAAGCGGCGGTCTCCTTCATGGCGCGACAGATTCTCGACATGCTTGCCCCGTGCAACACACCGCTGCTCAATCCGGAAATCGTCGAATCGTCCATTAAAGAGGGCGGCGCCAATCTGGTGCGTGGCGCCAAGTTCTGGCACGAGGATTTTCTCCGTTCGCTACGCGACGAGAAACCCGCCGGTAGCGAGACCTTCAAGGTCGGTGAAAACCTGGCGATCACCGCCGGCAAGGTGGTCTTCCGCAACTCTTTGATCGAATTGATTCAATACACCCCGAGCACGACGACGGTTCACCGGGAACCGGTACTGATGCAATCCGCCTGGATGATGAAGTACTACATCCTCGACCTGTCACCGCGTAACTCGTTGGTCAAATACCTGGTCGACCGTGGGCATACGGTATTCATGATTTCCTGGCTCAACCCCGGTCCGGAACACCGCAATCTCGGCATGGAGGACTACCGTAGACATGGCACGCTGGCGGCGATCGACGTCATTTCGGCGATTCTGCCCGAACGCAAAATCCACGCCGTCGGTTACTGCCTGGGCGGCATCCTGCTGACCATTACCGCCGCGGCGATGGCTCGCGACGGTGACAACCGTCTGGCCAGCATCACTTTGTTCACCACCATGACCGATTTCACCGAAGTCGGCGAGATCAATGTCTTCATGGACGCCAGCGAAGTCACCCTGCTCGAAGACATGATGTGGGAGAAAGGGTACCTCGGACACAAACAGGTTTCCGGAGGCTTTCAGTTGCTCAAGTCCGCCGACCTGATCTGGTCAAAAATGGTTCGGGAATACTACCTGGGGCATCGCGAACCGATGTTCGACCTGATGGCCTGGAATGCCGACGGCACCCGCATGCCGTTCCGGCAGCACTCGGAATTGCTGCGCCGGCTATACGTGGACAACCAACTCTTCCAGGGCAAATATCTGGTCGGCGGACGCGCCATTTCGATCAGCAACATCCATGTGCCGATTTTCGCCGTCGCCGCCGTCGCCGATCATGTCGCGCCCTGGCGATCGGTCTACAAACTGCACCTGCAAAGCGATGCCACCGAACTGACCTTCGTGCTGACCAGCGGCGGACATAATGTCGGCATCGTCAATGAACCGGGGCACCCCCATCGCTCGTTTCAGATGACCGTCTGCCGCGCGGAGGAAACTTTTCTGGATGCCGAGACATGGAAGGCGCAAGCGCCGACTTACGCTGGGTCGTGGTGGCCGGCCTGGCAGGACTGGCTGGCCCGTCACTCCACCGGAACAGTCGCCGCGCCGGCCATGGGCGCCCCTGAAAAGGGTTATGCGCCGCTTGCCGACGCCCCGGGAACGTATGTCTTCCAGCAGTGAACGACCTCTGTCGTGCCGCGCGCGGTGACGGACGACGCGTTGGAACACGGGCTGGCGGAGTGCCTTGAGCGCAGAGCACGGGAAAGCGGAACGGGGCATCCCGGGCGGACAGCGCGGTTTTGCCAGCGCGGGTAACACAGCGCCACCGATGTCACGGCCGCCTTCCTCGATAACCAGCGAGCCTCCGGAACGGCATGGTCCCGGTGACTGACCAACGGCCCGATCGTCGACAACGGCCGACTTTTGCTCGACTGGTCATGCCGGGGAGCCTGTCGGACTTGATCGATCTTTACGGCCCCCCTGAGAGAGCGTGGGCCGTTGTTCCCAATTTCGAGGCGCATAGTCGCCCATGCCGCGAGAAATCGGGGAAGATGGACCGCTCTGTCTAGCGGCGCAGTAGATCAGTCTCCAGTCCGACAGGCATCCAGGTTTTCTTCGTCTGATTTTTCATTCGCCCGCCGGGGCATGGCACAGCCACGGCACGCCCTTGACCAGCAAGTTTCTTGATGTCGCGCGGCCGCCGCTGGCAGGGAAGACACGCGCTTGAGTGATCCGCGCCGGTCCCGCCAGTCGATGACTGCCGTGTACAATGACCCATCTCAAACTTTGAAGGAGCGCGTTGTTGCCGACGTTTCGCCGCTCTCTCCACCCCTTTTTCCGCCGATTGGCCGTCTGAATGGCGGTCGCGGTTCCCACACCGACTGCCGCGGTTTCGGTACGCCAGGACGGCGCGACGACGCTGCTCGTCTTTTCGGGGAACTGGCGGGTTGGACAGCCGCTGCCCGATCCGGCCCCGGCCTTGTCGGCAATCGGCGGTACGACCGGTTTACGACTGACCGCCGAGCGGCTGGGCAACTGGGACAGCAGCTTGCTGGCTTTCGTGTTACGGATTTACGACGCCGCCATCGCGGGCGGCCAGCCGATCGACTGCCAACAGTTGCCCGACGGGCTGGCGCGACTGATCCGCCTGGCGCGGGCGGTGCCACGAGTGGAGCGGCCGCCGGCCGGCGCGCGTACGGGTTGGCTGGCGCGGCTCGGCCATACGGCGGTGGACCGCTGGCATCGCTTACCGGATTTGCTGGCCTTCATCGGCGAACTGACGCTGGCGGTGGCCCGTTTTTTCATGGGCCGCGCGCGGTACCGGCAAGGCGAATTTTTCTGGTTGATCGAAGAAACCGGGCCGCGCGCGCTGCCGATCGTTTCGCTGATCAGCTTTCTGGTCGGCACGATTCTCGCGTACATGGGCGCGACGCAATTGGCGCTGTTCGGCGCGCAGATTTATATCGCCGACCTGGTCGGTATCGGCATGGTCCGTGAAATCGCCGCCCTGATGACCGGCATCATCCTCGCCGGTCGCACCGGCGCCGCTTACGCCGCGCAACTCGGCACAATGCAGGTCAATGAAGAAATCGACGCCTTGCGCACCCTGGGAATCCCGGTGATCGAATTCCTGGTCTTGCCGCGAGTGATGGCGCTGACGCTGATGGCGCCGTTGCTGACCCTTTACGCGTCGGTGGTCGGTGTCGGCGCCGGCGCCCTGGTCGCCGCGATGGTCTATGACGTCGGTTTCAATGCCTATTATTTCCAGACCGTCGCCGCCTTGAGCCTGCCGCATTTCCTGGTCGGGCTGTCCAAGGGGACGGTTTATGCCGCGTTGGTTGCCTTCGCCGGTTGCCTGTGCGGCATGCGTTGCGGTCGCAGCGCCCAGGCGGTCGGTGAAGCCACCACGGCGGCGGTGGTGCTCGGTATCCTGCTGATCACCATTTCCGCCGCATTGTTGACCATCGCTTTCCAGCGGCTGGAAATTTGAGATGCCGGAAGTTGCCCTCACCGTCAACCACCTGACCATGGCCTTCGGCACGCGAGTGATCCAGCGCGATCTGAGTTTCGATATCCGTCGTGGCGATATCTTCGTGATCATGGGCGGCAGCGGTTGCGGCAAGAGCACCTTGTTACGCCATTTGATCGGTTTGCAAGCACCGGCCCAGGGGAAGATCCATTTCGGCGACACCGATTTCTGGCAGGTCGACGAATCGACCCGCAATGCCATCCAACGCCGTTGCGGTGTGCTATTCCAAAGCGGCGCGTTGTGGAGCTCGCTGACGCTGCAGGAAAACATCGCCTTGCCGTTGCTCGAATTCGCCGACCTGGCCCCCGAGCAGGCCAACGAACTGGCGTCGATGAAACTGGCACTGGTCGGCCTGGCCGGTTTCGAAGATTTTTATCCATCGGAAATCAGCGGCGGAATGAAGAAACGCGCCGGATTGGCACGGGCGATGGCGCTCGACCCGGAGATACTTTTTTTCGACGAACCATCGGCCGGTCTCGACCCGCTGAGTTCGGCGCGGCTCGACGAATTGATCCTCGAACTGCGCGCCAGTCTCGGCGCGACGGTGGTCATCGTCACCCACGAACTGGCGAGTATCTTCGCCATCGGCAACAATGCCATCTTTCTCGACGCCGAAACGAAGACGATGATCGCCAGCGGCGATCCGAAACAACTGGCCGTCGACGGACCCGCAACGGTCCGCGCCTTTTTGAGCAGAGGAAAACCGTGAGCAAACACGCGCAGCCGACGCTGATCGGCGGTTTCGTCCTCGGAGCGATCGCCCTGACGCTGGCGGCCATCTTCCTGCTTGCCGGCGGCAGCGCCCGCTGGCAGAAGAAGCAAACCTACGTGATGTACTTCGAGGGCTCGGTCTATGGTCTGCAGATCGGCGCGCCGGTGGTCTTCCGCGGGGTGAAGATCGGCGCCGTCAAAACGATCGGGATCGCTTTCGATCGGCAGGAGAATTCTTTTTTCATCCCGGTGACCATCGAAATGGCTTCACCGCCCGCGACCGACCTCGCCAATCCCGGCCGCCAGACCATCGACATCAGCGACCTGCAAGCGCAGCAGGACTTCATCGCCCGCGGCCTGCGTGGCCAATTGGCGATGCAGAGCATCCTCACCGGCATGCTCTACATCAGTCTCGACTTTCATCCCGACACACCGGCGCACCTGCACGCCAAAGATCAGACGATTCCGGAAATTCCGACCATTCCGACGACGGTGCAGAAGGTGCAACAGCGTTTGGAGAACATCGATTTCGAGAAACTGTTCAATGACGTGGCGACGATCGCCTCGGTGATCCGCGAGAAAGCGCAAAGCAAGGATCTCGACGACTCGTTGGCCGATTTCCGTCAGGCAATGAAGAGCCTGGCGGCGGTCAGCGCCCGTCTCGACCGGCAGTCCGGACCGCTGTTCAACGATACGCACAAGACCATTCGCGACGCCCAGCGGGCGCTGGCCGAAGCCCGTCAGGCGATGGTATCCACGCAGGTGGCGACCAGGGACGTGTCAGACGCGGCGAAAGCGCTGGGCCAGGTCAGCAACGACGACTCGCCGACGGTGATCGAACTCAACCGCACCCTGAAGGAAGCGACACTGGCCGCCCGCGCACTGCGTCGGTTGGCCGACACCCTCGAACAGCAACCGGACGCGTTGCTGCGCGGCAAACGCCCAGGAGAGCAGTGATCATGCCCCGACCCATTCCACTCATTCCCGCCGCTGCCCTGCTGACCATCCTGATCACCGCTCTGTCGGTCGGCTGCGCCGGCACGCCTCCGGCGCGCCATTTCCTGCTCGAGGCGACAGCGGCGATCGGTCAGCCGACGCCCGGTCCGCGGCAGACCCCGGCCGTGATCATCGACAGCGTGCAATTGGCCGATTACCTCAATCGGCTACCGATCGTTCGCCGGACCGGCGACAGTCGGCTCGGCTTCGATGACGGCATACGCTGGGCGGAACCGCTAGAGCTCGGGTTCCGGCGAGTGCTGGCCGACAATCTCGACCGCCTGTTCGGCGCGGCGACCGTCGTTCCTTCGACCAAGGCGGCGAAGTCGGGCCACAGCTACCGTCTGACCATCGAAGTCAGCCGCTTCGAAATCGATGCCGATCGTCGCGCCGCTCTCGACGCCCGCTGGAGCCTGCTACCCGGGAACGGCAAGGACGGCGTCGTTCGCCGTAGCCAGTTGAGCCTGCCGGTCGCCGGCGCCGACACCGCCGCCGAGGTCGAGGCGCTGAATCGCCTGCTGGCCGATTACGCCGCCGAAGTCAAACAAGCGCTGCGGCAAATGCCCTGAAAGCCCTCACCGTCGTTCATTCCAGCTCACGCAGCCGGCGCACGGCTTCGTCGGCGCGGCGGACGGCGATGATTTCGATCTCCGGCACGCTGACGCCGGGGCGCGGCTGATTGGCCTCGGGTATCATCGCCCGGGTGAAGCCAAGTTTGGCGGCCTCGCGCAGGCGCTCCTGGCCACGCGGCGCCGGGCGGATCTCGCCGGCCAGGCCGACCTCGCCAAAAACGATCAATTTGGCTGGCAACGACCTGTTTTTCAACGATGAAACGATCGCCAGCAATACCGCCAGATCGGCGGCCGGTTCGCCGATCTTGACGCCGCCGACGGCATTGACGAAAACGTCCTGATCGAAACAGACGATCCCGGCGTGCCGGTGCAGCACCGCCAGCAGCATCGCCAATCGTTGCGCATCGAGTCCGACGGTCAGCCGCCGCGGATTCCCATGCGCCTGATCGACCAGCGCCTGGATTTCGACCAGCAACGGCCGGGTGCCTTCCTGGGTAACCAGCACGCACGACCCGGGAACGTCGCTTCCATGTTGCGAGAGGAAGATCGCCGACGGGTTGCTGACCCCTTTCAAACCGCGATCGGTCATCGCGAAAACGCCGATTTCATTGACGGCGCCGTAACGGTTTTTGACGGCGCGGATCAAACGGAAGCTGGAATGCGTGTCCCCTTCGAAATACAGCACGGTGTCGACGATATGCTCGAGGACGCGCGGTCCGGCAAGCGCGCCTTCCTTGGTGACATGGCCGACCAGAATGACGGTGACGCCGCTCTGTTTGGCCAGCCGGGTCAGTTGCGCAGCGCATTCGCGAACCTGCGCCACCGACCCGGGGGCGGAACTGAGCGCTTCCGACCACAGGGTCTGAATCGAATCGATCACCGCCACCTGCGGCCTAGTGGCTTGGACGGTGGCGACGATTTTTTCGAGGTTGATTTCGGCAAGCAGACGCAGGCCGCCGGTCTGCAGCGACAAGCGGCGGGCGCGCATGGCGATTTGCTGACCCGATTCCTCGCCACTGACGTAAAGCACAACCTGGCTGGCCGACATCAGCGACAAGGCTTGCAATAGCAGGGTGCTCTTGCCAATCCCGGGATCGCCGCCGATCAGCACCACTCCGCCGGCAACCAGACCGCCACCGAGCGCCCGGTCGAATTCGGCGATACCGGTCGGCAGGCGGTCTTCCTCACGGGCTTCGATTTCGGAAAGCGTCTGCACCGCCGAACTACCAGCCAGCGCGGCAAAGCGGCGACGCGTGGCGTCGGTCGGCGCCTCGGCGACGGTCTCGACCAGCGTGTTCCAGACGCCGCAGCCCGGGCACTGTCCCTGCCACTTGGCGGTGGTCGCGCCGCAGTCGGCGCAGGCGTAAACGGTCTTGGCGCCGCCAGCGGCACGGACCATGCTCAGATTTCCCGCACCGGCACGCGCCGGGCCAGCGCGCAGAACAACTCGTAGCTGATCGTTCCGGCGGCGGCGGCAACTTCGTCTGCCGGCAGACCGTCGCCCCACAGCACCACCGGGCTATCGACACCGGCCATCGGCAGATCGGTGAGATCGGCGGCCAGCATGTCCATCGACACTCGGCCCAGCGTTCGCGTACGCTGCCCGGCAACGATAATCGGCGAGCCGCTGCCGGCGTGTCGGGGGTAGCCGTCGGCGTAGCCACAGGCGACGATGCCGACCCGCGTCGGCCGGCTGGCAACGAAGGTGCCGCCATAGCCAACCCGCTCGCCCATG
>JAEUOJ010000148.1 GCA_016789495.1 Accumulibacter sp. | reverse complement strand
CAACTGCCGGGCGGCACGTTCGGAAACGACCAGCACCAGTTTGAGCATCGCCCGGGTCGCGCCGACGAATAATTTGCGCCGCGCCTGCTCATCGAGGGTCTCGAAATCGATTTCGGCGAAAATCACCGCCGGCGCCGCCTGTCCTTTGAAGCGGTAGACCGTTTCCAGCAAGACTTCGCCGCTGCTGTACAGCGGCTGGCCGAACAGATCATAATGGCCGCTGAAAGTGCGCAAGGTGCTGGCGCCGAGCTGAGCGAGTGGCAGCAAGCGCGAATTGTCGCGACCGCGAAAACTGACGATCGCCAGGTCCTCCTTGCGGAAACCACCGGCGAGACAGCGCCGGATCGCTTCCTTGACCTTCTGGCGCATTTCGTCGTCGTCGCGATAGACCAGCCAGTCGATCGCGTCGATGTCGAATGGCGATACCGCCTCAATGGTGGCGTGCCCGGGCAACCATTCCTGCAGCAATCGCACTACCGGCCGCGGACTGCGGTAATTGGCATCGGCGCGCAATCCGACCCAGCCGGGCAAGGCCACCGGCGGTCGGCCGTAGAGATTCTGCAGCGGGTCTTCGAGCCACAGCCGGCGGCCATCCGGGGTCGCGAAACGGAACACCTGCTCGCGCCAGTCCTCGGGGAAATCCTGGCCTTCGTCGACGATCAGGGTATCGAAGCGCGCGTCGTCGGCAACCGGCAGCGCCGCCGCGCGCTCGACCAGTCGGCTGAAGACGGCCGGCTGCGAGAAATCGGGCGTTTCGCCATGCTCGCGCAGTAGACGCTCACAAAGCATGTGAAAAGTACAAACGGCGCCGCCGGGGGGCACCAAGGCATTGAAATGATCGGCCAGCGGACGATTGAAACAGACGTACAGCGGCCGGCCGCCGCGCGCCAGCGTGTCGCGGTACTCGGCCAGCGCCAGTTGCGTCTTGCCTGAACCGGCGGTGCCGGTCACCCGCAACCGGTAAGGGTCGATGCTCAATTGTCTTGCCCAGTAGGCCAACCCACCGGAAACGCGGGTGACCAGCGTGCGGGCTCGTCCGACCAAGGCGCTGACGTCGTTGTCGAGGCGGATGATGTCGCCGAGCACGCGATGGACTTCGCGAGCGACCGGCGCCGTCTCGCCGGGTGGCAGAATGGCCTGGATCGTCGGCAACAACCGTTCGCGACGCGAAGCATCGACGACACGCTCCGCCAGCCATCCGACGGTGGGCAGCGACTTGACATGATAATCCGGGCAGTAGAGCAGGGTTTCAAGTCGCACCCGCTGACCGCCGGGACGCGCCTGGATCTTGGCTTGCAGGGCTTCACGAGTCTGCGACAGTTGCACGGCCAGGTTGCGACCGCGACCGCCGTGCGCGGTGACCAGGCCCTCGGGAGTCTCGTTGAGAAAACCGCTTTTCTGCTCGATCAGCAGCAGATCGCCGCCCGCGTTGACGACCACGAAGTCGGCGTCGCCGAAAACCGCGTATCCCTGTTGCAAGTTGGTCCAATGCACGGCGTGGAACACCGTGTATTGGTCGGACAGCCCTGTCGCCAACAGGGCCAGTGTTTCGATTTCACGCTGCGCGGCGCCGGTGACGGCCAGCTCGCGCCAGCCGTCGGGCAGGATACGCGCCATGATCCGCCTGCGCCGGAACGATGCTCAGTGGCGGGTTTCGACCATCACCAGCGGCTCGTCCGGGATGACCGTCGGCGACTGACGCCGCCGGCCTCTCGGCATCGTCATGGCTGGCGCCTGCTCCGGCTGCCAGGCTTGCAACTTGTCGCGAGCGGTTTCGACCATCACCAGCCCGCTGCCGTCGATGGCTTGTTGCAGATCGGCGACCCGTTCTCCCTCTGGAGCCAATGGCTGGACGGATGCGACACTAGGCGACACGACGGATGCCTCGTCGGCGGTGAAAGAAAGACGCTCCGATGATACCGTGTCGTTCGCTACCGCCAGCGCCGCTGGCGGTGCCGCGACCGGCGCCGCTGTCACCGGCGGCTCGATCGCCACGTCGGCGGCGATCGTCAGCGGTGGCGCCGATTCGCCGGCTGGCAGAGGCGCGGCCTCCGTGGTGACGATCGCGGGCGCGGGCGCGAGCAGGGGAGGAGATTGTTCGCCAGCCGAAAGCAACACGGTCTCGGCCGGCATCGCCAGCGGCGGCTCGGCCGGTGTCGACGCCAGTGCCGGCGTCTCGATCGAAACGGTGCTTGACGCGGGCGAATCGGTGGCAGGGAGTGCCGACAAGGCGGTCGCGGTTACCGTCTCGATGGCGATCGGTGATGGTTTGGTGTCGGCGGTCGGCTGGCCGCCGTTGAGCAGATCGAGTTGATTTTCGTTGCGTTCGCCGCGTTCCCGACGTCCGCCACGGCGCCCGCGACGGCGTGAGGTGCCGCCCGTTTCCTCGCCGGCTTCCTGGGCAGGTGGCGCTACCGGCGGGGTGGCGGGTGCGCCCTCGACCAAGGCTGAGGTGTTGCTCGCCGGCAACGGCGCCTCGCGGTTGGCGACGCGGGGTTCGCGTGGTTTCCTGGGCTCGCGTGTAGCCGGTGTTTCGCGCGGCTCCTTGATCTCTCTCGACGGTTCTCTCGGCTCGCGGGTTTTCGCCGCTTCAGCACGGGTAACGGTGGGCGTCTCTCGCGGCTCGCGGCCGGCTCGCGGCTCGCTGGCTTCCCGGCGTTCGTCCCGACGGTCATCGCGGCGAGGATTGCGGACGGTCGATCCATTGCGACGCGAATCGCGTTGCCCCTCGCGGGTCAGCGGAGCAGGCGGCGGTGCGGGTGGTTCGACGGCCGGCGGGGGGGGCGGCGAAAAGCCGAACCACGAACGCAAGCCATTGAGCAGGCGACAGAACAGCGAGGGTGGGGCGGACGGTGGGGAGATCCTCGCGGCCCTGTCGGCGATATTCGGCGCCGGCTGCGCCACGGTGATGCCCTTGATCGCCGCTTCGGGACGGCTGGCACGCGCCTCGCCACTCGGCGCGGTCTCCTTGGCGTCGTCGTCGGATGGCATTTCGACCATCCGGTACGAGGGCTGCAGCAATTCCTCCTGCCCGAGGTCGTCACTGCGGAGTCGGGAAATGTTGTGTTGCGGAGTTTCGAGGTGGATGTTGGGAATCAGCAGGATGTTTACCTTTTGTCGTAACTCGACGGCCTGTACGTCGGCGCGCTTTTCATTGAGCAGGAAGGTGGCGACATCGACCGGCACTTGCGCATGCACGGCGGCGGTGTTGTCCTTCATCGCTTCTTCTTCGAGGATGCGCAGGATGTGCAGCGCGGCCGACTCGGTACTGCGGATGTGGCCGGTTCCCGAACAGCGCGGACAGGGGATGTAACTGGTCTCGGCCAGTGCCGGCCGCAGACGCTGTCGTGACAGTTCGAGCAACCCGAAGCGGCTGATCTTGCCGGTTTGCACGCGCGCGCGGTCGAAACGCAAGGCATCGCGAACGCGGTTCTCGACTTCGCGCTGGTTGCGCTGGTTTTCCATATCGATGAAATCGATGATGATCAGTCCACCCAGGTCGCGCAGGCGCAACTGGCGCGCCACTTCCTCAGCGGCCTCGAGGTTGGTTTTCAACGCCGTTTCCTCGATGTCGGCGCCGCGCGTCGCCCGGCCGGAATTGACGTCCACCGACACCAGCGCTTCGGTGTGATCGATGACGATCGCGCCGCCGGACGGCAGGCTGACTTGGCGCGAATAGGCGGATTCGATCTGGTGTTCGATCTGGAAGCGCGAAAAAAGCGGCACGTCGTCACGATAGCGCTTGATGCGGTTGACGGTGCCCGGCATCACGTGCTCCATGAACTGCCGCGCCTGCTCGAACACTTCGTCGGTATCAATCAGGATTTCGCCGATGTCAGGCTGGAAATAGTCGCGGATGGCGCGGATCACCAGACTGCCTTCCTGATAGATCAGGAAAGCGCCACTCTGTTGGGTGGCCGCCGATTCGATCGCTTTCCACAACTGCAACAGATAATTGAGGTCCCATTGCAGTTCTTCGGCGTTGCGGCCGATCGCCGCCGTGCGCGCGATCAAGCTCATCCCGGCGGGAACCTGCAACTGATCCATCACTTCGCGCAATTCGGCGCGCTCGGTGCCTTCGACGCGCCGCGAGACGCCACCGCCCCGAGGATTGTTCGGCATCAGTACCAGATAACGGCCGGCCAGGCTGGCGTAAGTGGTCAGCGCCGCGCCCTTGTTGCCGCGTTCGTCCTTGTCAACCTGGACGATCAGTTCCTGGCCTTCGCGCAGGGCGTCCTTGATCGTCGCGCGACCGGCTTCGACACCGGGTTGAAAAAAAGCGCGCGAGACTTCCTTGAATGGCAGGAAACCGTGCCTTTCCGCGCCGTAATCGACGAAAGCCGCTTCCAGGCTGGGTTCGATGCGGGTAATGACCGCTTTATATATGTTGCTCTTTTTTTGTTCCTTGGTGGCCGACTCGATGTCGAGATCGATCAACTTCTGACCGTCGACAATGGCAACACGGAGTTCCTCGACCTGTGTTGCGTTGAACAGCATGCGTTTCATGTGTATGGGCTCCCGCGCGCTGTCACGGGGGAACGCTGGGTACAGGCAGCCGGAAATTGGTCGTGGCAGGTGATCCTGAAGAAGATGTTCAATAAATCAGCTAACAGGTTTCTCGCCGACGATTTTGCTCGTCGGGCCTTGTTGCAATCCAAGGGCTCGGGAAGCTGCCTGGCCGCCCCGCAAGTGCCAGGCGCGCGCAGTTCAAGTAGTATCGCTACTTTGTGGTGAGCGTACTTAACCAGGTGATCGGCGTTGAGTTGACCTTGCGCGGCATGGCGCAAGTGAGGCCGCTGAGGCCTGCCGGAAAGTGCGTCGCAATGCAAAAAATCGCTGTTGCTCAACGGTCTAACGGGTCAGCGCCTCTTTCAATTCAAGACGCAAATCAACTGAAGTATATTCAAAATGACCGAAATTAGCAAAAACTCGGTAATCAACGTCTTAATTACCGAAAACGAGCACGGTCAGCGTCTTGACAATCTGCTGCTCAAGCACTGCAAAGGCGTGCCGAAGAGTCATGTTTACCGGCTGGTGCGCAGCGGCCAGGTCCGTGTCAACGGGCGGCGCGCCGACGTCTCGTATCGTCTGATGCAGGGAGATCTGTTGCGCATTCCGCCGGTGCGCATCGCCCAGCAGGATACCGTCTCGCGGGCGGGCGGGGCGACGCACTTGCCGCTGCTGCACGAGGATGACTGCATGCTGGTGATCGACAAACCAGCGGGAATCGCCGTGCATGGTGGCAGCGGCGTCAGCCTCGGCGTGATCGAAGCGTTGCGCCAACAGCGCCCGCCGGGGCGGTTTCTCGAACTGGCGCATCGCCTGGACCGCGAAACGTCCGGCATTTTGTTGCTGGGCAAGAAACGTTCGGCATTGCTCGCCCTGCACGAGACTTTCCGTCGGCACGGCACGACGGGCGGCGGACACGGCGCCGACAAACGTTACCTGGTGCTGGTCAGCGGCCGCTGGCTGGCGCCGCTTCGGCAGGTCAGCCTGCCGCTGTACAAATATCTGCTCCCTTCAGGCGAGCGACGGGTACGGGTCGCCGACGACGGCAAACCGGCACAGACCGTTTTCCGCTTGCTGGCGCGCTGGCAAAACTACAGTCTGCTCGAAGCGGAATTATGCAGCGGGCGCACGCACCAGATCCGCGTGCATCTGGCGCACCTCGGTTTCCCGATCGCCGGCGACGACAAGTACGGCAATTTCGATCTCAACAAGTCGCTGGCACGGCAGGGCTTGAAAAGGATGTTTCTGCATGCGTGGAAAATCCGCCTGCCGCACCCGGCCGACGGTCGGCAAGTCGCCTTCGAAGCGCCGCCGCCGCCGGCATTGACCAATTTTCTGCAGCGCCTCTCCGACCAGGAACAGCAGGATTATGGCGACCCTTGGTAGGCATCGGCGCCGCTGGCCAACAAACGGCTGGCCCGCTGGCCATCGACGATGACAAAAGACAGGCGGCGATCGCTCGTCATCCGCAACAGATTGCGGTCGCGGGTGATCAGCAGGTCGGCACGACAGCGGTTGGCCAGTTGCAGAAATTTCTGGTCGTCACCATCCCGACAGCGCGGCAAAATCTCCTGCTCGTCGTGCGGAGCGTCGCAAGCGCTCGACAGGGATCGATAGCGTTCCAACAGGGCGAGGCGAGCGCTGGCGTCGAGCGCGAACCGGGGATAGGCGACGACGCGCTCGAGTTCGGCGAAGCACGACCGGTCGCGAAAACAATGGAGGTCACCGCGCAGGATCGCCGCGAGCACGGTCGCGCCGCGCGGGTCGGCAAAATGCAGCAGATCGAGGACGATCTGGGTGTCGAGCACCGCGCGGCGCGGCTCAGTCAACGGACAATTCCTTCAGTACCTGATCGGCGATCGCCAGACTGGCGGTCAACCCCGGCGATTCGATGCCAAACAGGTTGACCAGCCCGGCAATGCCGTGTCGTGCCGGCCCCTGGATCAGAAAATCGCCGGCTGGTTCGCCCGGACCGACCAGCTTCGGCCGGATGCCGGCGAAGGCCGGAGTCAGCGCGTCGTCGGGCAGTCCAGGCCAGTAACGGCGAATCTCGTTGACAAAAGCGGCGCCGCGCGCCGGGTCGACGCGATAAACGCCGTCACCGTCGCCAGGCGGTTCGTCGAGCCATTCGACATCGGGGCCGAAACGCGCCTGACCGGCGAGGTCGAGCGTCAGGTGGATTCCCAGTCCGCCATCGGTTGGCAGCGGATAGATCAGCCGAGAAAACGGCGGCCGGCCACGCAGGGCGAAATAATTGCCTTTGGCAAAATACGGCCGCGGCAGAGACGCCGTCGGAAACCCGGCAAGCGAGGCGGCGACCGCCGGCGCCGACAGTCCGGCGGCGTTGATCACCAACGACGATTGCCAACGCAGACCATCGGCGCACAGTTCGATCGTCCCGACGCCGATCGTTCCGCCAGCCAGCCGGCAGCGCAAGACCAGCGTCGCGCCGGCGCGTTCGGCGTCACCGAGCAACGCCAGCATCAAGGCATGGCTATCGATGAGACCCGTA
Organism: Accumulibacter sp.; assembly: GCA_016789495.1. Lineage (GTDB taxonomy): Bacteria > Pseudomonadota > Gammaproteobacteria > Burkholderiales > Rhodocyclaceae > Accumulibacter. The sequence continues at coordinate 9,583 of JAEUOJ010000148.1, read as the reverse complement.
GACGGTGAATGCAGCGCGGCGGCGGCGGCCAGCTCGGGTTCGAGGGCGTGAACGGCGTCGCCATCGAGCAGCCGTAAGTCGTCCACGCCATTGGCTTCGCCCTGCGCGCGCAGCGCGAGCAGTTGGCTGTGGTCGCCGCTCGGAGCGACGACCAGTTTGCCGCAGCGGTGAGTGGCAATATGCTGTCGACGGCAATACTCGTCGAGTTGGCGTCGTCCGGCGACACAAAGCCGCGCTTTCAGCGATCCGGTCGGGTAATACAGGCCGGCGTGAATCACCTCGCTATTGCGCGCGCTGGTCTCGCTGCCGATCCGCGCGTGCCGTTCGAGGATCAGGGTCTCGATGCCGCGCCGCGCCAGGGCCCGCGCGCAGGCCAGACCGACCACCCCGGCACCGATGACGACCGCCGCGACCTGCTCCATGCGCATTCCACGAGAAAAAAAGGGCATTGTACGGCGTTGGCCTTGCTGCCCTTTACCTGATCCCCAACGTATCGCTACACTGCGACTTCCGCCAGCCGACCCACCGAAAAGCGCCCGCCATGCCCGCTGCCCCCGCCAGCCGCCGCCAGATTGTCGATGCCACCCGCCGATGGCTCGAAAAGGCGGTCATCGGCCTCAACCTGTGCCCGTTCGCCAAGGGCGTTCATGCCAAGGGACAGATCCGCTATGTGGTCAGCGAAGCCGGCGACGAGGACGCGCTGCTCGCCGGGCTCGAAAGCGAACTGCGCACGTTGAGCGAAGCGTCGCCGGAGGTGGTGGATACCACCTTGCTGATTCACCCCTACGTGCTCGAGGAGTTCGACGATTTCGTCCGTTTTCTCGATCTGATCGAAGTGGTTCTGCGAGTGCATCGCTACACCGGCGTGTTGCAAGTGGCCAGTTTTCACCCGCGCTACGTTTTCGCCGACACCGATCCCGACGACATCACCAACTGCAGCAACCGCTCACCGTACCCGACGCTGCATCTGTTGCGCGAAGCCAGCCTCGACCGGGCGGTGGCGGCTTTTCCGGATGCCGCGGCGATCTACGATGTCAATCGGCGGACGCTGCGCCAGCTCGGCGCGGACGGTTGGCGCGCCTTGGCCACCGAAGCGCCGGCCACCGACCACTGAACCGCGAACGGATTCTTTAGCCCGATGACCATGAGCAGCGAAACGATCACCGCCAGCGAGGTGTTGCACTTCTGGTTCGAGGAAACCCCCGCCGCGCTATGGTGGGCCAAGTCCGCCGCCTTCGATGGGCTGATCGAACAGCGCTTCGCCGCGGTGCAGGCCGCCGCCTTGCGCGGCGAGTTGTACGGCTGGCGCGACGGCGCCGCCGGTCGGCTGGCCGAAATCATCGTTCTCGACCAGTTTTCGCGCAACATCTTCCGCGACCGTCCGCAAGCCTTCGCCGGCGACGGGATGGCGCTGGTGCTGGCACAGGAAGCGGTTGCCCGCGGTGTTGACCGGGAACTGGCACCGACGCGGCGCGCCTTTCTCTATCTGCCGTACATGCATAGCGAATCGCTGGTGATTCATCAGTTGGCGCTCGATCTATACGCCTCGCCAGGATTGGAAAACAATCTCGAATTCGAGCGTCGCCATCAGGCGATCATCCGCCGCTTCGGGCGTTATCCGCACCGCAACGCGGTACTCGGACGCGTGTCGACCCCGGAGGAAATCGAGTTTCTCGCCACCCCCGGCTCATCCTTTTGACCGAACAGTCGATGGCCTTCCAGCAGACTTTTGAAATTCGCACCCGAGGACGCGGCACCACCGAAATCAGCGACGAGGTGGCCGAGATCGTCCGCGAATCGGGGATGTTTACCGGGCTGGTCAATATCTTCGTCCGTCACACCAGTTGTTCGGTGGTGCTGACCGAAAATGTCGACCCGTCGGTGCGCCACGACCTGGAGATCCTTGCTGGTCGTTGGTCGCCCGACGGCGATCCGGCCTATCGACACGACGACGAGGGACCGGACGACATGGCGGCGCACGGCCGCAATATCCTGGCCGGTTCGTCGCTGACCATTCCTTTGGGCAATGGCCAGATGCAGCTCGGCACCTGGCAGGGCATCTATCTGTGGGAGCACCGGACGTCGCCGAGCCGGCGCCGACTGGTGGTGACGGTGGTCGGTTGAGGCGCTGCCTCGGTCCGCTCCGCCGTCGACGCGGAAGAGAGTGTCCGGCGGCCCACGGCACCCGTTTTCAATAATTCGCAAAGGGTAGGCAATGAACATCGGCTTTATCGGATTGGGGATCATGGGGCGCCCGATGGCGCTCAACCTGTTGGCGGGTGGTCATCGGCTGCGGGTCTGGGCCCGCCGGGCGGAATCGATGAAACCGCTGCTCGACGCCGGCGCCAGCGCCGCCAGCGGCCCGGCCGAAGTGGCGATCGACGCCGAGGTGGTCATCTCGATGGTAGCCGACGCGCCGGATGTCGAACAAATCTGGCTTGGCGAAGGCGGCGTGGCTCGCGCCGGCCGGAACGGGCTGGTCGGGGTGGACATGAGCACCATCCGTCCCGCCGCCGCCCGCGACATCGCCGAGCGGCTGCGTGGCGCGGGAATCGACTTTCTCGACGCGCCGGTATCCGGCGGTGAAGTCGGCGCGACCGCCGCGACCTTGTCGATCATGGTCGGCGGCAGCGCCGCCGCCTTCGCGATCGCCGAACCGGCATTCCGGTGCATGGGCAAGAATATCGTCCATGTCGGTGATTCCGGCGCCGGTCAGGTGGCCAAGGCCGCCAACCAGATCGTCACCGGAGTCGGCGTGCTGACCGTCGCCGAAGCGCTCAATTTCGCTGCGAAAAGCGGTGTCGACCCGGCCCGGGTCCGTGAAGCGCTGCTTGGTGGTTTCGCCTATTCGAAGATCCTCGAAAACCACGGTCAGCGGATGCTGGATCGCAATTTCAAACCGGGGTTCAAGTCCTGGATGCACCAGAAGGACATGAACATCGTCATGCAAAGCGCCCATGAACTCGGTTTGTGCCTGCCGGCGGCGGCGGCGGCGGCGCAGATGTTCAACGCGATGGTGGGTTCGGGACTCGGCGAAGAGGATTCGATCGCCATCCTCAAGCTGCTGGAACAACTGTCCGGCGGCGACCATTGATGCAGGTCGGCTTCATTGGCCTGGGCGTCATGGGTCGCCCGATGGCCTTGCATCTGTTACGCGCCGGCCACCGGCTGGCGGTGTGGGCGCGCCGGCCGGAGGCGGTCGAGCCCTTGCGTGCCGCCGGCGCGGAGGTCTGCGCGACGGCGGCGGCGGTGGCGCGGCAATCGACCGTCACCTTCACCGTGCTCACCGCCGACGCCGATCTCGAACAGGTGGTGCTCGGCTCGAGTGGTTTGCTCTCAGGCTGGGCCGCCGGTTCGGTGTTGGTCGACATGGGAACCATGTCCCCCGCATTGACCTGTCGACTGGCGCAGGAACTGGCGCAATCCGGCGTCGACATGCTCGATGCGCCGGTTTCCGGTGGCGAGCAGGGCGCCATCGACGCGACGCTGGCGATCATGGTCGGCGGCCAGGCGGCGGTTCTCGAACGCGTCCGGCCGCTGCTGGCCCGGCTCGGCAAAACGATCGTCCATATCGGCGACCACGGTGCCGGGCAGGTGGCGAAAGCCTGTAATCAGCTGATCATGGTCGGCGCGATCCAGGCGATCGCCGAAGCGTTGCATTTGAGCCGCGCCGCCGGCGTCGATCCGCGGCAGGTGCGGCAGGCGCTGAGCGGCGGTTCGGCGGCCAGCCGGGTGCTCGAGCTGATGGGCCGGCGGATGATTGACCGCGACTTCGCCGCCGGTGTCGAGGCGCGCCTGCACCACAAGGATTTCCGCATCATCGGCGACGAGGCGTACCGCCTGGCGGCGCCGCTACCGGTTTCGGCGCAAGTGGCGCAGCAGTTGAACGCCCTGGTGGCCAAAGGCTGGGGAGGCTGCGACACCTCGGCGCTGCTGCGCGTTCTCGAATCGGTCGCGGGTGAGAGATGAAAAAATCTTTGACGATTGCCGTGGTTGCCCTGTGGCTGACGGCCTGCGCCGGTCTGTTTGGGCTGGCGCATAAACCCGAGGTCAGCGTCGCTGGCCTCAATCTGCTGCAGGTCGGCGTTTTCGAGCAACGTTTCGCGCTTCGTTTGCGCATTCAGAATCCGAATGATGTCGAATTGCCGATCAAGGGACTGAGTTTCGACATCCAGTTGAATGGTCAGCCTTTCGTTCGCGGTGTCTCGGACAAGGCGCTGACGGTGCCGCGCTATGGCGAAGCGGTGCTCGACGTGGCGGCGACCAGCACGCTCGGCAACGCTGTCAGGCAGTTGCGTGAACTGCAGAAAGCCGGCCAGGAGCGCATCGACTACCGGCTGGTCGGCCACTTGCAGTTACAAGGTCTGGGCAGCCTGCCGTTCGAACGCCGCGGTGATCTGCAACTGCCGGCCATCGATAGCCCGCCCCGCAAGAAGGCGCCGCCTGTCGGTATTGAACGCACCTGACAAATGGGTTGGTCAGCCAACTGTCCGATGACATAGGGTGACGGCAAAGACGCGGGGGGCGACCCTGTTTCTCCCGGGAGCAAGCGAGTCATGTGGCACGGGCTGCCCGCGCGGCAATCCGGGGAAAACCCCCGTCCCACATCGTGCCCAGCGAGGTCAAGTCCGACAGGCTCCTCTAGCGATTACTTGATCGGGATGATCACCTTGTCCCAGCCCGACTCGTCGGAATCGCTTTTTTCTTTTTCAGGAGTGATTTCGGCCAACTTGGCTTCGATCTCGGCCAGCGTTTCCTGGGTGACTGTCAAAGTCCGACGATCGGCACCGCGCCGGCGGTCGGTCTGCCCGGGAGGCAAGCCAGTAGAGTTTTTCCGTCGATCCCGTCCGCTCCTGGCGTCCATGGATCTCTCCTTGAAAGGCATTGATCGATAGGGCGGATCACCCGATCCCCCCAAAATTCCATGTCTGTATCGCTTGTTACCGCATCCCAGTCGCCGTGCCGGACGATTTACCCGGCGGGCGCGATTTCGCGCCGTCAGCGTTTTATGAAAGAGTCCAGCCGGCTGTCAACTCTATCTTTGGGTATTGCGGACCCCAGCTAGGTTTGGTGCAGTGCTAAGTGTCACAGGTTGACGATTGTTTTATTAACGAGTCAACGCGATTGCGTGGATTACGGACTACCAGCGTCCGGTGGAATGATGGGTCAGCGAAGTAATCGGGCCGCAGCCGCAAATCGTCCCGAAGTAAGTCAATGTCACATAACGTCATAAAAAATCAATCACTTGTTATGACTTGCTTGAGAGCTATTTGCGTTCTCTTCGAGCAATTGGAGCAAGCCGTGAACATCACCAAGAACCCAAATGTCAGCAACCTTATCACCATCGAATGAAAAGAGTGCAGACCCCAGCCACTCAACAGGTTTGTTTGTTGGTTGGTAGCCGAAGAACTCGCCCCGATGGATGCCGGAAAAACGCATGCGGGCAAACGCCTTTGAATCCTCGACAACAAGGTCAAGTATGTCGCAGCGATAACTGGCCAGGGCGGAGTGCACAAAGTCGAAGTATAACCCAAACCCCTCGTGGCCGACCTTGGCCTGGCCGAGTGATCCACGAAAAGTGAAGCCGTCACAAAGTAAAACCGGGATCTTCGACTTGTCGTGTTGGTTCCAGATGTCGGCGTAGAAGCTTTCTACGACTGCTCGAATACGTGATGAGGTCATTGAAATGGCTAACCTTTGCGTTGACTGTAGACTATCTTCCCTGATCCGACAGTAAACGCAAGCCTGTCGGCAGGGCTTCGCCAAACGCCCGGCGTTCATCAGCCTTATCGAGTTCGACGACCGTGCGGATCTGTTCGCGCCAGGCGGGGTTGGCACCGATCGCCTGCAGTCGGCGCAGGACCGTTTCGCGTAAAGCCTCCGGTAAATCCCGCGCCCGATCGCCGGTCAGGCGGGCGATTTGCGTGGCGGCGAAAGCCGCCGGTTCGACTTTTTTCCAATCGAGCGCCAGAACCGCCGCCAACCACTGGCCGGCCACCTCGGCGGGAACGGTCTGGTGCGCACTGCCGTAAAGCGTCTGTCGCGCGCCCAGACGCCCCAGCGCCCACCAGCCGAGAGTTTTCTCATTGGGTTTGCGTAAGCGAGCCAGCAGGGCTTCGCCGATTTTGATTTTCGACTCCACTGGCAGCCGTTCCAGCGAAACGGCCAGGCGGATGATGTCGTCGTGGCTGCCAGCGATCGCCGGATTTCCGCGCGCCCGGCTGCGCTCGCCGTGCAGCCAGGGCAGGAGTTCGACGAACAGCTTTTCCTGGATCGTCGTCGGCAAGCCGCCGGCAGCGCGACGCCACAAGGTCCACCATTCCGACCAGTTCTGACTTTCGTTGCCGTAATGCAGACCGTGTGGCAATAATTGGATCAACTGTTCGATCCGCCAGTCGTCCACCGGATCGCCGAGTCCAGGGCGCAAACAATAGCCGGCCAGATTGAGCCACAGTCTTTCATGTTCAGCCGACCGTCGTCGCCGTCGCGCGCGTTGCAGCAACGCGTCGAACAACGCGCGCAGCAAGGGCAAATCCCAATCCTCGCGTTTGCCGAGCCATTGTTCGAGTTGACTACGCAATCGCCGTACATCCTTGCCGTCCACCGGTTGGGCGCTGGCGCCGAAAATCCGTTCGATGGCCTGGACGGCATCCGCGAAACGGGCTGGAAAATCACCCGATGCGCCTGCCGGCTGGCCGCTTTCGCGGCGCAATTGGAATTCGAGCAGCCAGCGGCGCGTCGGTTCGTCGTGCTGTACGCAGTGCAGGGCCAAAGTGCCGATTTCGGTCATCGTGCTGATCAGTTCCACCGGCACCTCGCGCTGCGTGCTGCCGGGCGGAGCCTGGACAACGGTGGCGACCGGCGGCAGATGAACGAAATCCTCGTCCAGATCGGCGATGTCGCCCGCCCGGTAGGCGGTGTCGGCCACCGACGAGGCCAGATGGAAGCGTACTGGCTGGCCGAGTCGCAGGCTGAAGGTTCGATCCGGCAAACGAATGTCCTGGCCTTCTTCACTGCCGCGTGGTAACAGGCAGACGCCGCGCACCGGCCCGTTCTTGTTGTCGAGCAGCAAAAAATAACTGCGCGCCGATCCGCCGCCGATCCGTCGCCCGAAACCCTGGCGGACCAGGGCGTATGCGACCGCGCCTCGAGCAACGGCCAGATCCGGCTGGGCGTTGTCGAGAATCCGCAGTGGCGCCCCACGCCATTCCGCCAACATCCGATGCAGCCGGTCGGCGAGTAACGGGGCCTGGAAGACGCCGCCGTTGACCAACAGCGTGTCGGGAATCGGCAAGACCTCGCTGTCGATCGGGCCCTCGTCGACCAGCGCTTGCCGCGAGACGGTGCTGTGGCGTTCGAGGAAAGCGGCGAGATGACGGCTGATCGCCGGATCAGCCGGATACGGCAGGCCAAACTCGACAATCGCCGCCCGTCGTTGCTGCAAGGGCTCGTCGATCGGCACCCGTGGGAAGAAGCCGTCGATCAGCAAGCGCTCCACTTCCTCGCGGCCGAGTTCGATGTGCCGTGCCCCGCCGATCAGCCGCCCCCCGCCGCCGAGCAGGGTCAACGTCGTCGTCGCCGGCGCGTCGCCGTTCAGCAGTTGCTCCTTGGCGATCCGGCAACGGGCGACCAGTTGCGAAAAACGCGCCGCCGACAAGCGTCCTTCGCCTGCCGACAGCCGGGACTCGACCAGATGCGCCAGCGCCAAATCCATGTTGTCGCCACCGAGCATCAAATGATCACCGACGCCAATGCGTGTCAGTTGCGGCTCGCCGTCGCGCATCGCCACCCGGATCAAGGTCAGGTCGGTGGTGCCGCCGCCGATATCGCAAACCAGCAGCAAGCGCGTTGCCGCCAGGTCGGTGGTCAGGGTGTCCTGGTGCCGGAACAGCCAGTCGTAGAATGCCGCCTGCGGTTCTTCGAGCAGGCGCAGATTCGGCAAGCCGGCCTGCCATGCCGCCGCCAGCGTCAAAGCGCGGGCGGCGTCGTCGAACGACGCCGGAACGGTGAGGATCAACTGCTGTTCCTCGAGCGGCGCCTGCGGAAAACGGTGCCGCCAGGCGGCGCGGACGTGCGCCAGGTAACTGGCGCTCGCCTCGACCGGCGAGACTTTGCCGATGCCTTCGTCGGCGCCCCAGGGCAGAATCGGCGCGGTCCGATCGACCGCCGCGTGCGACAGCCAGCTCTTGGCGCTGCTTACCAGCCGTCCCGGCACCTGTCCGCCGAGGTCGAGCGCCCATTGACCGGTCAACACCGGTGGACCACCGTCGGCGGTCGGCCAGGGCAACTGTCTGTCGGCGGCGCTGATCTCGTCGTCGGCGGCCTGGTAGCGCACCGAGGGCAGCAACGGCCGGGCCGCCACCTGTCCGGGACCGACCAACTGCTCGATCGCGAATAGCTCGATCCTTTTCTTGCCGGGCGCGCAGTAGGCGACGACGGTATTGCTGGTGCCGAGATCGATGCCGACGATATAGGGCTTTTTCATGGCCTGGCCGATGCGCGAAACAAGGCGTCCAGTATACGCGGCTTGGCGGCGCCTTCAGGCGGGTGAGCGGATCTGCCTGCAAGCGAAGTCTGCATCAGTCGCTCGCTGGGCGCTTGTCGGACTGGCGACTGATCGACGGCGCCGGTGGCAGGAGCGGGGCATTTTCCCCCGATTTCATCAGTTCCGGGTCGAGGCCGCCGCATCGTTGCGCCAGCCGCCGCCGAGTGCCTTGAGCAGATCGATCAGAGCGAAGCGACGATCACGGGCGGCGAGGATGTGCTGGCTTTGTGCCTGCAATAACTGGCGTTGCGCGTCAAGGACTTCGAGATAGCCGGAATAGCCGGCGCGGTAGCGCAATTCGGCCAGTTCGAGCGTGCCCGTGAGCTTGGCCTGGCGCTCGCTTTGCGCGGCGAGTGCCTCGCGGGCCTGGCGGTTGGCGATCAACGCATCGCGTGTTTCGCGGAAAGCGGTCTGCACGGTCTGGGTGTAATTGAGCAGCGCCGCCTCGCGACGGGCGGTTTCCGCCTGGACGTTGGCGTCGATCGCCTTCAGTCCGATCAGGGGTTGCAGCAGCGAGACGCCGACTCCCCAGATCAGTGCCGGCGCCGAGAACAGCTTCGACAGCGCCGCCGATTCCGAGCCGTAGGATGCGGTCAGCGACAATGCCGGGAAGTATTGCGCCCGTGCGGCGTCGATGCGCAGGCTGGCGGCGGCAAGTTGCGCTTCGGCCTGTTTGACGTCCGGGCGACGTTCGAGCAGGTCGGATGGCAGATCGGCGGGGATATCCGGCGCCGTCAGCAAGCGCGCCGACCAGGCGTCGCGGGCGATGCTGGCGTGGAATACCTCGCGCGGCGAACGTCCGACGATCGCCGCCAGCGCTGTTTCGTACTGGCCGACCGCCCGTTCGGCGGCGGCGAGATTGGCGAGCACCGCGGCACGTTCGGCCTGGGCGCGTTGCAGGTCGAAGTCGCCGATCACGCCGGCTTGTTGCAAGCGGTTCTGCAAGGCCAGCGTCTGTTCGCGGGCCTGCAACGTTTCGCGTTGCAAGGCGCGTTCGGCGTCGGCGGCGAGCAATCCGAAATAGGCGCGGGCGGTTTC
>JAEUOJ010000099.1 GCA_016789495.1 Accumulibacter sp. | reverse complement strand
CGTCAACGCCAGCCTGAGCAGCGGCACCGCCAGCGGCGGCTCCGGCAGCGACAGCTTCAGCGGCATCGAACACCTCATCGGCTCGGAGAACGCCGACACCCTGCTCGGCGATGGCAACGCCAACAGCCTCAGCGGCGCCGGTGGCAACGACACCTTGAACGGCGGCCTGGGCAACGATCTCCTCATCGGCGGCGCCGGCGCGGATGTCTTCCGCTTCGACACACTGCCCGATGCGCTAAGCAATCGCGACCAGATCAGCGACTTCAACGTTGCCGATGACACGATTGAACTGGAGAACGCCGTCTTCGCCTCGCTGGCCAGTACCGGCGTCCTCGCGGCGGCGTCGTTCCGCTCCGGCGCCGGAATCAGCGCGGCGGCGGATGCCAACGACTATCTGATCTACGACACCACCTCCGGCGCGCTCTACTACGACGACGCCGGCAGCGGCGGCGCGGCCGCCGTGCCGATCGCGCTGCTCGCGCCGGGGTTGGCGCTGACGGCGTTGGATTTTTGGGTGACGTGAGACGCCACGGATTGGCGGACGGGGCCGACAACGGCGTGCCTGCCCCGTCCGCATCATCCGGGGCAAGCCTCTGGTTCACCCTGCGCAGTGCGCCGACGCAGTCGCGCCGGTGGCTCGAACTGGCGGGCGAGTACCGATGCCACGACCTGCCGTGGCAAGCCGGCTACGCCGCTCGCCAGGCCTTGCGCCTGAATCCCGGCTTGCGCACACCGAAGTCGACGCCCTGATGCCGGCCCATTGGCAGGACCCGGCGGCCGGGGATGCGGAACTCGGTCGGCCGACGCTGGCAGAGACCGCGCAGTTGATCGAGCGCTTCACCACCCACACGCGCGAGGACATGACGTTTGCCATGCCACCCATGCTGAAGTCAAGGCCGCCGCTTTCGAATACGTCGCAGTCTTCTACAACCGGAAGCGGCTGACTTCGATCCTCGGCGACAGGTTGCCCGTTCAGTGCCTGGAAGATTGGCTCCGAGAGCAACATCAGGAGAAACCGGTCGCATGAAACCCACCTTGGGAAGACGAAAACCGAGGAAACCTCAGTTCAGGTGTTCCGGGGGCGGTTCCGCCCGGCCGGCGAAATCTCCAAGTATCGGGCCGCCCGAAGAAGTTATGCCGCGTCGCTGATTCCGTCAGGCGTGTGCCAACTGCGCCGGTTTCCGCAAGCGGTGGCTCAAGTGGTTCAGGCCCAGAGCGGGCAGGGCGGCTTGCAGGCGTTCGGGGTGGGCGGTGGCCAGCAGGCGCAGTTGGCCACCGCCCTGGGCTACCGGGCCGGCCAGTCGCGCGCATTGGCGGGCGACGGCGTCGGAGACATCGACCAGCGCCGCCCGCTGGCCGACGATCGGCGCCAGTACCGGCCGCAAAAAAGCGTAATGCGTACAGCCGAGAACAATCTGATCGGCGCCTTTGGCCAGAAGCGGTTCGAGGTGGCGGCGCGCCTCCTCGACGAACGCCGGATCGTCGAGATGCAGGCTTTCGACGCGCGTCGCCCAGCCGGGACACGCTTCGACGTCGACCTGCACCGACCCGGCGTGCTGCTCGATCAGTTGCGCCAGCCGCTGGCTGCGCGCTGTCGATACCGTGGCCAAAACGGCGATCCGGCCGCTGCGCGAGGCCAGCGCCGCTGGTTTGACTCCCGGTTCGACGCCGACCACCGGCACCGCCGGATACGCCTCGCGAAAGGCGGCCACCGCCGCCGCGGTCGCCGTGTTGCAGGCGACGACGATCATCTGACAGCCGCCATCCACCAGATACGCGCCGATCCGCAACATCCGGCGACGGATGTAAACATCCTCCTTGTCGCCGTACGGCACGTGCGCGCTGTCGGCAAAGTAGACCAGATCGGCGTGCGGCAGCGTTTCGGCGATCGCCGCCAGGACCGACAGACCTCCCAGGCCGCTGTCGAAAACGCCGATCATCGGTTGGCGATGCCCGGCAAACGGTCTTTGATCAGCGCAAGCGCTGGCGGGCGAGTCCGCATGGCGCATTTCCCTCCGATACAAACGACAAAGCCGGCGTCCTGCCGGCTTCGCGCAACCAACTGACGCATCCTCAGACGACGGTCACTGGAATCTTGCCGATCCGCGCCTGCCACTCCCGCGGTCCGGTGTCATGCACCGACGTGCCGCTCGAATCGACGGCGACGGTGACCGGCATGTCCTTGACCTCGAATTCGTAGATCGCCTCCATGCCGAGATCGGGGAAACCGACGACCTTGGCGCTGCGGATGGCCTTGGCCACCAGATAGGCGGCGCCGCCGACGGCCATCAGGTAGGCGGAACGATGCTTGCGGATCGCCTCGATCGCCACTGGGCCGCGTTCGGCCTTGCCGACCATCGAGATCAGACCGGTTTGCGCCAGCATCATCTCGGTGAATTTGTCCATCCGGGTGGCGGTGGTCGGACCGGCCGGACCGACCGCTTCGTCGCGCACCGGGTCCACCGGACCGACGTAGTAGATCACCCGGTTGGTGAAATCGACCGGCAAGGGCTCGCCCTTGGCCAGCATGTCCTGGATGCGCTTGTGCGCGGCGTCGCGGCCGGTGAGCATCTTGCCGTTGAGCAGCAGCGTCTGCCCCGGTTTCCAGGCGGCGACTTCGGCCGGGGTCAGCGTATCGAGGTTGACCCGCGTCGAGGTTTCGGTGTTCGGCGTCCAGTTCACTCGCGGCCATTGCTCGAGGTCGGGCGGCGTCAGTACCGCCGGACCGGATCCGTCGAGGTGGAAATGGACGTGCCGCGTCGCCGCGCAGTTCGGGATCATCGCCACCGGCAGGCTGGCGGCGTGCGTCGGGTAGTCGAGAATCTTGACGTCGAGCACCGTCGTCAAGCCACCGAGACCCTGCGCACCGATGCCCAGGGCGTTGACCTTCTCGTAGAGTTCCAGGCGCAGTTCCTCGACCCGGTTGGCCGGTCCGCGGTCGATCAGTTGATGGATATCGACCGGCGCCATCAGCGATTCCTTGGCCAGCAACATCGCCTTCTCGGGCGTGCCACCGATACCGATGCCGAGGATGCCCGGCGGGCACCAGCCGGCGCCCATCGTCGGCACCGTTTTCAGCACCCAATCGACGATCGAATCGGACGGGTTGAGCGCGTAGAACTTCGATTTGTTTTCCGAACCGCCGCCTTTGGCGGCACAGATCACTTCCAGGTGATGCCCGGGGACGATCTCGTAATGGACCACCGCCGGCGTGTTGTCCTTGGAGTTCCGGCGCGCGCCGGCCGGGTCGAGCAGCACCGAGGCGCGCAAGGTGTTGTCCGGATGGGTATAGGCGCGACGAACGCCTGCATCGCACATTTCCTGCACCGACAGCTCCGCCTGCCAGTGCACCTCCATGCCGACTTTCAGAAAGATCACCGCGATACCGGTATCCTGGCAGATTGGCCGGTGCCCTTCGGCGCACATCCGGCTGTTGGTGAGAATTTGCGCGATGGCGTCGCGGGCGGCGGCGCTCTGTTCGCGCTGATACGCGGCGCCCAAGGCCTGAATGTAATCGAGCGGGTGGTAGTAGCTGATGTACTGGAACGCGTCGGCGATGCTCTGGATAAAGTCTTCCTGTTTGATAGTCGTCATTTCAGGCTCTCTCTACGGTGAGGGACGGCGGATCACCCGCCGTGGGTGTCGAGGCGCTGCGGCGCGCCGTGCGGCGACTTGGCCAGCGTCAAGGTCAGGGTCATGATCCGGTCCACCCAGGCCATCGCCAGCGCCGAGAACAGAAAAAGGGCATGGATCACCACCTGCCACAGGATGGTGTGCTCGTTCATGTTCTGCGCGTTGATGAAGGTCTTCAGCAGGTGAATCGACGAAATGCCGATGATCGCCGTCGACAGCTTGATTTTCAGCACTCCGGCATTGACGTGCGACAACCATTCCGGCTGATCGGGATGCCCTTCGAGATCGAGCCGCGAAACAAAGGTTTCATACCCACCAATGATCACCATGATCAGCAGGTTGGCGATCATCACCACATCGATCAGGCCGAGGACGATCAACATCACCTCGGTTTCCGAAATCCGGGTGCTGCTGAAAAAGAGATTGTGAATCAGGTGCCACAGCTCGATCATGAACAGATAGACGTATGCGCTCTGGGCGACGATCAGGCCGAGATAAAGCGGCGCCTGCAACCAGCGGCTCCAAAAAATGAAGACTTCGAGTTTGTCGATGGCGGGATTTTGCGGGCGCATGGTAGCGGGAGTAGCGGATGGTCAAAGACGTGATTCTAGCATCAAGCGTCTGGGTCCCTGGCGTGGCCTGGGCGAGGTAGCCCTCCCGAGGCGGTAAGGTGGCGCTTTAAAACGCCGGAGTGGACCAACCCCTGTCGCCAGACAATTCGGCAATCGGCGGCGTGAACGACGATCGCTGGTCGTTCACCGCCGCGTCCGGCGGGCCGGTGAGCAGCGCTCATCGGCTGTCGAATTGTTCATGGACCGCGCTGGCCAATCGCGCCAGCTCGTCCTTGCCCACCGACGCCGACAAGGCATAGCCAAACTTGCCGTCGATCCAGTAGAAGACATTGACCGATCCTTGCGCTTCGAAGCGGAACGCCGTTTCCCGGTTGGCGACATTTTCGGTGCTGACGTACAGGGTGAGTCGCTGGCCGCTGGCGTCGTGGTACATGAACTGCGCGACCGGTCCGCTGTTGCCGGGCAGCAACCGGCCACCGATCAGTTCGTAGCCCAATTGGCCGAGCTTCGCCGGTCGGACGGCCGTGCCCAGACGTTTCGACAACCAGGTGACGAGTTGCTCTTCGTGCTCGGCGCTGATCTCGACCGGTCGTTTGATATCGGGACTGAACACCGCGTGCGCCACCGCCGCCTGTCGCGGCAAGGGAACGGTTTGCGCGATCACCGTCGCCGGGTGGAAGCGGGCGTGCGCCAGCCAGCCGGCGCTGCCGCCGGCCAGCGTCAGCAGACAGCCGGCGGCCAGGGCTGGCCAGGAATGACGCCATCGCGACCACTGTGAAAGTGGCGCCAATGGCGGGGGTGAAGCGGCGTATCGATGCCAGGACGGCGGCCAGGGTTCGTCGAGCACCGGGTCGAACAAGTCGCGCAAAGCCTGTTTTTGCGCTCGATAGGCCAGGACGCGCGCCGCCGCCGTCGGCTGGGTCGATAACCAATCGGCGACTTGCGCCTGCCGGTCTACGGGCAGTTCGCCATCGACATAAGCGTGCAGATCGGCGTCGGTGATCGGCGTGTCGTTCATTGCACGACCCGTAAGCAGGTGTTGCCGGCGCGGCCGTCGAGAATCCGCCGCAGGTGGTCGCGCGCGCGCGACAGACGCGACATCACCGTGCCGATCGGGATGGCCAGCGTGCCGGCGATCTCGGCGTAGGGCATTTCTTCGAGCGCCACCAGCAGCAGCACCGCCCGCTGCTCCTCGGGCAGTTGCGCGATCGCCGCGGCCAGCTCGGCCAATTCGAGGCGGTCGGTCTGCGTCGGGCGGCTGGGCATATCGTCTTCCCGCACGTCGCCGGCCGTGAAGGGTGGCGGGCGCCGTCTAAGCTGATCGGCGCGCAGATGGTGCATGATCGTCAATAACCAGGCGCGCAGGTTGCTGTCCGGGCGCCATTGAGCGAACCGCGACCAGGCGCGTTCGAGGGTGTCCTGAACCAGATCGTCGGCCGCCGCGCGATCACCGACCAGCGCCCGCGCATAGCGACGCAGGCGCGGCAACTCGGCTAGGATCGCGCGGCTGTCCATCGACGACTACGAGGTCATCGCCGGGCGATGCCCGGCGATCACGGCTTGGCGGTGCGCCAGACGTTATTGAAGCCCTCGCCGGTCCGGTCGCCCGGTTTCTGATCCTTGATCCAGTAGTAGAGCGGCTTGCCCTTGTAGGCCCATTGCTTCTTGCCGTCGTCGCGAGTGACGATGCTGTAGTCGCCACTGGCGGACTGGCCCTCGCCGACCAGTAGCGGCGGCCAGTTGCCGGCGCACGGACCGTTGCAGACACTCTTGCCGCTGCCGGCGCCATCCTTGTCGAAGGTATACAGGGTCATGCCGTTGTTGCCGGTCAGCACGCCATTGCTGACCCGCGTTGGGCCGCTGGCCGACGGACCATGGCTGGCGCAAGCGGTCAGCACGGCGGCGAACAGCAGTGGCAGGATCGTTGGGGTCAAGTTCATCGCGGTGTCCTTTACGTGGGTTGAGAGAAAGAGGGTACTACGTTCGGGTAAACGGGGGGAAGCCGCCATTTATTCCGTGAGTCGAAAAAAACGGGCGAATTCACTGGCGATCGGCCGGCAGCAGAGGCTTTCATCATCCAGCGCCGCCCCGAGTTTGACGCCAGTCGGACCGCCAGGCGCCGGTCGGGCTTGAGCGATGGTCGTCAGTCCGACAGGCCCCCAGGGCTGCGGTACAATGGCGCCGCTTCATTCGCCGGCCCGTGGCCCGTCCGGGCCTTGCCGGTACGGGCGCAGGCTGTGTCCGCGCCACCCCTGCCCGCTTTCCTCCGATGACTGACTCCGCGCGCCCTCCCACCACCACCGCTACGCGGCTTACCTCCGTGGCCAACGGCGCTTTTGCCGATGGCCTGGCCAGCGATCAGCGGCGTTTGCGGGTGCTGGCGCGCGACCTGCGCCGCTATTACGGCACGCGGCGGGAGGCCGTTCAGGCCGAGATCGATCGCTTGCTGACCCGGTCGCGCGCCCAGGTCGACGCGCGGCGGCAACGTCTGCCACAGCCCGAGTTCGTCGACGATTTGCCGGTCAACGTCCGCCGCGATGAAATCGCCCGCCTGATCGCCAGCCAGCCGGTGGTGATCGTTTGCGGCGAGACCGGCTCGGGAAAGACGACGCAGTTGCCGAAAATCTGCCTGGCACTGGGTCGCGGCACCCGCGGCCTGATCGGCCACACTCAGCCGCGCCGGATCGCCGCCCGATCGACGGCGGCGCGCGTGGCGCAGGAATTGCATAGTGAAATCGGCGATCTGGTCGGCTACAAGATTCGCTTCACCGACCGCACGGCCCCCGAGGCGTTCGTCAAGCTGATGACCGACGGCATTTTGCTCGCCGAAACCCAGAGCGATCCGTGGCTCGAACAGTACGATACCCTGATCATCGACGAAGCGCACGAGCGCAGCCTGAATATCGATTTCCTGCTCGGTTACCTCAAGCAGTTGCTGCCGAAACGCCCGGATCTGAAAGTGATCATCACCTCGGCGACCATCGACGCCGAGCGTTTTTCGCAACATTTCGACCAGGCGCCGGTGATCGAGGTCTCGGGGCGGCTGCACCCGGTCGAGGTGCGGTACCGACCGTTGCAAAGCCAGGCCGACCCCGCCAACCCGCCGCGCGACGCCGGCGACGACGATCGCGACCTGTACGAGGCGATCGTCGAGGCTTGCGACGAATTGCACCGTTGCGGTTCAGGCGACATTCTGGTGTTCCTACCCGGCGAGCGCGAAATCCGCGAAGCCAGCGAGGCGCTGCGCAAACGGCACCCGCCGCACACCGAGATTCTGCCGTTGTTCGCCCGCCTGTCGGCCGAGGAACAGGGACGGATTTTCAAGTCCCATCTCGGGCGACGGATCATTCTGGCGACCAATGTCGCCGAAACCTCGCTGACCGTGCCGGGGATCCGTTACGTCGTCGATAGTGGATTGGCGCGCGTCAAACGCTACTCGTACCGCAGAAAGGTCGAACAGCTCCAGATCGAGAAGATATCGCAGGCTTCGGCGAACCAGCGCGCCGGTCGCTGCGGGCGGGTGGCCGCGGGCGTCTGCATCCGCTTGTACGAAGAGCAGGATTTCGCCCTGCGGCCGGCGTACGCCGACCCGGAAATCCTCCGCGCTTCGCTGGCCGGTGTGATCCTGCGCATGAAAGCGCTGCGGCTGGGCGAGATCGAGCAGTTCCCGTTTCTCGAACCGCCGCCGCGCAAAGCGATCAGCGACGGCTATCAGTTGCTGCTCGAGCTCGGCGCGGTGACGGCTGAACACGCGCTGACGCCGATCGGCGAACAACTGGCCCGGCTGCCGCTCGATCCGCGTCTGGGGCGGATGATCGTCGCCGCGCGCGACGAGGGCTGCCTGCACGAAATACGGATCATCGTCGCCGCGCTGTCGGTGCAGGACCCGCGCGAGCGCCCGCAGGAACGGCAGGGGTCGGCCGACGCGGCGCATCGCGCATTCGCCGACGACAAATCGGAATTCCTGTCTTGGGTCCGTTTGTGGCAGTGGTACCAGCAGCAACTGGAGCATCGCAAATCGCATCGCAAGCTGCTCGAAACGTGTCGGGAAAATTATCTTTCGGCGTTGCGCCTGCGCGAGTGGCACGATATCCACCGTCAGTTGCACGATTTCACCGCCGAGCAAGGCTGGCGCGAAAATCAATTGCCCGCGAGCTACGAGGCCATCCATCGCGCGTTGCTCGCCGGTCTGCTCGGCAATATCGGCTGCAAAACCGAGGACTCGGCGCACTACTTGGGCGCGCGCGGCGGGAAATTCCTGATCCATCCCGGTTCGCCGTTGCAAAAGAAAGCCGGCAAATGGCTGGTCGCCGGCGAAATCAGCGAGACGACGCGGCTATTCGCCCGCTGCGTCGCCCGCATCGAGCCGGCCTGGCTAGAGCAGGTCGGCGCGCATCTGCTCAAACGCAGCTGGTTCGATCCGCACTGGGAAAAGAAGGCGATGCAGGCGATCGCTTTCGAGCGCATCACCTTGTACGGACTGGTCGTCGACCCGCGGCGGCGAGTCAACTTCGGACCGATCGACCCGGCGCAAGCGCGCGAGATTTTCATTCGCCAGGCGCTGGTCGAAGGCGAGGTCAGCGAGGAATTCGCCAGACGCTGGCCGTTCTTCAATCACAACCAGCAACTGGTGCTGGACATCGAAACCCTGGAGCACAAATCGCGTCGGCCGGACGTGCTGGTCGACGACGCGTTGATTTTCGCCTTCTACGATCGGCTGCTGCCCGCCGAAATCCATAGCGGCGCGGCTTTCGATCACTGGCGACGCGAGATCGAGCGTGAACAGCCGCGTCGGCTGTTCCTCAAACGTGAAGATTTGATGCGCCACGAGGCGGCCGGTGTCACCAGCGAGGCCTTTCCACCCGAAATCCGCCTGGCCGGCGTCGATTACCCGTTGGCTTACCACTTCGAACCCGGCAGTCCCCGCGACGGCGTGACGCTGACCTTGCCGCTGGCGCAACTGAACCAGTTGCCGGCGGCACGTTGTGAATGGCTGGTTCCCGGCCTGCTGAAGGAAAAGGTCAGCCAATTGGTCAAGACGCTGCCGCAGCGCATCCGCTCCCGGCTGGTGCCGGTGCCTGAATTCGCCGCCGAGTTCGTCGCCCAAGTCCCGCCCGAGGACCGGCCGTTGCTCGACGCGCTGATTGCCTACGCGCTGCGGAGCCGCGGCCTGAACGCGCGAGGATGGGAAATTACGCCGGACGCCTTTCGGCCGGACGCATTACCGGCGCATCTGTTCCTCAATTTCCGACTGGTCGACGACCACGGTCGACAACTGGCGATGAGCCGCAATCTCGCCGAACTGCGCGGCGAATGGGGTCGCAATGCGCGCCAGGAGTTCGCCGACCTGCACCAGACGCCGGAGACTTATCGCGGCATGACCGACTGGTGCTGCGGCGAGCTGCCCGAATTGATGGAAGTACACCTGAACGGCGGACAACGGGTGCTCGGCCACCCCGGATTGATCGATGACGGCGACAGCGTTTCGCTGCGCGTTTTCGATTCGCCGGAACAGGCGGCGACCGCGCACGCCGCCGGCTTGTTGCGCCTGTTCATGCTGCAGTTTGGCGAGCAATTGAAATATTTCGAGAAAAATCTGCCCGGCTTGACGACCATGGCCATGCAAGCGATCAACCTGATGACCCTCGACGAACTGCGTCGTCAACTGATCGCGCTGACTGTCGAACGTGCCTGTCTGGCCACCCCCTGGCCGCACGATGCGGCCAGCTTCAAGGCGCGTTGTCAGGAAGCGAAGCCACGCCTGGGTCTGCTGGCGCAGGAAATCTGCCGCTTGGTGGCGGTGATCCTCGGCGACTGGCAGTCGCTGCACAAAAAAATGCCGGCCTGCAAAGCCTATCCCGGCGCGATCCAGGACGTCGAGGAGCAACTGGCGCGGCTGGTCGGCAAACGGTTCATCATCGACACGCCGTTCGAGCGGCTGCAGCACTTTCCTCGCTATCTCAAGGCGATCACGCTGCGCCTGGAAAAATTGAAGGCCGGCGGCAGCCCGGCGTTGGCCCGCGATACGCATCTGCTGGCGGAATTCGCGCCGCTGTGGAGCAATTATCAACGGCGGGAACGGCAGCTCGCCAAGCAGGGGGTGCGCGACCCGCGGCTGGAGCAATTCCGCTGGCTGCTCGAGGAATTGCGTGTGCAGTTGTTCGCCCAGGAACTGCGCACGCCGACGCCGGTCTCCAGCAAGCGGCTGCAGAAAATGTGGGAAAGTCTGTGAGGAGATGAAACCTTGAACGCGTTGACCGTGGCTCTCTTGCGCAGTTTGCGCACTCTAGGACGTGGCCGCGTCTGGCTGCTGATCTTTGCGCCGGCACTGGCCGGCGTGCTGCTCTGTATCGGCTTGGCGATCTTTCTGCTTGACGAATTGAACGCCCTGCTGGTCGCGCTTCCCCCATTCACCTGGCTGGCCGGCTGGGGTGCGCTGGCGCTGGCCAAGATTGCCGCTCTGCTCGGCGGCTGGCTGGTGATCCTCAGCGTCGCCTTCGTCGTCGCGCTGCTGCTGGCGGCGATTTTGGTGATGCCGCTGTTGCTCGAAGATCTGGCGCGTAGCGACTATCCGGATTTGGCGCGGCTCGGTCGGGACAGTCTGCTCGCCTCGACATGGCACAGCCTTTCGGCCGTCGGGCTGTTTTTGCTCGGCTGGTTGGTGACCCTGCCGCTATGGCTGGTGCCGGGGCTGGCCTTTTTCCTGCCGTTGTTCTGGATGGCCTGGCTGACGCGGCGCACGTTCGCCTACGACGCGCTGACCATGCATGCCACCGACGAGGAATCGCGGCAATTGCGCCGCCGGCATGCCTTGCCGTTCTGGCTGCTCGGAATGCTCATCGCGCTGTTGACACACGTGCCGCTGATCGGGTTGCTGACCCCGACGCTGGCCGCCCTGGCGTATACTCATTACGCCCTGGAAGCGCTGCGCCAAACGCGGCAAGGCGCGGTGATCAGCCTGGGCGATTCCCCTTCCTTGCTGGAGAGCGCATCGTGACTATCGGGGCGATCATCATCGGCGACGAGATTCTGTCCGGAAAGCGCGTCGACCGGCATTTCGCCAAAATGGCCGAATTGCTCGCCGCGCGCGGATTGCGTCTGGCCTGGGTCGATTACCTCGGCGACGATCGGCAGCGGCTGACGACGACCTTCAGTCGCAGTTTGGCCGACGGCGAGATCGTCTTCAGCTTCGGTGGTATCGGCAACACCCCCGACGACCACACCCGGCAAGCCGCCGCCGCCGCGCTCGGCGTCGAGCTGGTGCTGCATCCCGAGGCCGAACTCGAAATTCGTCGGCGCTTCGGCGACGAGGTCACCGCCGAACGGCTGCTGCTCGGCACCTTTCCGCGTGGCGTCGACATCATTCCCAACCCGTTCAATCGCATCCCCGGTTTTCGTGTTCACGACCATCATTTCCTGCCTGGTTTTCCGCAAATGGCGCACCCGATGGCCGAATGGGCCCTGGATACGTTCTACAGCCCGCTATTCGACCGGCAACCACGTATCGAAAAGGCGTTTCTCCTGAGTGGGCCGAATTGTTACGAAAGCGCGTTGCTCGACCTGATGGAACACATCGTCGCCACCTTTCCCGCGCTGCGCCTGTTCAGTCTGCCGTCGATCGGCGAAGCCGGCGAACGCCGGCACCTCGAACTCGGCGTCGAGGGTGATCCGGCGCTCGTAGACCAGGCGATGGCGGCGATCCGCGAGGAGGTCGAGCGACGGGAGATCGTCTGGCGCTGGCGGCCTTGAGTTTGCCCCGCCGCGGCGAACCAACGTTGACGAGATCATCTTTCGGCCTCGTCGGGTGGTTGGCGGAGAAATCGACCGTGCCGCGCCGCCAATCGGCCGGAAGAAGCACCGTCCGGCCCGTAGACCCGCCGCGGGCGCCGACCAATGCGTCCGCACGCCCAGGCGCCCGGCCTGTTACGCGGCAAGTCCGACGGGTTCCTGGAAAATTCCAACACTCGGGGAAACGCGGATCCGTTCGGTTTGCGCACCTGTGCTTGATCGGCGCTCACTGATTCCAAGTGCACCAGTGCGATACGCTTTGGTGGCCTGCGTGCCTTGTCCCAGTCTCCTCTCGATCTCGTCTCGATCCTTGAGCCAGAAGGCCCGCGGATCGTAGTCGGCCCTGCAAAATTCATTTTTAAGGTTCATCGCGCCGTCCCCGGTAAGGCGCGATAACCCATTTTTAAGCCTCTACCGTTGGGTGAGAGGCGATCGTCGGCCTGAGGGTGATCAGCATCGCCAAGCCAGCCATCAACGCACAAAGCGCAAAATATCCTTTGAGGCCCAGGGAGGCCACGGTCCGCATCAACCATCTCAGGTTGAATCCGGCGGCACTGAGTACGGCGTGCAAGGCGTCGTCTAGCGAGCCGGCAAGCCGATTCGCTCCTTTTCCAAAGGGATGACGCAGCGCGTGGCGATCGCCCAGGCATTGCGCATCCAGCCACGCCTGCGGGTGCTCGACGAGCCCTTGTCCGGCCCCGACCCGATCGACCGGCGCATCTGCGGAGATCTTGCGCTCAATCCGTTTCCGTACAACTCGCATTCGACCGGGGTCGATATTTTGTCGGCCGGCGTGCCGATGGTCGCCCTACTCGGCGATACCTTTCCAGGACGGGTGTATCAGTCTGCTGCAGGCGGCGGGCCGTGACGAACTGATAGCTGGCTCGCCCGAGGCATACTACGAGTTGGCACTGGCGCGCCATCTCGAGCGACTGCGAGAGCTGAGGATGTCGCTGGCCGAGGAGAAAAGCCGCTGCCCGCGCTTCGACATGCCGCGCTTCGTTGGCCCGCCGGAAGAGATGTCCTTCGGAATGTGGGACAGAGGGCAACGGTCAAGGCTTGACTCCGGGGGCACAACGCCCAAAGCGGTCAGCGACCGGTATGCCAGAAATCCAGGCTTGACCTTCGATCGCAGTCGCGACCGGCGGCTGGCTTCAGCGCTGACTCGCCAACGCGGATCAGCGGCTCTGTCAGGTTCGAGGTCGCTAGGCCATCGGCCCAAAACGGGCCTGCACCAGCCGCTGCCGACGTTCCATCTCGCTGCTGCCAAAGCCGAGCGTCGCGATCATCGCCAACCGCGGCTGGGCCGAGGCGCCGGTGTAGAACGAGGAGTAGGCGCCCAGCCGTTCGGCTTCCTCGAGGATGGCGGCCAGGATCCAGTTGCCGATGGCGTCGCCCGGAGGGACGGTGTCGAACCGTTCGCAGGGGGCCAGGAAAGGTTCGCCGGCATCGATCTGACCGGATTGCAGGAGAGTGTTGGCGAGTTGCTGGAGCGCTGTCACGGCCAGCGAACGCGCGCCGAAGTCGCGCGCCGCACGGGCGAGGCTGGCCAGACGAAGATGCGAGGGTTGGGTCTGACACAGTTTGGTGAGCCGATCGAGGCCGGCTTCGAGGGATGCGAAACGCTCGGCGCTTGGGCGCGATGAATCTCGGCTGATGGCGTAGAGCGACAGTGCTTCCTCGACGTCGGCAGTGCCGCCGGTCTCGATGGTCTGTTCCCACAGATCGGCGAGTTCCTGTCCGTAGGGCAGGCGGGCGAGGGTCTGACGCCAATCGTATTGGCGGCGGTCGGCTCGCTCTGGCAGAGCACCCGCCGAATCCTCCTCCGCCATTCCGTTACCTTCGGCCACGCGGTCGACCAGGTAACCCTGGGCGGCAAGCCGTTTAGCGCGGTCTGGCTTGCAGCAGAAGAGATTGAGCAGGTAGCCATCCGCTGCCGATTCGGCGTCGAAGGGGACCAGCACGTCGAGTCCCGGGACCAGTCGGTAGGAGCTGTAGCCCAGGGCGCCGAAGTGGTGCACCAATTCCAGGTGGAGATCCGCTCCCGCTTTGATCTCGTACTGAACGAGCGGCGACAGTTCGGCAAGAAAACGCTGCCCTCCTTCGAGGATGTTGGCTTCCTCGCCTTCCGCATCGATCTTCACGAAATCGATCTCCCGATCTGGATGGTCTTTCCGCCATTCGTCGAGCGTGACGACGGGCACCGTCTCGACGGCTCCGGCTCCGGCCTCCCCATGTTGCAGCGCGTTCAACTCGGAGTGCTCGTTGAGCGACAACTGCGCCGTTCCGCAACACTTGGAGAGGGCGCTTCTTTCGAGGATGACCTGGGAAAACCCGTTGCTGGCGATGGCCTCCGCCAGCAACTTCGCGGTTTCAGAGGCCGGTTCGAAGGCCCAGACGCGTCCTGTCGGCCCGACGGCCCGCGCCATCGACAGGGAGTAAACGCCGTAGTTGGCTCCGATGTCGATGACCGCTTGCCCGGGCTGCAGGAGCCGCCGCAGGAACTTGATTTCGTCTTCGAACCAATCCTGTTGTTCCAGCAGGACGTAGGGCGTGATCAGATCCAGCGAATCGGGGACGACGACTCGCACGCCGTCGACCATGGTGAGTGTCACGCTGGCAGTCATGGGGCCCCCAATTTTCTTGCGTGTTGTACGGGAGGGCGTTGGCGAGCCGCTTGGCTCTGCGTCGCCCGTCGGTGACCCGCTGGTCGGCCGGCAAAGTCTGACCAGGGCGGGTGCCAGTGATTGTAAACGAAGAAAGGCGACGGACAAACGTCGCTTGCGCCGCACGCTGAAGGCGGCCGTGTCAACACCGATTGAAAACTGATACCCCCCAATGCGGCTTGATGGCGGTGGTGGGGCCTCCTGGAGGGCGGGCCGTAGGCCCAAACGGAAGTGGACCCACCACCGCGGCGGCTTCCTGCGCGGCGCCGAGGTAGTTCTGCGCCACGAACGGCAGGTTCAGGCTGTCGCACAAGGCGAGCATTCGTTCGTACTGGAGGTTCATGGCGGCCTCTCCGCAGCGGCCTGCCGTTGGCTCAGCCGTTGCGCGGGCTGTACTTGCGTGCTGGCGGGATACGCACGTTGGCCACTTCCTTGAGCCAGCGCCTGGCCACGCCACCGAGCGCCTCAAAGGCATGCTGGTGGCAGTCGATCAGGGTATTGAGCTTCATGTCGGGGACGAATGCCACATAACTCGTCCGGCTGTACCCAAGCGTCGCGCAGAGGGCGTACAGCGGATCAGCAGCTGGGCGAAACTCGACCCAGTCGATTTGAAACTGTTCGCCGCCGTTTCGAAACGCGCCACCGGATCAGCCGCCCCCGCGGCCGGATCGTGCGCCTGACGACTCGCAATGGGCTGACGCCGCCGGTATGGCCCAGGGCGCTACTCTCCCGGCACAGAACCGTCGCCGGGATCCACGGCGGCTGCGCTGCCGCGGAGCGTGTCAATGACACTGAGACACCGAGGCGCAGCAATTTAGTGTGCAAGGATCGAGGCCACCTCTCCATGCTGTGAATGACGAGGCCCTGATTCAGTAGTCGATTTCATTTAGCTCAGAGATTCGCTCAGCGGTAAGTTGAAGGTGGCGACCATATGACAATATTTTGTAACTGGACAGGCCGGAGTCAACGTAATAGCGACTCGCTGCAAGGCGATACGCAAGCCAACTCTCTTGTACGCCACGCAGTTCCTTCTGCCTTTCGGGGGTCAGCCTCTTTAGCGCGCGCTGAAACGCAGTATTCAAGCGTGCTTCTTGAATTTCTTCCTCTTTCGTTTGGCATGACTGGATTTCATAACTTGCACCTTTAGCATTCGCGATACATCTGCGATAGCTGTCAGTGCACTTTTCGCAACCGGCCGTCGAAGGCGGCGAAATAGTCAGAACAATTGCGGCGAGTGCAGAGCGGATTACGAAATGCATATTTCGATACTTAACAGGACGTTGAAAAACAATGATTATATTATGTAGTTAATATAATTATATGCTCATGACTAACCCTGATGGAGAACCGCAACGGCTTGGCGGTGGATGTGGAGAGCACCCTGGCGACGGGCAAGGGCGAGCGTGAAGCGGCGACGGTGATGGCCAGACGCTCGCTGAAACGAGGCGCCCCCTGGGGTGCCGGAGGAGCGACCGGGAATCTGTGCTTACCTCTGTTGAAGACAGGCGCCTGGGAGGGACGCTACTCGCGCGGCCGCGGCTGGGGCTGCCGCTTGCCGATTTTCACCTGGCTTTCGATCAGATTGTTTTGACGGCGCAATTTGAAGGTGACGGTGTCGCCCGGTTTTTGGCTGGCGATCAGGTCGAGCATGCTCTGCGGGTCTTTGACCGGCCGGCCATCGACGGAGAGCAGGATGTCGCCCGGTTTGATGCCGCTGGCGTCGGCGGGGCTGCCGCGCAGCACGCCGGCGATCAGGGCGCCGCTGGCATCGGTCAGGCTGAAGGATTCGGCTAGATCGGGCGTGATCTCCTGCGCTTCGATGCCCACCCAACCACGGGTCACCGAGCCGTTCTGGATGATCTGTTCCATGACGTTGCGGGCGATCGAAATCGGAATGGCAAAACCGATGCCCAGCGAACCGCCCGAACGTGAGTAGATCGCGGTGTTGATGCCAATCAACTGTCCCTTTCCGTCGACCAAGGCGCCGCCCGAATTGCCGGGATTGATCGCCGCGTCGGTCTGGATGAAGTTTTCGAAGGTGTTGATGCCGAGATGCGAGCGTCCGAGCGCCGAAATGATCCCCATGGTCACCGTTTGGCCCACCCCGAAAGGATTGCCGATCGCCAGCGTCACGTCGCCAATCGCCACCTGCTCCATTTTGCCAAGGGTTATCGCCGGCAAGTTCAACGCCTTGCCGTTCGGCTGGACGATCTGCAGCACCGCGAGATCCGATTCCGGGTCGTTGCCGACGACGCGGGCGCTGAGCGTCCGGCCATCACTGAGCGCGATCTCGATCTGATCGGCGGATTCGATGACGTGATAGTTAGTCAGCACATAGCCGTTGTCGCTGACGATCACCCCCGACCCCAACCCGGAGGTGGCGGGGTTGTCGCCTTCGCCGCCGTCGCCGAAAAAATGGCGCAGAATCGGATCGTCGGCCAATGGATGTCGCCGAGTCTTGACTTTCTGGGAGGTGAAGATATGCACCACCGACGGCAGTGCCCGCTTGGCCGCTTCGCGATACGATGTCGGCGAGCTCACGGGTGGCGCTACACTTTCGCTTTCACGCAGCGTCACCACCGCGCCCGGGGAGGCGCCCTTGCCCAGCCATTCCGGTTTCAGGGTCATCACCACGAACAGGAGGGCGAGAGCGACGGTCACCGCCTGAGCAAACAACAGCCAAAGCCTACGCATGGAATAAAAGCCAAAAAATGAAACGCGACGAACTGATTCTCTATCTTGACACGCTGCTGGAGGCCGGGCGTTGCCGGGATTATTGCCCAAACGGCCTGCAAGTGGAAGGAAGACCGGAAATCCGGCGCCTGATTGCCGGCGTCAGCGCCAGTCAGGCGTTGATCGATGCCGCGGTCGAAAGCGATGCCGATGCGCTGCTGGTGCACCATGGCTGGTTTTGGCGCGGCGAAGACGGACGCGTCACCGGTATCCGCAAGCGGCGCCTGCAAAGTCTGCTGGGCCACGATATCAACTTGATCGCTTACCATCTGCCGCTCGACGGACATCCGGAATTCGGCAACAACGCGCAATTGGCCCGATGCTTCGGCTGGCGGCTCGAGCGGCGTTTCGGCGACCAGGATCTCGGTTGGCTGGGTCAGCCGACGGTTCCCTGCACCGTTGCCGAGTTGGCCCGGCAGGTGGCCGACGAACTGCGGCGGCCGCCGCTGCTGCTCGGGCCCGCCGAGCGGCGGGTCGAGCGCGTCGCCTGGTGTTCCGGCGCCGCGCAGGGGCTGTTCGAGCAGGCGATCGCGCTCGGCGCCGATGTCTACCTGAGCGGCGAGGTTTCCGAACCCACCGTTCATCTGGCGCGCGAATCCGGCGTCGCCTATCTCGCGGCCGGCCACCATGCCACCGAACGTTACGGGGTGCGGGCGCTGGCCGCTCACCTGGCCGAGCGTTTCGACCTCGACTGCCGATTTCTCGATCTCGACAATCCGGTTTGAGTCACCGGCGGCTCGCTCGACGCCCTTGCCTCCTGAACCGGGCATGCCTCCTGATCCGCGCTCAAAAGGTCCCCACCATGCTCCGTTTTGCCGCCAACCTCAGTTTCATGTACCAGGAACTGCCATTTCTCGATCGTTTCGCCGCCGCCGCCGCCGACGGTTTCACCGGTGTCGAATATCTGTTTCCTTACGACGTCCCGGCCGAGGAAATCGCGGCTCGCCTGCGCGCCCATCGCCTCGAACAGGTGCTGTTCAATCTGCCCCCGGGTGACTGGCGCGCCGGCGAACGCGGCCTCGCCTGTCTGCCGGGCCGTGCGGCCGAATTCGCCGCCGGCGTAGACCTGGCTTTGCGCTACGCCGAAATCCTGGACACCCGAAGGCTGCACGTCATGGCCGGCATTCCGCAAAGCGGCATGGATGAGCCGACCTGCCGGGCAAGCTATGTCAACAATCTGCGCCTGGCCTGCGCCCGCCTGGCCGACGCCGGGCGAACGGCGCTGATTGAGCCGATCAATACCCGGGACATGCCGGGTTATTTTTTGAACCGGCAACAAGACGCCCAGACGATCATCGCCACGGTCGGCGCGGCTAACTTGCGGCTGCAAATGGATTTTTATCATCTGCAAATCGCCGAAGGTGACCTCAGCGTGAATCTTCGCCGCTACCGACACCTGCTCGGCCATGTGCAGATTGCCGGCGTTCCCGATCGCCACGAACCGGATGACGGCGAAGTGAATTTCTCCCATCTTTTCGACCTGCTCGAAGCCAGCGGCTACGACGGCTGGATCGGCTGCGAATACCGGCCGCGCGCTGGGACTTCGGCGGGATTGGACTGGCTGCGCGTCTACCGCGAACGGCATGGCGCCGCTGGCGCGGGCGCGGCTTGAGCCTCGACCGGCCAACAGCCCTTCCGGACCGACGAATCGATCGTCAGCCGCCGCGCGGGCGCTCACTCCTCGATCGTGACGCTGATCGGCCGGGCCGGGTCGCCTGGCGGCAGACAACGGCCGACGGACGCCGCTTGCGCGTAGCCCAGCGCCTGTAGTTCGGCAAGACAGGCCTCGGCGTTGGCCCGCGGCACGCTGGCCAACAGTCCGCCGGCGATTTCCGGACCGAACAACAGCGGGTAAGCGGCATGCGCCGTGACCGTTTCCCGATGCCGCAGGAACGCCGCCAGCCGCGCCGTGGCCGGTGCCGGACGTGATTCGACGGCGCTTGCCGCCGCCCCTGCGAGCAGCGGCAAGCGGTTCAATGTCAGTTCGGCATCGACGCCTGAAGCCTGACACATCGTCAGCAGAGCGCCAACCACTCCGCCATCGCCGACGACACGGCAGGCGGTCGCGTCATGCGCCCGCAGACAGCGAGCGGCTGCGGGATACGCTTGCTGCATCGTCGCCAGTGCGGCGTCGAGCCAGCGACCAGGCGCGTGCAGCCGGCGATGCGCCGTCAGCAGGGCGCCCCCACCGAGCGGCTTGCTGAGCAGCAACACCTCGCCGGCGCGCATCCCGGGCAGGCCCACCTCTCCCGGCGGCGATCGATTGGCCGGGCCATCGAGCGCCAGGGCCAACGCCAATTCCGCGCCTTCACCCACCGCGCCGACGCGCAGCGCGCACCCGGCGGGAGCGAGCACGCTCATCACCCCGGCAAGGATCTGGAAAATGGTTTCTTCGACCTGGCGATCGGCCCCAGGCTCAACGGTCAATAGAGCGGTCGCGACGGGCACCTCGACGGCGAGCGTTGCCCCCAGCGCATGATTGGCGGCGATACGGCCGAACAACCACGGGTCGTCGATGAAGGCGCGCACCGTGTCGACCTCCGGCCCCGGCGACGATACACGCGCCGCCGGATCCTGAGCGAGCAGTGACAGGCTCGACAGCGGATCGGCCACTGTCGACCGCGCCCTGGCCAGCGCTCGCGAGACGATCGATGGATCGACCTCGCCGTCATCGCCCCGCCGCGTCCTGGCGGTCAGTCGCGGTCGCCGCTCCTCGTCGGGCAGAGACAGCGGCGGCGGCTTGCCGGCGCGACGCGGCGCCACCGGCTCGTCAAATCGCGTGTATTTGTCGATGAAACGCCGGTCGATCCAATCCTTCCAACGCCAGAGCAGCCGGCCACGCGCGCACCATGCGCCGCGGGAAGCGACGGCGTGCCGGTCACCGGTGCTGATCAACGCCAACCAACGGCGTTGCGGACGATAGTCGACCAACGGCTGCCGCCGTATCGTCCGCCGCAGATTTTCGGCCAACGGCGGACCCATGCGCACCGCAAAAACCCCAGCCTTTTCCAACGGCCGATCGATCAGCGACGCGCAGTCGCCGGCCGCGAAAATCAGCGGATCGCTTTCGCTTTGCAAGGACGCGTGCACGCGAATGAAGCCGCGTTCATCGAGCGCCAGCCCGCTGTCGCGCAACCACGCCGCGCCGCCGGCCTGCGTCACCCAGACGATTTCATCCGCGGCGAAGACCTCGCCAGCGCGGGTGTATAAGCGACCGCCAGCCACCCGATCGACCGGCGCTTGCCGATGAATCACCACGCCGCGTCGCCGTAAGACCTGCTCGAAAGCCCGGCGGACGGCCGCGTTATGCGTGACCAGGATTTCCGCATCGGCGGAAAAGAGATGAAAGGTGACCGCGTCCGGATCACGACCGAAAGCCAGACGTTCCTTGCGCAGGCGGTACTGCATCGCCAGCGTCAATTCCACCCCTCCCGCGCCGGCGCCGACGACGGCGATCGTCATCGCTCCGCTCTGCCCACGGACCCTGTCAAGCAGCGCTAGCCAGCGTTCGTTGAAGTGTCGGATCGGTTTGACCGGCAGCACCTGATCAACGGCACCGCGCAGCGCTCGCCAGTCCGGTGTCGAACCGATATTGATCGACAACAGGTCATAAGCCACGCCCGGCCGCTGCCGGCAGCCTACGCGGCGCGCCTCGCGGTCGATACCGGTCACCTCGTCATGGAAATAACGCGCGCCGGCCCATGCGGCAAGCCGGCGCAGATCGATATGCACCTCGTCGAAGCGATAATGTCCGGCGACGTAGCCCGGCAGCATCCCGGAATACGGCGTGTCGGTATCGGTGCAGATCACGGTCAATCGCACCCCCGGCAGCGGCCGCAGGGCAAATGCCCGCAGCACGCCGACGTGGCTATGGCCGCCGCCGATCAACACGATGTCGCGCAGGGGTGGAGAACTCTTGCCAATCATTGATACGCTCCGCGACGGTTTCGCCTTCACCTGGTGTTCACCTGTCCCCAGGGGCCGCCTTGGGAACCCCAGGCCAGGAAGCTGCAGATTACCGAATCATCCTACGCTTTCACGGTCGGCAATAGCTTCCCAGACGAGGTTGCCAAGGAGGATCTTGGGAATCGGAGCAAATGCGAAACGACGAGGAAACCGCAGGCAAGCCGCTCTACCGCGAGGGCACGAACTGCCTCGACAACGCGGTGTCACCTTGCCACCAAAGACAGCGGCACCCTGCACGACGGCCTGCCCTGCGAACAGCGTGACTTTTACCGGCCATCCATTCCTCGTCGCATTCTGTCAGGGGAGCGGAAACGGGTTGCAGGCAGGAATCGGTCGTGGAGATTCGGCGTGAAGTGGAAACCGCTGCGCTCCAACACCGAAGCGATCGGCGCAGATGGGCTGTCGACGTATCGGAATTAACGTATTTATCTACCACCTACTCACCGGCGCAAATCACGTGCCGGTGAAAGCGAGTCTCACAAAGAGGACCGTAGACCTCAGCAGTCTGGCCGACTCTTGCGGCGGCTAAAGCCAATCCCGGCTAGTCCTAGCCCCAGCAGCGCCAGCGAAGCCGGTTCCGGCACTCGGACATCATCGGTAATCAGGTTGACCTGCAAGTTGTCGATGGCGAACGATTCATCGATGCCACCTTGCCAGCCTGAGCCACTGGCGAACCAGCGAATTGAAAGCGATGAGCCGGAGTGAGGGACGGTAAGCGCAGCTTCACTGCCCAAGTCAAAGCCGATATCGTTCCACGAACCGTTGAAGCCGCGAGCCGCCATCGGGGCCACTGTCGTACCACCATAGCAAGCCGTGCCGCTGGCGTTGTTGCAGGTCACCTGCAAGACCACGACTCCGTCGATCTCCACATTCAGAATGTCCGGCGCAACGGAGCCGTTTGTGCTATCCCACGAATCAATCAAGGCCAGCAAAAAATTTACATCGATGGCATTGTGCACCGGTAGGGAGGTCAAGTTTAGAGAGGTGGCCCCGGCAGGATTTCCGGTGGCGTCGTTGTAGGCAAAATTCCCCGAGAACCCTCCCACGCCATTGAACCCTTCGGTAGATTTATTGAGGGCCGAGGCTCCGGCAAATGGAACACCAATGGTATAACCCAGTCCGAGGGGGGAGCTGCAGATGGCCCCTTCGAAATCGCATGAGAACGCCGTGATCGTGGCAGCCTGAACTTGCCATGCGCCGGTTAGCATCGTGAGCGCGGCGAGTGAGTTACGGACAAAGCGACGGGTAGACATGGCAGCCTCCTTCAATAAGGGAACTTCTAGGTTTTTTTGTAAGCAGGATTCGTACCCGAAGCGAGATAGAAAAACTAACTCCTCTAAAATAAAAAAGTTTTTTAAACTGCTCTTCCGCCGGGCAGATCGTAGTTCACCGATGTGTAAAATATTTCGACACGACGCTTCTCTGCTCGTCAGATTCGAGAGCTTGATCGTGGTGGCGATAGCGACTTGCAGGGTATGAAGTTCGCACGCTCCCGCTTCGCAATGCTTCGACTGGCGGCGTCCGTAGCGAGCGTGGCGAACCAACCGCTGCCGATGAACGAGTAGATCGTTGCAACAAAAGGCAAGAACTTCCGTCGATAATCACATGATTGCAGGGTCGTTGTGTTCGAGGAGGGGAAAGCGGGGTCAGGAAAACGGGGGCTGACCCAATGTTGTTCTCGGCTTAGCGCCCTTCAATCGCGATTCCGGCCAGATGCGTGGCAAGCGCGCTATCTTCGGCGGACGCGGGCCGGGGCATCGCGGACTCTACAGGGCCGCGCTCGCGGCCATCCGATTCGGTGCCGTCACCGAGTCGCTCCACGACCGCCTCGTCGCCTGCAGGCGCAAGCGCCTAACTATCGTCAACGCCATGGTCAGAGCCGGTAAAGCCAGGAAGGATTCTCTTTATACCGCTTGACTCGAAAGACAGTTGCATATTCGTTAGGCACTTGTTTTCGCTCCTTTCCTGCGACGCCACAGCTTACGGCCGCCCCAGACTGCGATGACAAGCAGCATGGCCCAGGGAGTCAGAAAGGCAATGCCAGTAATTGCGATAGAAATTCCCTGTGACAAGTTGCCACCAAAGTCTGAGATTGCGAAGCCGATCGGCTTCCAGAAGGCTCGATGTTCAACAGAGCGGATGAACACATTGAGGATTTCTGTCTCCACTCGCTGTACAAGGTGTGCATGCGTCCCTTCACTAGCCTCAAGTTCGCTCTGGACTTGTGCGAGTTCTCGATTCACCTTAATGAGGGCATCGACATCATTGCCGGCGCGACCACGGAGAGCCTCAAGTTTTGATCGGTAGTCCTTGAGCATTGCCAGTTTCTTCGCGGCATCTGTGATCGGGACCGCGAGGTCTTCTGTAGTGGTCGATTGATTGGTGACTTCGGCTTGTTTGCTGAGGGCAGCAACAATCTTCCTTATGCCGTTTGGTCTAGCGCGGAATTTCAGTGAAGCGGAGGCTGATCGCCCGGAACTGACGCGAGACTCCAAAACGGTACAAAGCTCGTCTGCAGCATCACGACAAGCGGCCTGCGCCGCCTCGAAGATGGTGGCAACCTTCTGTTCCTCGGTGTCGACTGACAGCGAATGTTCGTAGGCCAGGAACGAGGATGTTCTTCCTGCCGGCGCCGATGCTACGGCTGCAGCCGGCGCCATCGCTGCCGATTCTTCATTCTTGGCGCACGCGGATACAGCCAATAGGATGATCAAGGGGAGCAACAGGCGTTTCAAGAGGGCTCCAAGTGCCTTACGTAAAAGTCACGGGCTGCCGAAGGCAGGTCAGTGAACTTTAGGTTGGGCGACGCTTTGTTATCGACAACTATTCGCACCATTTGGAAAGCCTTTAATTGATAGGCACCTTATCATTTGTCTATCTTTTGTTGCAGGATCCCTTTGCAGGCTCAAGAAGCTGTCACACTCTGAAATAGCAGTTCTATATCGCTCATAGCAATCACTACTAGTGGTGGATGAATTTTGATAGCTGGGCGGTGAATAGACGGGCTGGTAAACAACTGGAGGGGTTGAAGAGCAAGCCAAAAGAACAAGGCTGCTAATGAAAATTAGTATTTGCCCATTAAATGCTGTAGTTTTCATATTTTACTCTCATGTAATCTAAATTAACTTGCCCATATCCTTTGCCTTCAAAACATTGAAGCCTTAACTCAAGCAGTCTAATTTGATTCCCCTCACCAAAGTTGAGGGCACTATCGGTGCACTGTGTATAGTCTTCAAGCAGTTT
>JAEUOJ010000095.1 GCA_016789495.1 Accumulibacter sp. | reverse complement strand
GGCATTATGGAGCCACCGATGATCGGCGTACTGGAGCCAGTTTGAAGAAGTAAAAACGGGCTAAATCGGGGCTTAATTTTGGGTGGATATTACCTGTTTTTGGGGCGCTGATTTCGGCGCTGCCGTCGCCAGTTTCGGCGAGCGATAAGAGTCGCCGTCGAGGGTCAGGCAGTAAGCGTTATGGCGCAGCCGATCCAGAGTGGCAGCGGCGAGCAAACGGTTAGCCGGAAAGGCCTGATCCCACTCGGTGAAATCCAGATTACTGGTCACGATGGTAGCCGCCTGCTCGTAGCGTTCGGCAATCAGATCATGGAAGTCCTCATCGGCCGGCGGGCGCATGGGTTTCAGTCCGAAGTCGTCAATGATCAAGAGTGGAATTCTGGCCCGTGTCGCGATCTTGCGTTCGACCGCGCCAACCGCCCGCGCCGTGGTCAGGCTGGCGCACAGTTGCGCCTGCGTCGTAAAAAGCACATCGATGCCTTGACGCACCGCGCAATGGCCAAGCGCCTGGGCCAGATGGCTCTTGCCGGTACCGCAGGGGCCGACGATCAGCACCGGCGCCTTCTCCAGCAGAGAGCGCCCGGTCGCCAGATCATGGATCACGGCTCGATTCAGATTCGGCAGTCTGGCAAAGTCAAAGCCTTCAAGCGACTTGCCGGCGCGGAAAGCGGCGCGACGCAGACGTAAGTCGAACGTCTTCTGGTCGCGGCGAGCCACCTCATCGTGGATCAACAGGGAAAGAAACTCGGTGTAAGCGAGCTTCGATTCAATCGCCTGGCGATTTCGCACCTCCAGCGAATCGAGGATGCCGGAAAGGCGGAGCTGCTTCAGATTGGGGGCCAGTTCGGGGATGGGGTTCATGGTCTTCCTTCGAGATGAAACAGGCCGATTGGCCGGGAGTTCCCAGGGTCGGGGGTCAAGGTCGAGCGACGCCCGGCGCAGCGCAATCTTGACGCCTGATCTTGGGAGATACGCTCATTCATGGCTGAGCCGGCAGAAAGCCGGATTCAGCCATGGAGAACAAAGCGGCGCTCACTGAACGGTGTCAGGAGCGGCAAACAAACTGGCGGCATTGCGGGCGAAACGGCCGGAATGCGGCACGCTCTCTGGCGCGGAGCCGCCCCAGTCGTCGCGACGCAGATCATGACCACCGGCCAGAATCGTCTTCACCGTACGGTAATACGGCGACTCATGCGCCCGCGCGCAGGCCGCTTCCAGTCGGGAGGCGCCATAGGATTTCTGAAAGCGCAATACCCCTTGCGCGGCACGTAGTCGTTCGACGATGCGATCCGCCAGCCGCCGTTCGATCAATTCGGCACAGGCGGGTCCGACTCGGCGAGCCTGCGCCTGACACCCCGCCCGGTCATGGGCAAAGAAGGCCTGGGCGTCGGGCGGCAGAGGGTCATTTACCGTACGCCGATCACCGTGCTTGTGGGTTCGCCCGTGAGCGGCAACCGGTTGGAAGTCATGGGAGATCGTCACCATGCCGTCGGTCGCCTTGAACCAGAGCCGTTGGCCGACCAAGCGGAAGGGGACGGAGTAGTAACCATGTTCAAATTGGATATGGCAATCGGGATGGACATTGGCTTGTGACCAACCCCCCAGATCAGGCGCCACGGCCGGCAGCGGCAAGAGCATGGCGAGTTCAATCTCGAAGCGGACCAGCGGTGCCTCGCCTGTCGTGCCATGCCGGCGTATCCCGGCCTCTTCCATGGCCCAGACCTTGGCCTGGTGGTTGAGGTCGGTGAGGTCACGAAAGGATTTGAGGGGCAGGAAGTTTCCCTTCAGGTCTTTGACGCCCGATTCGACGAGGCCCTTCTTCTGCGGATCATGGGGCGGGCACGGATCAATCTTGAAGCCGTAGCCTTCGGCGCAATCGGCATAGGAACGCTGAACTTCCGGATCACGAATGCAAGCCTTGATGATGGCGCATTTGGCGTTATCGATGATGACCCGGGCCGGCACGGCGGCAAACCATTCGAAGGCCCGGCGATGGCAGCCGAGCCAGGTCGCCACCGTTTGATCCCAGACGAACTCGACGTACTGGTGACGGGAGAAGCAGAGCGTCATGACGAAGGCCCAGGTTCGTCGTTGCCCGCCGGCGGGATGCTCAAGCGTCGGCCCCGCTCCGAAATCGACCTGGGCAGCCTCTCCGGGTGCGAAGTTCAGGCGGACCGTGGTCTTCGGCGGGATGTCCTGTTTCAGGCGGTCGAGCATGCGACGTACCGCCGAGTAATGGCCAGTGAAGCCGTGTTCGCGCTTCAGGACGGGGTGAATGACGACGCCGGAAATGCCTTGTGCCAGCCAGGCGGCGATGCGTTCGCGGTGCGGCTCGAGGCTGGAAACGGTGGTGGCAGCCCGTTTCGCGGGCGCCAGCGCCTCGGCAATCGTCGCATCGTCGGGCGCGGGCTGTTCGCTGGTGAGCCAATTGAACTCGCTGGCCAGCGTTCGCAGATTGGCAGCTGTTCGTCGGCCCATGAGGCCGCTCTTGGCAATGTCGCGGTCGGAATCGCCTTGCCGCATGCGCAGCAGGGCTTGTCGGTAGTGGTGCATTTCGATCTTCCTTCGACTCATCGTTTCCTCGGCAAAAAGCCGCCGAGGGTAGTGATGAATGGGTGAAATCCGAAATGCCCGTTGCTTACTTCTTCAACAGCAGTGGAACCAATACGCCGATCAGCGCGTGGATCCTATAGGCCGATCACAGACTGGCTCCATTACGCCGATCATGACCTGGATCCTATAGGCCGATCATCAAGTGGATCCTATGGGCCGGTCACTGACAG
>JAEUOJ010000084.1 GCA_016789495.1 Accumulibacter sp. | reverse complement strand
CGTGGTCATCGCCATCACCTGCACACCGACGACCAGTTGCTGGCCGTTGCCGACGAAAACGTTGTAGCTGCCGTCGGTGTTGGTCGTCGTCCGCGTCTTGACCAGTTTGTTGAGATCGGTGATCAGTTGATCACGGCTGTCGAGCAAATCGTTCGCTGGTTGGCCGGTGGGCGCCTGGGCGACGATGATGCGCTGGTTGAGCGAGGCGATCTGCTCGGCGTAGGCATTGATGCCGGAAACGGTCGAGGCGATCTGGCCATCGACGGCGCGCGCCATCTGCGCCAGTTGATCGCCGATGGCGATGTAGCGGGTGCTCAACGACTGCGCG
Source organism: Accumulibacter sp. (assembly GCA_016789495.1). Lineage (GTDB taxonomy): Bacteria > Pseudomonadota > Gammaproteobacteria > Burkholderiales > Rhodocyclaceae > Accumulibacter. The sequence continues at coordinate 8,798 of JAEUOJ010000084.1, read as the reverse complement.
CTGGCGATCATCGCCTGACGGCTGGGTAGATCGGCGGGGTTGTCGGCGACCTGCTGCACACTGGTGAAGAAGCGCTGCAGTTCCGGCGACAGGCCCGAAGCCGGGTCGCCGAGCAAGTTGTCGATCTGGCTGATCTGCTGGTGATACGTCTCCAATTGGCTGGAGCCGCTTTGCGAACGATTGACCTGCTCGGTCAGGAAACGGCTGTAGAGGCGTTCGACGGTGCTGACATGCGCGCCCATACCGATGAAACCGGCACCGGTCGACAGGCCGAGATTGCTGGCCTGGCTGCTGCGCTGGCGCGAGAACCCGACGGTATTGGCATTGGTGATGTTGTGCTCGGTGGTTTGCAGGCCGATCTGAGCGGCCATCAAGCCGGTGATGCCGGTACCAATGAGTCCTGATGTGGCCATGGGTGAAATCCTTTCTGACTACTTGGTCAACGGACGCCCGCTCGGGATATTGAGCGTCCGTCTCCTTCCCTGGCCAGAAAGTGGAGGTCAACCGGCCAGTGCTTGGCGCAGCAGCGGACCGTTGATGATCCGGGCCAGTTTGTCGGCATACATCGGATCGGTGGCGTAGCCCGCCTGCTGAAGAGAACGAGCAAATTGCGTACCATCCTGTTGGCCGAGAACGGCGGCGAAACGCGGTTTGCTGGCCAGCAGACTGGCGTAATCGCGAAAGGCCTCGGCATACGAGGCGTAGGCGCGGAATTTGGCGCGCACCGATTGCGCGACGCCGTTGATGTATTCGGTGGTCGGCACCTCCACCGTCGCTCCCGACCAATTGCGTCCGGCCTTGATGCCGAAGAGGTTGAAACTCGGCGTGCCATCGGCCCCGCGGATTTCACTCTTCCCCCAACCGCTTTCGAGCGCCGAGTGGGCAACCAGGAAATGCGCCGGCACGCCGGTGGTGGTGGCCGCTTCCAGGGCGTGCGGCCAGACGCGGTCGACGAAACCGCGTGCCTTGTTCGTCGTCCGCTCCTGGCGGCTGACCGCGACCTCGCCGCGGGAGGCGGTGTTTTCAGGAACCGACAGCGGTTCTCCGGCTGGCAGGCGCCAGGGGGCTTTACCCGGCAGCGGCGATGGCGCGGCCGGTGCCACGGGTGTCGGTGTGGTGGTCGGCAACGGTGTTGGCGAGGTGACGCGGGGTGCCGACCCGGCCGGCGCTCCCGGTCGGCCGAGTTGCCTTTCGATCATCGCCGCCAGGCCGAGCGGCGATTGCGCGGCGAGGCTGAGCGCCAGTTGCTGGTCGCCCATGGCATTGAAAAATTGGCTTTGTTCGCTGTCCAGCAGACCGTTGCTCGGACTGGCGTCGCGCATGCTCTTCAGCATCATGTTCAACAGCAAGGCTTCGAACTGCTTGGCGGTCTGCTTGACACCGGCTTGCGGGTCGCGGGCCAAGCTGGCGCGCAAGTCGCTACCGATCGCCGGGTCGACGACCAGACGCTGCGTCGTGGAATGAGGGATGGTCATGGTCGGTTCTCCGTATCGGTCGCCGGCCGAATTTGCCGGTGCGCCGCCAGGCGTTTTTGCCGGCCGGCAGAAAATCGTCGCGCCGTGCGCGAAGTACGGCCGGCGATGACGGTGGAGGCGGAAGAGGGCAGGGAAGACGTTGTCGAGGTCACTGGGGGCACGGGCATCAGATGATTTCGAGATCGGCGCGCAACGCGCCGACGGCTTTCATCGACTGCAGGATGGCCAGCAGATCCTGCGGCGCGGCGCCGAGAGCGTTGATTGCCTTGACCACATCGGCGAGGTTGGCCCCTCCCTTGACCTGCATCAGCGAACCGTTGCCCTGCTTGATATCGATGTCGCTCTGGTTGGTGGCCACCGTTTGTCCGCTGGACAACGCGTTTGGCTGGCTGACTTTCTGTTCGGTGTTGACCACCACCGACAGGTTGCCGTGGGCAACCGCGCACGCTTCGAGCGTCACCGTCTGGTTGATGACGATCGAGCCGGTGCGTGGGTTGATGATCACCTTGGCCAGACTCTTGGCCGGCTGCACCTGCAGATTTTCGATCCGGCCGAGGAAAGCGACCCGACGGTTGGCTTCTTCCGGCGCGACGACGCGGATCAGCCGGCCGTCGATCGCCTGGGCGCTGCCGGCGCCGACTTCGCGGTTGATCGCATCGACCACCCGTTGAGTGGTGCCGAAATCGGTGTTGCCCATTTCGTAGTGCACATACGGTCCCTGGCCGAGCGCTGTCGGCACTTCACGCTCGACCGTTGCGCCACTGGCGATCCGTCCGGCCAGCAGGTGATTGATCACCACTTTGCTGCCGCCGGCCGAGGCCCCGGCACCGCCGACCAGCAGATTGCCCTGCGCCTGCGCATAGACCTGTCCATCGGCGCCCTTCAACGGCGTCATCACCAGCGTGCCGCCGCGCAAGCTTTTGGCATTGCCCATCGATGAGACGGTGACGTCGATCTGCTGACCGATGCGGGCGAACGGTGGCAACGTGGCGGTGACCATCACCGCGGCGACGTTTTTGAGCTGCAGCGCCTGGGTGGTCGGCAGCGTCGTGCCGAGTTGGGCCAGCATGTTGATGATGCTTTGGGTGGTGAAGGGGGTTTGCGTGGTCTGATCGCCGCTGCCGTCGAGTCCGACGACCAGCCCGTAACCGACCAACTGGTTGTTGCGAACGCCCTGTACCGACGCCAGATCCTTGATCCGCTCGGCCTCGACGCGGCCGCTGAGCGCCGCGAGAACGAACAAAACGATCAGGGTCGCTCGCCACACGCCGCGGTTGAAAAATACGCTCATCGTCACCCTACCCTTCAACCTGCTCAGAACGGCAGGACATTGAGAAAGAAGCGCGCCAACCAGCCCATCACCTGCGCCTCGCTGATGCCGCCACTTTCCTTGTATTCGATGCGCGCGTCCGAAATCTGCGACGAGGCGATCGAATTGGCGGCGCTGACGAAATAGGGATTGACGATTCCCGACAGACGGATGAATTCCTGGCCGTGGCCGATCGCCACCTGTTTTTCGCCGGAAACGAGCAGATTGCCATTGGCCAGCACTTCGATGACGGTGACGGTGATCGTACCGGTGAACACGTTGTTCGCCGCCGCCTCGCCTTTGCCGCTGGCGCTGTTGGCGCTGTTGGCGCTGGCTTCCATGCCCTGGAAGAATTTGCCGGGCAAGCCGACGATCGGCCCGGCGGCGGCGCTGATGCTGCCGGTCTTGGACAGCGAGGTATTCGATTTGGTGGTCGCCGCGGTATTTTCGGTGATCGTCACCGTCAGCGTGTCGCCGACGTAACGCGCCCGCCGGTCCTCGAACAAGGTTCGCGAGGTGCCGGCCTGGTAGATGCTGCCGGTGGCCGCCAGATTGGCCGCCAGGCTGTCGGTGCGGGGTTGTGGCCGGGCGGTCATCGGCTGGTGCACGTTGGTCGGTGGCACGGTGGTGCAGGCGCTGACCAGTAGCAACGCCAGCCACGCCGTCAGGCGGCGCAGGGGAAATGATCGGCGGGGCATCGTCGGCTCCTTGGTTGCTTACAATTGGGTCAGCCGGGCCAGCATCTGGTCCGAGGTCGACACCACTTTGGAGTTGAGTTCGTAGGCGCGTTGCGTCTGGATCATCATCACCAGTTCCTGGGCGACATTGACGTTCGAGGCTTCGACGTAATTCTGCAGCACCGTTCCGGACCCGTTGGTTCCGGGCGTGTTCGGCGTCGGCGTGCCGCTGGAGGCGGTTTCGAGAAACAGGTTCTCGCCGATGCTCTGCAAGCCGCCGTTGTTGATGAACGTCGCCACCTGAATGGTGCCGATCTGCACCGTCGCCTGCGAACCGGGCTGTGTGATGCTGACCACGCCATCGGAGCCGATGGTCAGCGACAAGGCGTTTTGCGGAATGGTGATCGCCGGTTGCAGCGGATAACCGTTGGTGGTGACGATCTGCCCTTGATTGTCCTTCTGGAACGAGCCGTCGCGAGTGTAGGCGGTGGTGCCGTCGGGCAGCAGCACCTGGAAGAAGCCGGCGCCGTCGATGGCCAGGTCGAGGGTGTTGCCGGTCTGTTGCAGCGAGCCCTGGGTGAATATCCGGCCGGTCGACACCGGGGTCACCCCCAGTCCGATCTGCAGACCGTCGGGAATCTGCGTCGTCTGCGACGATTGCGCCCCCGGCTGGCGCAGCGTCTGATAGAGCAGGTCGGCGAAAATGCCGCGCCCCTGCTTGAAGCCGTTGGTGCTGACGTTGGCCAGGTTGTTGGCGATGACGTCGATCTGCACCTGTTGCGCATTCAGGCCGGTGCTGGCGGTCCACAGCGAACGGATCATGGCGGGTCTTTCTGTCAGCGACTGATCGTCAGAATCTGCGTCGCAGTCCGCGCATTGGTGTCGGCGGTCTGCAACATCTTGATCTGCATTTCGAATTGGCGAGCGAGACTGATCATGCGGACCATCGCGTCCACCGGATTGACATTGCTGCCCTCAAGTGTTTCTGGCGCCAGCCTGACGGTCTCGTCGGCCGGCGCGTCGTTGCCGTCGCGAGTGCGGAACAGGCCATCGTCGCCGCGCTGCAGTTCGTTTTCAGGCGGGTTGACCAACTTGATCCGGCCGACGGCGGTGGCGTTGTTGATCGCTCCCGCGCCGCGCCGCGGAACGCTGGAGACGGTACCGTCGGCGGCGATGACGATGTTGTTGTCCGGCGGCAGGGTGATTGGTCCGCCTTCGCCGACGACGTTGAAGCCAGCGCTGGTCTGCAACACGCCATTAACGTCGGTCTTCAGGTTGCCGGCGCGGGTGTAGGCTTCGCGGCCGTCGGTCCCCTGCACGGCGATCCAGCCGGCTCCCTGAACGGCGACGTCGAGCGGCCGGCCGGTGGCCTGCATCGGCCCTTGGTCGAAGACGTCGGCGACCGAGGCATCGACCGCGAAGGCGCGTGTTGGCGTGCCCTGACCCAGGATGGGCGCCGCGCGGAAGCGATGTTCCATCGACCGGTAACCGGTGGTGGTGGCGTTGGCCAGGTTCTGCGCGACACCGGCCTGCTGCAGAAAAATCTGCTTGGCGCCGCTCATCGCGGTATAGATCAGGCGATCCATGGTCTGGCCTCGACGGTAGCCGGTTTATCCGCTCGACGACTCAGCGCAGATTCACCAGCGTCTGCATCACCTGATCCTGCGTCTTGATGGTCTGCGCATTGGCCTGGTAGTTACGCTGCGCGGTGATCATGTCCACTAGCGCCTTGGTCAAATCGATGTTCGAGTCTTCGACTGTCGACGACTGGATGACGCCGCGGCCACCGGACATCGGCTGGCCGACCAGCTCGGGGCCGGATTCGGCGGTCAGTGACCAGTGATTGTTGCCGAGATTGAGCAAGCCGTTCGGGTTGGCGAATGTCGCCAGGACCACCTGCCCGAGCTGCCGTGACTGACCATTGCTGTAACGGCCCAGGATGATGCCGTCGGAGCTGACGCCGAGACTCGCCAGATTGCCGGCGGTATAACCGCCTTGCGTCAGGCTGTCGACGCTCGATTCGCTGCCGTACTGGGTGGTGCCGCCGTAATCGATCAACCCCGGCGACCACGGTGTCGTCGCGCCGGTGGTCAGGTTCCAGGTCGGCAGGGCATGCTGCGCCGACGTCGGGTCGAGGTTGCCGGAGGTGTCGAAAATCAGGTTGCCGGCCAAAACCTGCGGATTGGCGCCGTCGAGAGTGGCATGAACCGTCCATTCGTTGCCTGCCGGCGCGGTCGGCGCGTTCAGCACGTAGTAGGTGGTCAGGTTGTGCGGGTTGCCAAGGCTGTCGTACACCGACAAGGCGGTCGAAAAATTGTACGTTTCCGGGTTGGCGTAGTCGAAAGGCGAAACCAGCGGCACGGTTTCACGCGAATCGAGATTCAACATCGCCGTCAGATTGCCTGACAGCGGGTCACTGGTCGCCCGTGGCGCCATCTGGCTGGCCGACAACTGCAGATCGACCGGGCTGGAGGTGGTGACCAAGCCGTTTGGCGCTGCCGGATAACCAGTCAGCCGCAACTTCTGGTCGTTGACCACGTAGCCGTCTTTGTCGACGTGAAACTGACCGTTGCGGGTATAGCTCAATTCGCCGTTATTGCTCATGCGGAAGAAACCACCGCCGTTGAGCGCCAGATCCAGGGCATTGTTGGTGGTCGTCAAGTTGCCCTGGGTAAATTGTTGGGCCACCGCCCCGACGTTTACCCCGATACCGATTTGCGACGATCCGGCCATGCCCAGCGAGGCAGCGTACATGTCACCGAATTGCGTGTTGGCTCCCTTGAAGCCAACGGTGCTGGCGTTGGCAACGTTGTTGCCGATCACGTTCAACGCCGCCGCCGCGCCGTTCAGACCACTCAAACCCTGTTGGAAACTCATCGTTAACCCCTACGAACAATCTAGAAAACTTGCTGCACCTTGGCGAAATCGACCAGGCCCAGCGTGCCCAGTTCAAGCTGAAAACCGCTCTTGCCCCGAACCAATGCAGAAACCGTGCCAAGCTGCAGCGGATCGGCGGTGACCGGCTCGCCGCCCTGGACGGCACTGACCGAGAAGCGATAGTTGCCCGCCGGCGCGGTGGCGCCACTGTCGGTTTTGCCGTCCCAGACAAATGCGACGCTGCCTGCCGGACGCGCGCCGAGATTCTGCACTTGCAGCACCGCGCCGCTGGCGTCGAGGATCGACACTCTCACCTGATCGGCGGCGGCGGCAAGATTGACCCCGCCGGTGGCCTGACCGCCGGCAAGTTTTAACGCCGATCCCGGTGCGAGGACATTTTTGCCGATCAGGCTGGCCGCCTGCATGCTCTGACTCTCGCTGTACGAACTCAACAGCGTGGCCAGCGTGTCATTGACCTTTTCGATGCCGGTAACGGTATTGATCTGTGACAGTTGCGTGGTCACTGCCGCGTTGTCCAGCGGATTGAGCGGGTCCTGGTTTTGCAATTGCGTGACTAGCAATTTGAGAAAACGGTCCTGGGTTTCCTGGGTCACCGACGAATCGCCGCTGGCGCGCGAGCCGTTGAGCGCCGCGAAAATGTCGCTGGCGGAATTGACCGACGAGGTGCCTGCCATCGATATCTCCTTTATTACGCTGGTTTATGGACCGGTTATTGGCCAATGGCCAGGGTTTTGAGCAATAGTTGTTTGGCGGTGTTCATCACTTCGACGTTGGTCTGGTACGAGCGTGACGCCGAAATCATATTGGTCATTTCTTCGACTACGTTCACGTTAGGCATCGTCACATAGCCCCGTTCATCGGCCGCCGGACTGCGCGGGTCATAAACCAGCCGTCCCGGACTGCTGTCGTGCACCACTTGGGATACCCGTACCCCCTGCGCCGCCGAATTTCCCATCGGCACCGTCGAGAAAACCACTTGCATGGCGCGGTAAGGTTTGCCGTCGGAACTGACCACGCTGTCGGCGTTGGCCAGATTGCTGGCCACGGCGTTGAGGCGCAAGGACTGGGCGGTCAGCGCGCTGCCCGCCACTTGAAAGGTATTGAACAGACTCATGACAATCCCGGTTGACGATTAGGGTTAGGGTTAGGGCTGCACGGCCGCCAACATGCTTTTCACCTGATGGGTCAGAAACGTCGTGCCGGCTTCGTAGAACAGAGAGTTTTCGGCCAATTGGCCTCTTTCGACGTCCATCTCGACGGTGTTGCCATCGGCGCTCGCTTGCAAGGGCTGTCGATAAGCCAGCCGCACCGGCGACTCGCCGTTGCCGGGCAAATGCTGCGGTGACGTCCGGGTCAGCGCGACGCTGTCCTGCCCACGGCCGGAGACGGCTTGCCGCAAGGCGGCTGAAAAATCGAAATCGCGAGCCAGATAATTCGGCGTATCGGCGTTGGCGATATTGCTCGCCAACACTTGCTGCCGATGAGCGCGCAAAGAGAGCGCCTGCTGTTGAAAGGAAAACAGTTGATCCAGTTTGCTGACCATGATCGTCTCGACGGGAGTGACAGCAATGCCAAGCAAAGGACATGCCATCCGAAAAACAAACCGCATCTTGGCAACACACCCACGGGCTTGCCGTTTACCGGCGCGGCGCTTGCCGCCACGCCGGCAAAACTTGCCGCACATTCCCTCGCCCACGCCTGGTCGGACCGCGAACTCTTCGCAGCCGCTTCGTCTACGCGCGCGAATGAGGCAGAATAGGCAAATGATTGATCGCTTACTCTTCTCCCGCCGGTTGCTGCCGATGGCGCTGCTGCTGTCCGTCAACATCGCCGATGCGCAGACGACCTGGTCCTCGGCGCTGGACAATTTTCTGCAGACGCAAACCCAGGGCCTGCCAGGCAAGGTCTCCTACACCTACGGGCAGCTCGATCAGCACAGCCGGCTGGCGGCCTGCAATGCCTACGAACCGTTCCTGCCGGCCAGCAGCCGGCTGTGGGGCAAGACCACCGTTGGCGTGCGCTGCCTTGCGCCAAACCCGTGGACGGCTTACGTACCGGTGCAGGTGTCGATCGTCAGTCACTATCTGGTCGCCGCGCGACAACTCGTTCCAGGGCAAAAGATCGATGCCGGCGACTTCTCGAGCCAGACCGGCGATCTTGGCGCCCTGCCGGTCAGTGTCCTCACCGACCCGGCGCAGGCGGTCGGCAAGACCGTCAAACTCGGCATCGCCACCGGACAGCCTTTGCGCGCCGAGTGGCTGACCGCGCCGTGGGCGGTGCAGCAAGGACAAAGTGTACGCCTGGTCTCCTCCGGCGACGGATTCTCCGTCAGCAATGAAGGCAAGGCTTTGAACAACGCCATCGACGGGCAGGTGACACAGGTGCGGACCGCCTCGGGACAAGTGGTCAGCGGCGTTGCCCGCACCGGCGGCATCGTCC
>JAEUOJ010000067.1 GCA_016789495.1 Accumulibacter sp. | reverse complement strand
ACGGCCGAGAAAGCGGTTGAAAACTCGTTGCTAGGCGGCAAACTGAGCGGATGGGAAGAGGCGGCCATTTTCTTCCTGCTCATCGACGGGGAATGTGGGTATGGAAAAATGGATTAGTCGCGGCGTCGCTACGCTGGTTGCACTTGGAGGGCTGGGACTGTTCTGGACCTTTGGCGTTTTTATCGCTGTTCCTTGGCGCGAGAATCGTTTGCTGGCCTTGAGCAGTACCGAGACGCAGGTGGTGGCTGTCTCGCTGATCGCCGGACTCGCGGTGATCTGGGGAGCGCAGCATCTGCTGGCCATCGCCGATGCCAAAGATCATCCGCGTCTTTTCCAAGGACTGCGCATAGCCCTGCTGTTGGCTTGCCTATTGGCCGTGTTCAAAGGCAGCGCTTGGACGATGGCGAAACTTGGCTGAGGGCGTCCTACACCTGCGTGCGACGACGGCCGAAGACCAGACGGTACAGTTTTGGCAGCAGCCACAGCAACAGGATCACGAACACCGTCAGAAAACCGAACAGCGCCCAGGGATGTGCAAAGGCCAGCCAGAGTACGAAAGCGACCAGCGTATCCTCGCCGAGCGAAGTGAGGATATTGCTCAAGGGTTCGGGCGACAGATTGACCGTCGCACGCGTTCCCGCTTTAGCCAGATGCGCACCTGCCGCCAAGCCACCGCCGATGATGGCCATCGCCGTTTGCCATTCAACACCTTGGCCACCAAGGGCCATCGCCGCCAGCGCTGCGCCGGCCGGGATGCGGATGAAGCCTTGCAACGAATCCCATAACGAATCGATCAGCGGCACTTTATCGGCGAGGAATTCGACCAGCAGCATCGCGCCAGCCGCTGACAGCACCCAGGGGTGTTCGAGCACCCGCAAGCCTTCAGGCAGGACCACCCAGCCCATTTTGCCAACCACTCCGACGATGAACAATGCCGCGTAAAGTCGCACGCCGGACGCCCAGCCCAAGCCGGCCGCCAAAGCGAGCAACCCCGTCAGGTCCAGCGGCAAGGAGGAGCCCATGGTTCTCGTCTCTTACGTGATCAGTCGCCTCGGACGACGACGGCGTCGAAGCGAATATCGTCAATGATATCCCGATTCGTCCGGGCAATCGCTCATCTACAATGCAGTAATCTTCGTAAGATATAAAATCAACCTTTTGATGAATAAGGTTTGAAGGAGGCAGATGAACAAGACATCGCTGGTAAAAAGAGCGGTTTTCCCGGTAGCCGGCCTCGGCACGCGCTTCCTGCCGGCGACCAAGGCCAGTCCCAAGGAAATGTTGCCGGTAGTCGATAAGCCGTTGATCCAGTATGCGGTCGAGGAAGCTTACGCGGCCGGCATCCGGGAGATGATCTTCGTTACCGGCCGTACCAAGCGCTCGATCGAGGACCATTTCGATACCGCCGTCGAACTGGAAGCCGAGTTGGCGGCAAGCGGCAAGAATGAACTGATGGCGTTGGTGCACTCGATCACCCCTGACGACATGGATTGCGTCTATGTTCGTCAGGCCAAGGCGCTGGGTCTGGGGCACGCGGTACTTTGCGCCGAACGGCTGGTGCGTGGCGAACCGTTCGCGGTGCTGCTCGCCGATGACCTGATGCTTGGTGAACCACCCATCATGCAGCAGATGACCGCCTTGTACGCCGAACGGCAGTGCAGCCTACTGGCCATCCAGGAGGTTCCGGAAAATCAGACCCAACGTTACGGCATCGTCAAGGGGGAGGCTTTGACGACGGACTTGGTCAATGTCTCCGGCCTGATCGAAAAACCGCACCCCAGCGCCGCACCGTCCAATATGGGGATCGTCGGCCGCTATGTCCTGACGCCGACGATTTTCGATTTGCTCCGCAGTCAAACCCGCGGGGCGGGCGGCGAGATTCAACTGACCGACGGCATCGCCGCGCTGCTTGCCCGGGAACAGGTCCTCGCTTACCGCTTCCAGGGTCAACGCTTCGACTGCGGCAGTAAGCTAGGACTCATCCAGGCCAGCGTGGTTCTCGCCGAAACCCACCCGGAAATCGGCGCCGAGTTTTCCGTCTGGCTCAAGAGCCGGTTAGCCTGATCGATTTGTCGAGAGCCACCTACCCGCTACCTTCAACCACGTGTCGGCACGCGAGTGAATCAACCGGCCGGTCGCGGCGAGCGTGATCAAATTCCTTGACCCTGCCAACTCGAAAACCAGACAATCCGCCTGGCCCGAGCAACATGATCGTCCTGGTCGTGATTGCCGCTTCCTGGAAACACGCGCCGCGCGTCGGTGCCGCCCGTCAGCCGTCCGTACCCGCGAACCGGCGGTCGTCGGCCGGGAAGCCTCTGCATCATGGATTTGAAAGTCTGCCAGCAGCCGATCACCGTCCAGCCGATTCCCACCCCGTACATTCTCCGGAGTTTACGCATTGAAAATTCTTGTCACCGGCGCCGCCGGTTTCATCGGCATGCATACCGCCCTGGCTCTGCTCGAGCGAGGCGATCAAGTCGTCGGCATCGACAATATCAATGATTATTACGATGTCGGTCTCAAGCGTAGTCGGCTGGCCACGCTGGCCAGCCAGCCGCGCTTTCGTTTCATCGAAATGGACCTCGCCGACCGGCCGGCCATGGCGGCCCTGTTCGCCGCCGAAGGCTTCGAGCGGGTGGTCCATCTGGCCGCGCAAGCCGGCGTGCGCTATTCGCTGGTCAATCCCGAAGCTTACGTCGACAGCAATCTGGTCGGTTTCCTGACGATTCTCGAAGGTTGTCGGCATCACCGGATCGAACATCTGGTTTATGCCTCGAGTTCCAGCGTTTACGGCGGCAACACGCGCATGCCTTTCGCCGAGGGCGATAATGTCGACCACCCGGTCAGTCTGTACGCCGCGACCAAGAAAGCCAATGAACTGATGGCTCATACCTACAGCCATCTTTACCGGCTGCCGACCACTGGACTGCGCTTTTTCACGGTTTATGGCCCATGGGGCCGGCCGGATATGGCGCCGTTCTTGTTTACCCGCGCGATCCTCGCCGGCCATGCGATCGACGTTTTCAACCACGGCCAGATGCAGCGCGACTTCACTTACGTCGATGATATCGTCGAAGCGCTCTTGCGGGTTACCGACAAACAGCCGGTCGCCGACCCCGACTACTGCGCGCAGAATCCGAATCCGTCGATCAGTGATGCGCCGTATCGGGTATTCAACATCGGCAACCATCAGCCGGTGGCCTTACTCGATTTCATCGGCTGCCTCGAGCGGCATCTCGGCCGGCAGGCCGAGAAACGTCTGCTGCCGATGCAACCCGGCGATGTGCCGGCGACCTTCGCCGACACCAGTGCTCTGGAGAAGTGGATCGATTTTGCACCCGCCACATCGCTGGATGACGGCATCGGCCGCTTCGTCGAGTGGTACCGCACTTACTACTCCACCTAAAGAAAGGTCAAACTGAATGAAAGTCACCGTCATTGGAACCGGCTACGTCGGGCTGGTCACCGGAGCCTGCCTGTCGGAAATGGGCAACCACGTGCTCTGCCTGGACGTGGACCAGCGCAAGATCGACATCCTCAACGCTGGCGGGATTCCGATCCACGAGCCTGGCCTGGAACAGATGGTCAGACGCAATGCCGCCGACGGACGCTTGCAATTCACCACGGACATCGCCGCGGCGGTGCACCACGGCACCTTGCAGTTCATCGGCGTCGGCACGCCACCCGACGAGGACGGCTCGGCCGACCTACAATACGTCCTTGCCGCCGCGCGCAGCATCGGCGAGCATATGACCGACTACAAGGTGATCGTCGATAAGAGCACCGTCCCGGTAGGCACCGCCGACCGGGTCAAGAAAACGGTTGGCGAGGCGCTGGCCCGGCGCGGCGTCAAGGTCGATTTCGCGGTGGTCAGCAACCCCGAGTTTCTCAAGGAAGGCGCCGCGGTCGACGATTTCATGCGTCCGGACCGGATCGTCATCGGCACCGACGATGAACGCGCCACGCACCTGATGCGCGCCATTTACGCTCCGTTTTCCCGCAACCGCGACAAGCTGCAGGTCATGGATCCGCGTAGCGCCGAACTGACCAAGTACGCCGCCAACGCGATGCTGGCCACACGGATCAGTTTCATGAACGAGTTGGCACGGCTGGCCGAGCGAGTCGGTGCCGATATCGAACTGGTCCGACGCGGCATCGGCAGCGACCCGCGCATCGGTACGCATTTTCTGTATGCCGGCACCGGTTACGGCGGCTCGTGCTTTCCCAAGGATGTCAAAGCGCTGGTGCGTACCGGCCACGAGTACGGTATCGATCTGCGGGTGCTGACCGCCGTCGAAGCGGCCAATGAAATCCAGAAACGGGTACTGGTCGACAAGGTTGTCGCCCGCTTCGGCGAAGACTTGCAAGGCCGCACCTTCGCGTTGTGGGGTCTGGCCTTCAAGCCCGACACCGATGACATGCGCGATGCGCCGAGCCGGGTGATCGTCCATGAACTGCTGCAGCGCGGCGCGGCGATCCGCGCTTACGACCCGGTGGCAATGAACGAAGCGCGGCGGATTTTTGGCGACCTGCCCGGACTGACACTGGTCAATCATCAGGCCGAGGCACTGCAGGGTGCCGACGCCTTGTTGATCGCCACCGAATGGCGCGAGTTCAAAAGTCCGGATTTCGAACAGATTCGCGCACTGCTCAAGCAAGCGCTGATTTTCGACGGTCGGAACCTGTTCGATCCGCCGCAAATCCGCGAATTGGCTATCGAGTATTACGGCATCGGGCGCGGCGAGACCGTCATCCCAGCGCACCAGGGCTAGGCGTGTCGGACTGAAACATTCGCGAACCGATTGGGAAAGCGAGGGCGGTATTTCACGGGTTTCCAGCAAATGATTGGCGCCGGTTTATCGACTGGCGCAGGACGCCGAAAACACCATTGCCGTTCGATTTCTTGACGCCGACTCGTTCCAGTCCGACCAATGAGCTGTCGCCTCCATGGTCATCAGAGAGCCGACGTGGGAAAACGACCTACCCAGCAGCAAGCGGCAGAAGTGAGCGCCATGAAGATGAGGCCAATTCATGGCTTGGATGGCCGAGAGCAGGCCGTGCTCTGCACAGCAAGTGCAAGCAGATGGCGTCGTCCTTATTCACCCTGCCTGATCAGCATGGAATCGTGCGGCAAAGCGCATCACCGAGCAAGGACGCTGGCAGCGTTCAGGCATACGGTAAAGCGGACGGCCCCAACGTTCGTGACACCCTGCGTCAAGACCAACAAAAGCGACGCCGCGGAGGCCGATCGGCGCAGCGATGAAGCAGGAACGGCAAGCAACAGGCGGTTTTAGCGATGTTTCGCCAAGGTGCGCCGCCCCCCATCTGCGCCCGCGATCCACGGCGCGCGTTCGGTATCCGGGTAGCCGCGCGCAAGGTGAGTGATGCAGCATGAACACGGGTTGTGCCCACGGACACCCGCTCGCCAGCGCCTCTGGACAAACCAGTGATATAGCGGCAGCGCCGTTTTGTCGAGGAATGCCCTCGACGATTGCTCGGGCGATCATGAAGAAAAGGCCAGTCGGGTCGGAACATGGTCGATTCAGCCTGATCATTGCCGCGCTCTGTGGGCGAGTAAGACTGATGCATCAGTACATAGGCACGCCTCGGCAAAGTCCGCATGGCAGAGGGCAATCTTTCCCGATTTATCTGTCAACGATTCAATGCTCGGCAACCCCAGGGGCGACCATCCATGACTGTTAGAATGCACTCTTCGCACTCACTGCCCCCAGACCTCGCTTGTCGTCTCTCCCCGACCTCCGCCCCGGGCAGTCGATCGAACTGCTCAAGGAACTGCACATCCTGACCCGCGACGGCAAAATCAACCAGGATAGCCGCCGCAAGCTCAAGCAGGTCCGCCACCTCTGCCAGTTCATCGAACCCTTGCTCGACGAACTGGTCGCCGCCAATGCCGGGCCAACGCTCGTCGACCACGGCGCCGGCAAGTCGTACCTGGGTTTCATTCTCTACGACCAATTCTTCCAGCCGCGTGACCACGGGCACATCTACGGCATCGAAGCACGCGCCGAACTGGTCGACCGTTCGTGCCGACTGGCCGAACGCCTCGGCTTCGCGCGGATGAGCTTCCATAACCTGCGCGTCGCCGCAGCGCTCGACGCCGCCGAACTACCGGCGCACGTCGACATCGTTACCGCGCTGCACGCCTGCGACACTGCCACCGACGACGCAATCCGCTTCGCGCTGCACCGGCAAGCACGCTTCATCGTCCTGGCACCGTGTTGCCAAGCCGAAGTAGCGGCGCACTTGCGACAGAACAAGAGCGCCGCCCTGGCGGCAACGCCGCTGGCCGAATTGTGGCGGCACCCGCTGCACAGCCGCGAATTCGGCAGCCAACTGACCAACGTCCTGCGCGGCCTGCTACTCGAAGCGCACGGCTACCAGGTGACCGTCACCGAGCTGGTCGGCTGGGAACACTCGCTAAAAAATGAACTGATCATCGCCCGCCATCTCGGCACCCGCCGCGGCAACGCCGCCGATCGTATCGAGCAGATCCTGCGGCAACTCCATCTCGAAGAATTGCGCGATCGTTTTATTTACTGACCCGGCGATGGCTCGGAAAACCGATCGCGCGAGGCGGCACAGTCAAACGATGTCGGCACGGTTGACGGTCTCCTCGCCTTGAACTGCTGTGACCAGATTGCTTTCTTCGAAACACGTGACAGCGTTCAGCCCCATGCTCTGCTGAAAACATTGGCAGCGATTCAGATATACTTCCTCCCGAGATCATCCTTGGCGTACACCGATTCAGCGATGAGTTTGGAGGAACACGATGACCATGATGAACATCCGCTTAATCATGCTCGCGCTGGGCGCCGCGCTGCTCAGCGGTTGCGGAATGATGCGCGAATACACGATCCAGACGACTCCAGCACAGGCGATGGTGTTGCAGCAACGTCAGGGGTTGAATCCCCTGATCTTTCCGCCGCTGCGTCTTGGCACCACGCCTCTCAAGAAACAGTTATTCTACAGTGACGAGAACGACGCCCGGCAGCATCGGCTGACCATCATGAAGCGCGGCTACGAAGCCGAACCCCTGGTCATCGACAAATCCTCCCCGCCAAAGGTGGAGGTGGCGTTGCGCCGAATCCCCGAAGTGAACGAGCGAGTTTTCGATCCGGCAACGCTGCCTGACCTGCGCTTGCATTTGCTGCCGATCACCGTACAGGTCAATCGCGTCAGCGACCTTGCCGGCAAAGAGAAGACCCCGGACAGCGAGGCAACACAGGCCGCGTCCGAAACGGTGACGAATCAACTCCTCCGATTGCGTACTCGGCTGACGAAGTTGGAGTTGAGTGAATCGGCTTCCTTACAGTGGCAGGCTATGAATCCCCAGCTCCGCGAAACGGTGAACGGCATCGATGCCGCGCTTTTACCTTATCAGCCCCGACCACTACTTATCGAATCTGGTCGAGTCGGCTTCGCGCCACTGCGAACCACCCTGAAATCCGAATCGCCTGGCGGAGCGGGTCCCTTCTTCCTTTACCTATCCGGTGTCTGCAACGTCGATACGGCGGAGCGGACAGCCAAAAAAGCCGCCGCAGACGTCGCCGGCTTCCTGCTGCAGGGAATCACAGGCTCCATGTCGGCGGCGCGAGTGCCAATGGCAACGCCATATTTCCACGATTCCCGACTTGCCACGCCGTCCGGTGAGACTCAGCTCCAGATGGCGGTCATCGACGCGGCGTCCAGCGAGGTTTTGCACGTCGATCGCCTTGTCATTGCCGATTGCACACAGCCCGAAGCGTTCGAAAGCGGTCTCGTGGAAGTGGCCAAGCGATTGGGCACCAGGGGCGAGGCTATGAAGTAGTCGTCCAGCCGTTACGCGGACGAAGAGCCCATCGTCA
>JAEUOJ010000026.1 GCA_016789495.1 Accumulibacter sp. | reverse complement strand
CAAGGCAGGCGCAGCCGCCGTGGCCGACTCAACCCGCGCGGCGTGAAGCGCAAGATGAGCGGCTACAACGTACGGCAGCGAGGCGAACTGCTCAACCAAGCGCACCAGCCTCAGCCAATGATGCGTATCTGAACAGCATTGCATTTAACCCGCTTTGGCCCACGAACCCGAAGTCGATTCAGGCCACGGTTGCGCGCCAGAGCATTTATGCACTCGGCTGTCATTGCGTGATCCTTGAAGAGAACCTTGGTCGCGTCGCTCCCCATTTACTCCCTGTATTCGGCGACTGCCGGGCAATTCGCCGGTTTCGCTTGGTGAACGTTCGATGCCGGGTTCATGGCCTTGGGCAAAAGCGGATAGGCAACCGTATTCTCGGCCACTGCGCCGACCTGTCCACGGCCCGAATCGCCGCCATCGACCAGCCAGTTCGCCGGGAACGGAACACAGCGTTCGCTGACCTGCTCGACCATCGGTAACACTTGCCCCGGATCGCTACCGGTGATCACGATCTGGAGGCCGATGATCTCACTTGGCTTTCAGTTTCGCTGGCGTACTGAAGGTTGTGCGCCAGGCGAAATCTCACGTCGCCGATCTTCATGATCGTCGTGTCGGCGTCAGTCGTCGAACTCCCGACGTTGTTAGTCAGCAGGTCGTCCAGGGCTTCGCCCGCTTAGCGGCGGACATCGGCCGAACCGGGGTCATTGACTTGTACGCCACCGCAGATCCACCGGTATACCATGTGCCTGCGTCAGTCGAGCGATCCCGAGGGCCAACGCCTTCCAGTGTGGTGTAAAGCCACAAGGCGTAGACACTCTCTGGCGCAATCGCCGCTCGTCCCACACCGTCTTCGCCCGCTTTGGTTCCGGCGTTTCGGGCCGGTCACGTCCTGCCGCTTGATGTGGCCCCAAACCAATCGTGCGCGATATCCAGGCGACCGCAACGATCACAGATCGCTTGTCCGAAATTCGAGTTGGCTGCGATTGGGCATTCGAACCCGCGCAGTAACACTTGTTAACGTTGCTTTCGCCGAGCCTTGGTCTCTTCGGTTGGTCGGCGACACCGACTCGTCAGAAAACAAAGGAAAGCTCGTGATCATGAGCGGGAATCGGCAACAACGCCGACCGCATCATTAGACAGGATGCATAAGGCTGGCGCGCCAACCCCGAGGATATTTTCACAGTCTTTCAGGCCATGCGCTTCATTTCGTTGGTTGTGATCAACTTACCGCGGGACTTACGCCCACCAGAGTGCACCTATGCCGGCCGCAAATGAAAAGCCCGGATTTACCGGGCTTTTCAGGGCTTATCGGCTACCCGCGCATAGCACTGGCAACCGAGATGCTACGATTATTGATAGTACAGTCCGCCGCAGATGTTCATCGTCGACCCGGTCATGAAACCGGCGATATCCGAGGCCAGATACACACAGGCGCCGCCAATTTCCTCGGGCTTGGCCAAACGTTTCATCGGCACGGTGTCGACAATTCCCTGCAGAATCTCGGGTTTGATCGCCATGACCATCGGTGTCGCCACATAACCAGGAGTGATGGCATTGACCGTAACGCCCTTGGCCGCCAATTCAGCGGCTAGCGCCTTGGTGAATCCGATCACGCCGGCCTTGGCGGCCGAATAGTTGGTTTGACCTGCCTGTCCTCTAAGGCCGTTAACCGAGGAAATATTGATGATTCGACCCCAACCACGTTCTGCCATCTTCGTCGTCACTTGTTTGGTCATGTTGAAGAGGCTGTTGAGATTGGTCGAGATGACGGCATTCCACTGCGCCACTTCCATTTTTCCAAACATCTTGTCGCGAGTGATACCGGCGTTATTGACCAGAATGTCGATCGGACCAGCCTTGGCTTCGGCTTCGGCAACCAGCGCTACGCAGGCATCGTAGTCGGAGACATCACCTGCGACACAGATGAAATCGTTGAAGCCGGCCTCCGCCATCGCTTTCTTCCACTCTTCCGGCTTATCGAATTCCGGGTGATAGGCAGCGACAACCTTGTGACCAGCCTTGGCCAGTTCCTGACAAACGGCCGTGCCGATTCCACCCATGGCACCGGTAACCAAAGCAACGCGTTGCGTCATAGCTTTTCCTTTCCTGTTGACGAGACAAACGATTGGCGGCGTAATACCACCACGACTACCACTCCTGCCCACCACGCCGACGCTGGGCAACGACGCGGACCCAACCGGTGCCATTCAAAGAATGCCTCATCTCTGCGCAACCGTCCGTCATCCGAACAGCATGAAGACCACGGATCACTTCAGTCGCCAGAAAGCACCGGCGTGAAACAGGCGATTCTCCATTGCACCCTATGCGATGTCAATGCCAAACTGGCCTTCACTGTCGTTGAAGCCGCCTCAAGCGGCGTGGTTCGATCTGCAAGGCTCGATTTTCTGCCATCATCACGTTCGATTTGCCTTAAGAGATCATCTCACCCATGCACATAGTGGCGATCGGTTGGTTGTATGTCATCGTTCTGATGGCCCTTACCGAAGACCATCCCGTTGCTGGCGTGCTGACTTTCGTCTGTTATGGCCTCTTGCCGACGGCGTTGTTGTGGTGGTTAACCAGCCGCCGCCGTCGATCTTCGCCGCCGCCGGAGCAACTTGTTTCCAGCGTCCCGCCCGATGATCAACAATCTCGCTGATCATCGAGCGGACAGCCAAATAAAAGAAGCCATTCGACCAGTCGTTCCATCACGGCGGTAGGAGAAATAGCGCTGCGGGTTGGCAAAGGTGCACTCCCCTCCCCCATGGATTCTTGCTACGCCAAGACGCCGCAAACGCAGTCGCGCCAGACGATACATGTCGGCCAGCCATTTGTGATCATCGCCGAAAGGACTCATCGTGAACGAGGCCGCCGCTTCACCATCGGCAGCGACAAACGCTTCGCGTACCTCATCACCGACTACGAAAGCCTGCGGGCCGATCGCCGGTCCCAGATAGACCGACAAATCACTCGTCGAAACCGGTAGTCGGGAGACGGTTGCTTCGAGAATGCCGGCCTGCAGACCCCGCCAGCCGGCGTGTGCCACGGCGACCACCGTGGCCCCGATATCGCAAAACAGCACGGGCAGACAATCGGCGGTCATCACCGCGCAAACGTGCTCAGTGGCTCGGGTGTACGCCGCATCCGCCTTCGGCGCCACCAGCGATTTATCGGCAAACACTTCGACCACCGTGGTGCCATGAACTTGATTCAACCAAAACGGTTCTCCGGGCAGCACCGCCGTGAGCATTCGTCGATTGGCGGCCACGGCGGCGGGATGATCACCCACATGCGCGCCCAGGTTGAAGCTGTCGAAGGGTGGCAGGCTGACGCCACCCCGGCGGGTGGTGATCAGACTACACACTCGAGGGGGAACCGGCCAATCGGGAACGAACCACGGTTCATCGCTCACAGTCATCGTCCTCGTCGAGGTCATCGTCAACGTAGATCACCTCGACGGCCGAATCCTCATCAATATCCTGCCATTCGTCACCCTCCCGCTGCTCGGTCGCGTCAACATCCACTGGAAGGGACTGCCGCCGTAGTTCGTCGATCAAGGCCGCCATTGCTGTAGGCAAGTCCGACCGCCAAAGCAGCGATTTGCCGGTTTCGGGATGAATCAGCGCCAGACGACAGGCGTGCAACGCCTGATGCTCGAAGCTCAAGCCCGGCGGGACCCGGCCGAAGCGATTGCCGTAGACCGGGTCACCGACCAACGGATGACCAACCGAATCGAGATGCACGCGAATCTGATGCGTCCGGCCGGTTTCCAACGCGCACTCGATCAAGGTCGTCGACTGAAACGTCTCGAGAATCCGGTAACGCGTTCGCGCCGGCTTGCCTGCCGGGATGACCGCCATGCGCGTCCGTTGCGTCGGATGGCGACCAATCGGCGCATCGATTATCCCACCGCGCTCGACGATCCCGCGGACCAGCGCTAGGTAGATCCGTTTGACACTGCGCGCTTGCAATTGCCTGACCAGATGTGTCTGCGCCAATAGCGTCTTGGCGATGACCAGCAGGCCGCTGGTATCCTTGTCGAGACGATGGACGATGCCGGCGCGCGGCACCCTGGCCAGTTGTGGCGCATGATGCAGTAGTGCGTTGAGCAAGGTGCCGTGCCAATGGCCATTTCCGGGATGGACCACCAGTCCGGCAGGCTTGTCGATCACCAGCAACGCATCGTCTTCATGAACGACGCGTAGCGGGATGTCTTCAGGACACGCCGATTCGGCGCGCTCGTCGGACCCCTCGGCCAGTTCGATCCGCCCGCCCGCCCACACCTTGTGACGTTGCTCGATGATGACCTCGCCGTCGACAGTCACCCGTCCCGCCCGAAGCCAATTCTGCAATCGACTGCGCGAATGCTGTGCCAGCATCCGGGCCAACGCCTGATCCAGACGCAGTCCATTGCATTCAGCCGGTACGGTCAGGGTGATTTTTGGGTTTGCGCTATAATCGCCACGCTTCGAATCCGGGGCGGATGCGGCCGTTTGCTTCTGTTCGCTCAACGCGTTTTCTTTTGACGGGTAGCTCATCATGCGTAGTTTAGCGTTTATCGTGACGCTGTTAGTCGCCACTCTACTGACGGGCTGCAGCCTGCTGCCGGAAGAAAGGGATGAAACCGCTGGCTGGTCGGCGAACAAACTCTACGCCGAAGCCAAGGGCGCGCTGAATGAAGGCTTGTACTCGAAGTCGATCAAGTATTTCGAAAAGCTGGAATCCCGCTACCCTTACGGGCGTTATGCGCAACAGGCGCAAATCGAAATCGCCTACGCCTACTGGAAAGACCTCGAACCGGCGTCAGCGATCGCGGCCTGCGACCGTTTCATCAAACTGCATCCGAACCATCCCAACGTCGACTACGTGTATTACCTGCGTGGACTGATCAACTTTAATGAGGATTTGGGAATTCTGGGAGCGATCAGCAGCCAAGACATGACCGAACGGGACCCGAAAGGCGCTCGTGAAGCCTTCGAAGCCTTCAAGGAACTGGTCACCCGTTTCCCGGACAGCAAGTACACTCCCGACGCGACCCTGCGCATGCGCTATCTGGTTCAGGCGCTGGCCTCGCTGGAATTGCACGTCGCCCGTTACTATATGAAACGCGGCGCGTATCTGGCGGCGGCCAACCGCGCGCAGTACGCCATCAAGACCTATCCAGACACGCCGGCGACCGAAGAAGCGTTGTTCATCATGGTCAAGGCCTACGATCAATTGGGACTGACCGACTTGCGCGACGATGCCGAGCGGGTGATGCGCAAAAACTATCCCGACAGTGCCTATTACACCCGTGGCCTCGATCGTCCGCGAGGGCCGTGGTGGAAACTCTGGTAAGGCACCGGCCGGCTTTGGGCGGGTCGCCCGATGCACACCCGCTACCTTTGCATTGCAGACCGATCAGATCGACTGCTTGATCGCCAAAAGCGCCTGATTACGCAGGGTCCGCAACAAGGACAGTTCCTTTTCGGGCAGAACGATTTCGCCAGCGTGCGCGCGGTCGGCGTAGATCAGCGCCACGGGTCGGTTTTTGATGCACAACGGGAACAGGAGAAAGGTCTCCGAACTAACCGCTTGGCGAAACCAGGCCGGAATGCGTGCGGCAATTTTAGGTTCGTTGGTATCGGTGATCAGGATATCCACGCCATTGGCCAAAGCGGCATGGAAAATATCCGGAGTAAACACCAGAGAAAAACGAAAGCGCTTGGCAATCTCCAGCGCTTCGGGACCGAAACCGAAACGCCCTTGCATGCTGTTGCTGCGCGCGTCGCGTATACACAACACCACTGTCTTGAAACCTTTGGCGCGATACATGGTTTCGAGAATGATGCGCAGCACGTCATTCAGCTTGAAATCACTGACCAGGGCGTTGCTGACGTCTTGGATGCCTGCCAACAGGACCACCTCGCCGTGCTCGGAGGTAGTGCCATCGCTCGCGGCCTCCTCGCTCGACGAATCGTCGACCAATGACCGTTCCTGTGCCGGATCATCAAGGATCAGCGTTCCAGCCAGCCCATCATCACGGGCAGGCAAGGTCGCCGCATCGTCCGTTGCCGGCGCGGCGACCACCGCTGCCCGTGCCTGACGTCCAAAACCGGTTTGCCGCAAGTCCAGGTGCAGCGAACGGGCAAAGTCACCGACCTGATCGAACGCTTTGGCCAGCGAAGCACGCAATTCCGTTTCATCGTGAGTGATCGCCTCGCCATAGCGAGCGCTGAGCTTGCGCCATTGTTCAGAATCGATCGCCCGGTCGCCAATCTGGCCACAGATTTCATTGGACAGCGCGGCGACCACTCGTAAGCGTTCATCGCTATTGGTCGGCCGTCGCACCTTGCCAGCGGGCAAGCGGCGCATGC
>JAEUOJ010000017.1 GCA_016789495.1 Accumulibacter sp. | reverse complement strand
CCGAGCCGATTGACGCCGCTCAGCAGGGCCTTGAGCGAGGCGGTGACGATGTTGGCGTCGATGCCGACGCCATAGCATTCCTGACGACTGCCGGGAGAGAGCAGTTCGACGAAGGCGCAGGCGGTGGCGTCACCACCACGGTTGCTGCTGCCCATCGACCGTTCTTCGTAACTGCGGACCTGCAGGGCGATGTTCAGGCCGCGCAAGGCATTGACCGCGGCGTCGATCGGGCCGTTGCCTTCGCCGGAGAGGAGTTGCGTCTTGCCCTGGTGGATGACGCTCAGGCGGATTCCCTGGGCGTGACCGTGCTCGACGAGATGATGCTCGAGGTAGCGCACCGGGCCGTCGGCGTCGAGATATTCGGCGGAGAACAGCCGCCAGATGTCGCTGGCGCTGACTTCGCCGCCGTGCGTGTCGGTGTGTCGCTGGATGACGCTGGAGAACTCGACCTGCAGCCGGCGGGGCAGCACCACGCCGTATTCGTTTTCGAGCAGGTAGGCGATGCCGCCCTTGCCGGATTGGCTGTTGACCCGGATCACCGAGTCGTAACTGCGGCCGAGGTCGGCGGGGTCGATCGGCAAATACGGTACGCTCCACGGCGCGTCGGCGGTCTGGATGCCGAAGCCTTTCTTGATCGCGTCCTGGTGCGAACCCGAAAAGGCGGTGAACACCAAATCGCCGACGTAGGGGTGGCGCGGGTGGATCGGCAACTGGGTGCAGTATTCGTAGGTTCGCGCGATGGCGTTGATGTCCGACAGATCGAGTCCTGGCGCGATGCCCTGGGTGTACAGATTGAGCGCCAGGGTGATCAGATCGACGTTGCCGGTGCGTTCACCATTGCCGAACAGGCAGCCTTCGACGCGTTCGGCGCCGGCCATCATCGCCAGTTCGGCGGTGGCCACGGCGGTGCCGCGGTCGTTGTGCGGGTGTACGCTGACGATCACGCTGTCGCGCCGCGCCAGGTGGCGATGCATCCATTCGATCTGATCGGCATACACGTTGGGGGTGGTCACCTCGACGGTCGCTGGCAGGTTGAGGATCACCTTGTCGGTCGGCGAGGCGCCCCAGGCGTCGGTCACCGCGTCGCAGATTTCGAGCGCGAAGTCGAGCTCGGTGGCGGTGAAGGTTTCCGGGCTGTACTCGAGCTGCCAGTCGGTGTCTGGCTGCTCGGCGGCCAGTTGCCGGATCAGGCGAACGGCGCCGACCGCCATGTCCACCACTTCCGCCTTGCTGATCCCGAAAACGACATCGCGGAAAGGCTTGGAGGTGGCGTTGTAGACATGGACGATCGCCCGCCGGGCGCCTTTGAGCGACTCCATCGTCCGGCGGATCAGATGTTCCCGCGCCTGGGTCAACACGGCGATGGTCACGTCGTCCGGAATGTGCCCGTCTTCGATCAGCCGGCGGACGAAGTCGAAGTCGGTCTGCGAGGCGGAGGGGAAAGCGACCTCGATCTCCTTGAAGCCCATCCGGCACAAGGCGGCGAACAGACGCATCTTTCGTTCGGCGTTCATCGGCTCGAACAGCGCCTGGTTGCCGTCACGCAGGTCGGTGCTCAGCCAGATGGGCGGCGTATCGATGATCCGGTTGGGCCATTGCCGATCGGTGAGCCGGACGGGCGGGAAGGCGGTGTACTTGCTGGCGGGGCTGGTCAACATCGGCGTGGTCTCCTGAAAGTGCGAAAGTGATTTCTGACAGGAGAATGGTACGCGCGAAGTGCCGGCAGGTGCTTGCGTAGTTGACCGGTTTATGGCCAATTTTTGGAATTTTATTGTGATAATTTTGTTTGATAATATAATTTATGCTTTTCATCGCCCAATGGAAGCAATATCGATGCAGATCGACCGCTACGACCGACACATTCTGCGCGTGCTGCAGGAAGAGGGCCGGATCAGCAATCAGGACCTCGCCGACCGTATTGGCCTGTCGCCGTCGCCGTGTCTGCGCCGGGTACGGGCACTCGAGGACAACGGCTTGATCAGTGGCTATCGGGCGTTGGTCGACGCCAAGGCGCTGGGTTTGGCGTTGATGGCGCTGGTGCATATTTCGATGGATCAACACACTCCCGAGCGCTTCGGGCACTTCGAAAACGTCATCCGCGAAATTCCCGAGGTGATCGAGTGTCTCTTGATCACCGGCCAGTCGGCCGACTATCAACTCAAGGTGGTGGTCAAGGACATGGATGCCTACCAGGATTTGCTGCTCAACCGGATCACCGGCATCAGCGGCGTCACCGGCGTGCATTCGAGTTTCGTATTGCGACGGGTGGTCGATAAGACGGCTTTGCCGATCGCCGCCGACTGAAACCCCGCCTCACCGACCGAAAGGTTGACGATCGGTGTATGGTGGAACACCGTGACGGCTACGAAAAGTGTAAGCGCGCGGTTTTGTCGACGACCAAGCAGCAGGAGCCATGCCGTGGCCAGGGATGGCCGGGTTTTCTGACCGTGTCGCTGGAGAATCGATGAAATTCAAAAAACTGGCGCTAGTCGCCATCCTCGTCGCGCTGATCGTCGTTTATTTTGCTTTCGACCTGGGCCAGTATTTCAACCTGGCGGCGTTCAAGGAACGGCAGGCGGCGATCGAGGCCTTCCGCGCCGAACGGCCATGGACCGCGGCCGCCGTCTATTTCGTGCTTTATGTGCTGACCACAGCGCTGTCCTTGCCGGGCGCCGCGCTGCTGACGCTGGCCGGCGGCGCGATCTTCGGGCTAGGCTGGGGGACGGTGATCGTTTCTTTCGCCTCGTCTTGCGGTGCGACGCTGGCCTTCCTTTTTGCGCGCTTCCTGTTGCGCGATTGGCTGCTTGGTCGCTTCGGCCGCCGGCTGGCGGTGATCGACGAAGGCGTGCGGCGCGAAGGCGCGTTCTACCTGTTCACCCTGCGCCTGGTGCCGCTGTTTCCGTTTTTCCTGGTCAATCTGTTGCTCGGCCTGACGGCGATGAAGACGTGGACCTTTTATGTCGTCAGCCAGATCGGCATGCTCGCCGGCACCGTGGTCTACGTCAATGCCGGGACACAACTGGCGCGAATCGACTCGCTGGCCGGCATATTGTCGCCGGGCCTGCTGGCTTCATTCGCCGCGCTCGGAATCTTCCCGTGGCTGGCGCGCTGGCTGGTCGACCGGGTCCGCGCCAGAAAAGTCTATGCCGGCTGGCGTAAGCCGGCGCGTTTCGATCGCAATCTGCTGGTGATCGGCGGCGGCAGCGCCGGTTTGGTCGCCGCCTATATCGCCGCGGCGCTGAAGGCGAAAGTGACGCTGATCGAAAAGGATCGGCTGGGCGGCGATTGCCTGAATACCGGCTGCGTGCCGTCGAAAGCGTTGATCCGTTCCGCCAGTCTGCTGGCGCAAATCGCCCGGGCCTGCGAACTGGGCATCGCCGACGCGCATGCCCGCTTCTCCTTCGGCGAGGTGATGCAGCGGGTGCAGGCGGTGATCGCGCAGGTGGCGCCGCACGATTCGGCCGAGCGTTATCGCGGGCTGGGCGTCGAGGTCCTGCGTGGAACGGCGAAACTGCTTTCGCCCTGGGAAGTCGAGATCCTCGGCGAGGACGGCCGCCCCCACCGCTTGAGCAGCCGCGGCATCGTCATCGCCGCCGGCGCCCGGCCGGCGGTGCCACCGATCCCGGGAATCGAAACGATCGATTATCTGACCTCGGACACCGTCTGGGACTTGCGCGAGCTGCCGCGGCGCCTGCTGGTGCTCGGCGGCGGGCCGATCGGCGCCGAACTGGCGCAGGCTTTCGCCCGTTTCGGCGCCCACGTCACGGTGGTCGAAATGGCGCCGCGCCTGCTGAGCCGCGAGGACGACGAAGTGGCCGAAATGGTGATGTCGCGCTTTCGCGCCGAGGGAATCGCCGTGCGCGTCGGCCACCGCGCGCTTCGTTTCGCGGTCGAGGCCGGCGAAAAAGTCCTCTACGCCGAACACCAGGGGCAGGAAGTGCGCCTGGTGTTCGACACCCTGCTGCTCGCGCTCGGCCGGACCGCCAATCTGCGCGGCTACGGCCTGGAGGAACTCGGCATCGGCGGAACGCGCACGGTCGACACCAACGAATTTCTGCAAACGCGTTATCCGAACATCTACGCCGCCGGCGACGTCGCCGGACCGTTCCAATTCACCCACACCGCGGCGCATCAGGCGTGGTACGCGGCGGTCAATGCGTTGTTCGATCCGTTCAAGAAATTCAAGGTCGATTATTCGACGATTCCCTGGGCGACCTTCGTCGATCCGGAAGTGGCGCGAGTCGGACTGAACGAGATCGAGGCCCGCGAGCGGGGAACGGCGTACGAAGTGACCACCTACGGTATCGACGATCTCGACCGGGCGATCGTGGACGGTGAAGCGCACGGCCTGGTCAAAGTGCTCACCGTTCCGGGCAGCGATCGATTGCTCGGGGCGACGATCGTCGGTGTGCACGCCGCCGAGCTGCTCGCCGAATTCGTTCTGGCGATGAAGCACGGCATCGGCCTGAACAAAATTCTGTCGACCATCCATATCTACCCGACCATGGCCGAGGCCAACAAATACGTCGCCGGCAACTGGAAGCGGGCGCACGCGCCGCAAAGAGTCCTCGCCTGGGTCGAACGTTTTCATGCCTGGCGGTTGAGATGAAGGCGAGGTACCGTTCGATCGGGGAGGCCGTGCTGCTGACGGTTTGTGGGCTGTCCGGGTCGCTGCGGCTGGCCGCCGAGACGGTGTGGGTCGGACGCTTCGACGATGCCGGATCGGCGATTCCGGCGCCGTGGCGCAGCGAACAGATCGATCCGCGCGTGCCGCCGACGATCTACCGTCTGCGCAAATGGGACGGCGTGGTCGCCGTCGAAGCGCACGCTCGCCGCAGCATGGCGCTGCTCGGGCGTCCGTTGAGCATCGATTTGCAAAAGACGCCGGTCCTCTGCTGGCAATGGCGGATCGACGCGCCGGTGGCCGGCGCCGACATGACCCGTAAGGCCGGCGACGACTACGCCGCCCGGGTCTATCTGACTTTCGCCGTGCCGCCGGAACGACTGAGCCTGGCGACGCGCGCGCAATTGCGTCTGGCCCGTTCGATCTACGGCGACCGATTGCCCGACGCGGCGATCAACTACGTCTGGGACAACCGCCAGCCGGTCGGCACCTGGCGCGACAATGCCTATACCGACCGCGCGCGGATGCTGGTGTTGCGCTCGGGTGCCGGCCGGGCCGGCGCCTGGGTGCATGAACGACGAAATGTCGTCGAGGATTTCCAGCGCGCCTTTGGCGACATCGGCGGCGAGCTGCGCGGCCTGGCCCTGGCTTCGGACACCGACAACACCGGCGAGCAGGCGCACGCCGGCTTCGCCGGTTTCCGCTTTGTCGGTCGAGCGGACGAATGCCCGGCGCCGACGGGCGATTGAGGGCGGAACGGTGGGTGAAGAGCGCCCATCTGCCGTGGACCGGGCGGCCGATGCGGCCAACGGCCATGGCCAGGCGCTTCCGGAATCACGGGCACCCCAGGAGCCTAGGCCAGCGATCGGCGTGGCCATCCTCGCCAAAGCGCCGATCGCCGGGCTGGCCAAGACACGGCTGATTCCCTGTCTTGGCGCCGAAGGCGCGGCGGCCTTGCAGCGCTGGTTGCTGCAACGTGCCGTCGCCAACGCCGTCGCCGCGGCCACCGGGCCGGTGACCGTGTGGTGCGCGCCCAAGGTCGATCAGGCCGATTTCGTTCGTTGCGCTCAACAGTTCGAGGTGAGCTTGCGTCGTCAACCGGCCGGCGATCTCGGCGCGCGAATGCTGGCGGCGGTGGCCGAATCGCCGACATCGGCCGGCACGCTGTTGATCGGCACCGATTGTCCCGGACTGACGCCGGCGGTGCTGCGCCGCGCCGCCAACGCCTTGCGTGACCAGGATGCCGTGCTGGTCCCCGCCGAAGACGGCGGTTACGCGCTGCTCGGTCTGCGCCGCGCGGTGCCGACGCTGTTCGCCGCCGTCGATTGGGGAAGCGCGGTGGTGATGACGCAGACTCGGCAACGGTTGAGTGAACTGCGCTGGCGGTGGCGCGAACTGGCGACGCTGTGGGACGTCGACCGCCCGGCGGACTATCAACGTCTGCAGCGGGAATTTCCGGAGGTGGCGGCGTGGACCGAGGCAGAGGCTCGGCAAGACGACTGATCGAGAGTGGTAGCCACGCGCCGTCATCGTCTTCGCGGCGTCGAGAAAACCTCCTTCCTGATTTCATCAAACCGGATCAATGTCCTGCCTGGTTTTCCTGTTTCCCAAGGTTCACCCTGGAAATCCATTCCGGGAAGCTCCCGCTTCGTTTCCGAGTCTGATCTGATGTGCGAAGCGGGCGTCCGAAAGCTGGACTTTCAATGAATGGGGTTTTCAAGGCGGGTCTTGGGAACCCGGCAGACGGTCGGGGAATCAGGACGTTGATGGGTGGAGAGAAGGCTGCCCGATCGCCTTGCCGCTGTTCGGTTTTGCCGATAGTATCTGACGATGGTTTCTTGGGGGCGCCGGGTACTGATCTGAACGGAAATTTTTCGCGAGGCTGGAAATCATGCAGGGGGAGGGGCGGGAAGGTCTGCAGTCCAAGTGGAGTCCGCCTCGCGTTGCGCGTCTGTTGCCGCGCGAGCGGCTGCGGCGGCGGCTCGACGGGCTGCTCGCAGAGTCCTCGGTGTGGATCACCGGGTCGCCGGGCGCCGGCAAGACCGCGCTGATCGCGAGCTATGTCGAGGCGCGCGCACTGCCGGCGTTATGGTACGACGTCGACCGCGGCGACGCCGATCCGGCCGTCTGCTGTGATTACTTGCGGCGGGCGGTGCTGAGCTTTTCGGTCGAAGTGGCGGCCGCGCTTCCAGTTCCCGAGCCGGCGCTGGCGGGCAGCTTTGAGCCCTTCCTGGCGCACTTTTTTACGGCCTTCTATCGCGCCATCGCGCCACGGCGCCCGCTGGTGTTCGACAACTGCCATCAGGCGGCCGGCACGAAAGACTTCCAGAAACTGCTGCGCATTGCCTTGCGCGAAGCGCCGTCGGACGTGCGCTGGCTGATCGCCAGCCGCACGCGCCCGCCGCCGTCCTTCTCACACTTGCTGGCCAACGGCCTGCTCACCGTGCTGCCGGCAGACGAGCTGCTTTTTCGCGAAGACGAATCGCTCGCCTTGCAGCGGCTGATCGCTTCGCCGGAGCAACCGCGCCGGGTCGAACAGATGCAGCAGCTCCATCGATTGACCGGCGGCTGGCCGGCCGGCCTTCGCCTGCTGATGCACGTCGACGGCGTTGACGCATCGATGCTGCCCAGCACGGTGGTCGGCACGCAAAGCGTGCTATTCGACTACTTTGCCAGCGAAGCCTTCGATCGGCAGCCGCCGCGCGTCCAACGAGCGCTGCGGCGGCTGGCGCCACTGCCGCGCATCTCGCCGGCGATGGCCGAGTCGCTGGCCGGCGACGGCGCCAATCGCATGCTCGCCGAGCTGCACGCAGACCATCTCTTTACCTCGCGTCATGGCGACGGCAACGACATTCACTACGAGTTTCACCCGCTGTGGCGCGAGTTTCTGCGGCAGCGCGCGCGCGCCGATCTGCCGGCCGACGAGTGGCGTTCGATCGAGGATGCCGCCGTTGAGCTGCTCGTCGCCAACGGGGACCTCGATACAGCGGTCGGCCTGCTGGTGGCCAACGCCTGGTGGCACCGTTTGCGCACGCTGATCCTGGATTCGGCTGAACGCCTCATTGCGCGCGGCTGGCACCGGACGCTGAACGCCTGGTTCCGGGCGATGCCGGACGATCTGTTTCCTACCGACCCCTGGCTGGCGTACTGGCGCGGCGTGGCGCTGGCATCGTTCGATCCGGCGGCGACGCACGCCCACCTCGAATCGGCGTACCGCCAGTTCGTCGCGGCGGCAAGCGGCGAAGGTGCCTACCTGGCCTGGATCGCCAACGTCGAATTGATCTGTCTCGAATGGGCCGACTTCGCGCAGCTTGATCGTTGGCTCGACGACGTCGACCGGCTGCAAAACAGCTTCGGTCCCCCTCCCGAGCACCTCGCCGGGCGATTCACCGCCGCGCTGTTTGGTGTGCTCATCTATCGCCGCACATACGACCCGGCGCTCGATCAGGTTGCCGACCGCCTGCTGGCGGTGATCGCAGCCACCCCTGACGCCAACGCGCGGGTTCTGCTCGGCTGCAACCTGGTTTTGTACTACAACGCGATCGTTGGGCGACACCTCGTACTCGGGCACCTGATGCGCATGCTCGAACCCCCTGCCGGCACAGCGCTGGGACCGCTCGCCGAGGCGCTGCTCTGGGCGCTGCGTTGCATGCATGCCTGGAGCCTGGGCAAAATGCAGGAGGCAAGCCTTGCCGCCGAAAGCGGCAGCCGCATCGCGCGCGAACACGGCCTGCGCATGTGGGACTTCCTGCTGACCGCGCTGGAAGCGTACGCCACCTTGAACAACGGACAACTTGTCGCGGGTCAGGCGGCGCTCGAACGCATGCGCAAGTGCCTCGACCCGCGTCGGCAGATCGACGTTGCGCACTACCATTACTTGCGCTGCTTCGCCGGCCTGCTCAGCGGGGACTTCGCACGGGCGTTGCAGCACATCGAACGTGCCGACGCAATCGCCAGTCAGTTCGGCGGACCGCACCAATGGGCGTTGACCGCGTTGAGCAAGGCGCAGGTGCTGCACGCGCTCGGGAGAAGCGACGATGCCTGGGATCTGCTCCGCGAGGGTCGTCGCATGGCGCGCGCCATGCGCAGCAATCTCCTGTGTTTTCAGGCCGATCTTTGCGCCGCGCAGTGGGCGCTCGAAACCGGCGACGACGAACGCGCGGCGGATGCGCTGCAGCGTGCTTTCGCCAATGGCGCGGCGAACCATTACGTCAACCACCACGCCTTCGACCCGCCCGTCATGGCGCGGCTGTGCGCGTGGGCTCTCATCCGGCAGATCGAGGTCGACTATGTACCCCGCCTGAGTCGCCAGCGGCAGCTCGTCGCGCCGGCGGTCACCGTCGAGAACTGGCCGTGGCCCGTCCGTCTCTACACGCTCGGCCGCTTCGGCGTCGTCGTCGACGAGCAGCCGGTGGTTACTGCCGGTCAGCAGAAACCAGTCGAACTTCTGCAGGCGGTCATCAGCGAGGGAGGCCGCGGCGTATCCATTGGCAAGCTGGTTGACACGCTGTGGCCGGAGGCCGAAGGCCGCGGCGCCTTTGACGCAACACTCGCGCGCTTGCGCAAGCTGTTGGGCCGGGACGATGCCGTTCGCCTCGAGGGCGGTCGCTTGAGCCTGAACTCGCAGCACTGCTGGGTCGATTGCTGGGTTTTCGAGCGGCTGATCGGCGAGGCCGAGAAAATGGCGGCCTGCCCGGCGGAAGAGGCGGCGCTGACGGCGCGGCTCGATCGCCTGCGGAAGCTCTACCGCGGCGACTTCCTCGCGCGCGAGGACGACCATCCCTGGAGCCTGCGGCAGCGCGAACGCCTTCGGCGCCGCTGGGTGGCGCTGCTGATGCGGTTCGCCAATGCCTGCGAAAGCCGGCAGCAAGCGAGCGAGACGGTCCGCCTGCTGCGCGAAGCGACCGAAGTCGATCCCTTGGCGGAACCCGCCTACCGCGCGCTGATGCTCTGTCTGCAAGCGCAAGGCGAGGACGCCGAGGCGCTGCACGTCTACGACCTCTGTCGGCGCATGTTGTTGGCATCATTTGGCGTCAAGCCGTCGGCTGCCACCGAGGCCATCCGCCGCGCCATCGTCTCTGCTGCCGGCGGCGATTCGGTCGGCGGTTCGGCGGATGGGTAACCAATTCGAAATTGAGGGCGCCAGAAGTCTTCTTCTTGGCTAGCTTGATAGATTACGTGACTCCAGCGCTGCACGTCTGTAGCGCAGCGGCGACGATCGTCTGGAGAGGTGCGGCGCGCCACGCGCCGAGCGATCGTCGCTGCCACCGGCGGTAATTCGTTCGGCAAGAGCCGGATGATTTGGCGCACACGCGGTGACGGCGACAGAACCGCGGGATGTGCCGGGTCATTTTTCTGTGGTTGCGGCCGATCGCATCGAAAGCAAGCCGTCAAGTCCTGTCATGCGTCCGCAGCACGGCTGCGCGGCGTGGCAGAGCGGCCCGGCGTGGATTCACTTTTCCGTCTACTGGCAACCAGGCGATGCGCCGCTGTCGTTGGGGCCTCCATGCACAGATTTCGCTGTTTGGCGGTCACGCGGCGGGACCGTGTAGGACGTTTGTAAGAACGCGCATGCGAGACTGCATTTATATAAGCGCGATCTGAACGGGGACCGTGCTGTCGGCCGGGTGCCCAGGTGTCTGTCGGACGCGAGTTTGATCGCCTGCATCGGCGGGAAAACGGTCCTCGCTTTCCCACTTGGCGCGCCCCGATCGTTCGAGTCTGGCAGGCACCTGGACTGGTTAAAGTGGAACTTTGTCTGCATTCCTGGGCGTCTTCGTTGGATTTCGTATCTTTTTGGAGCTCTTGCCATGAACCCCGGCGCAATCGCTTACGAAAACCTCGGTGTATCCGATTCGTCGCTCTCGTTTGAGGCTGCGATGTCCGAGGCCGAACCTTCAAGGGTCGCCTGTACCTCCTTGAGCGCTGTCAATGTCATTTCGCTGATTCCTTGCAGTGTCTCGGAGGCATCGGAAGGTGATCGGTGGTCATTTTCGTTGCTCCGCGAGGGCGACTTGAGCGATTTCGCCAGTGTCGAGTGGCGCATTGAAGCATGGTCAGGGGTGGGCGTTGCTTCCCCGAAGGATTTTGACCAGCCGATGGGGAGCTTGTCCGGGTATTCCTTTGGACGGGTGAGCTTTGCGCCGGGGCAAGCTCGGGCTGACGTTTCGGTTCCCACCCTCTTTGACTGGCAAGCAGCGGGCAGCGGGAGGTTTTCTTTGGTGCTGGAAAACCCCGTTGGTGCGACGATCGGCACGTCTGCTGCGGTGACGAGCATGATTGGCGATGCGCGGGTCGAGGTTTCTATCGGGGGTGGCGATGCTTATGGAGGAGACGATTCCATCACTCACGATGGCGTTGACGTCTATGCGTGCGCGGCTGAATCACCGACCCGGAAAATGTCTCGGGTTCAGAACTCCACACGAAGTGTTTATGGGGCAGCCACACTCACGCCATAAACCTGTTGCATTTCAAGGTTGAATCGCCAGTAAGCAAGCGAAAGTGTCAAACATTTTCATAGACCAGGAGGAGTCATGAAGCGACAGACGCAACTTCTTTCAGCCGCAGAGGTAGTTACTTCCACGGGGATAACGAATCCGTCGCGTGCAACTTCACCGCGCTAAAAAAGCCACCGATAACCGTCTCTGGGGAAGGTCACACGAGTGTCTTCTTTAATCGCGTGTCGGCCGTGCCTTCGCGCTTTGCGGTGGCGCTGTTGCTGGCATTTTTCACCGTGTCGGGAATTGCTGCGCCCACTTCCTTCCAAGTCTCGGTCGACGATTTCGTTTCGTTGTCGATCGGCGGAGTCTCCGTCGCTTCGAATGACGCCTTCCCGTGGGGCATGACTACCGGGTCGGTAGACCTTCCAGCAGGCTGGTATCCAATCAGCTTACGGGGCCACACTCAATACCAACTATTGATCCGGCCTCGTGAAGTTTTGAGCCGCACGGAAAAGAGGGGCGGACTCGATTAATTGGTGAGCAACGAGGCGATGTGCCGGTGTCGTCGGGCGCTCCCTGCACAGATTTCGCTGTTCGGCGGTCGCGCGGCAGGACTGTGCAGGCCGTTTGTAAGAACGCTCATTTGTTATTCCGCTTTGGTAGCCCGCGCGACCCGAAGCGTGTATCGCAGTACCTGACTTTCCAAGCCGGAGCCTCAAGCCGCAACTCCGGCTACGGTTCTTCGTCAGCGGCAAGATTGACAGAAGGAACGATTGTGAACGCAATGGTATTCAGAAGCTCCATGTGGACGCAGCGACGACGTCAGAGAGATGGAACAGCGTTGGGCATCTCGGGGTCATTGCGGCGCTGGTTTCGCGCTATGGGTGCCGGCACGAGCTACGTCGGCATTGTGTTTGCGTTAGTCGGGTCGCTGGCCTTTACCGGCTGCGCTACTCATTACGTGAGCGGCAATACGCCCGAGCGACCGAGCAGCG
The DNA here is from genome assembly GCA_016789495.1 of Accumulibacter sp. Classification (GTDB taxonomy): domain Bacteria; phylum Pseudomonadota; class Gammaproteobacteria; order Burkholderiales; family Rhodocyclaceae; genus Accumulibacter. The sequence continues at coordinate 4,395 of JAEUOJ010000017.1, read as the reverse complement.
GCTTTGTCAAGCCTGCGCAACCTCACCCCGTGCAGATCGCGTTCGAGTTCCGAACGCGCGGGGTTGCAAACGGCCGTGGTACCGAGCTTCTGCGCGAATCGGCGATCCAGCAAGTCCATGACAGCGGACTCTTCTCGCGCATCGATCTGGAACCGTCACCCAAAGGCGGGTTGCTGGCGATCTCACTGGATAACGTGGTCGATCCGGACGAGAGTCCCGTCATGAAAGGTGTCATCACCGGGGCGACCCTCTTACTGGTCAAGAACTTCGTGACCGACCACTACGTCTGCACGGCCCGCTATGTTGGGCCCGGCGGTTCGCCGCCGCTGGAACACACGGTGCGCCATGCGCTGCACTCATCGGTCGGCGCGGTGGGCGGTTCCCCGCCGCCTGGCGCCGTGCAGGCTGCGAATGCTAGGCAGGCGATCGAGACCATTCTCAAGCAGGCCCTGAGCCAAGTGCTCGATGCCTTGTCGCGCGACCCAAACTTCAAGTGAGGAAGAGACGATGAAAACCAAGCGGATATCCAGGCATGTGCCGCTCGCCGCGCTGCTGATAGCACTTTCTGGGTGCGCGTCAGTGCAAATGAGCAGCCCAACGCCATTGACCGACCATTTGATCAGCGTTCGCAACCTGAAGCTGGAGCCCGCCGCGGTCGGTAGCTTCGTGCTGGCGCCCGGACTGCCGGCCGAGAAGGACCGCTCGATAAACCTGCGGGGCTCATCGCTGGAGGCGCCAAGCGGTTCGTTTGCCGAATACCTCAAAGCCAAGCTGGCGGCCCAGCTCAAGGCGGCGGGATGGCTCGACCCGGCGTCGCGCTCGACGATCAACGGCGAACTCTTGCAAAGTGAAGCCGATCCCGCCATCGGCACCGGGACGGCCAGCCTCGGCGCGCGCTTCAGCATCGTCCGCGAAGGCAAGACGATCTACCGCAATGAACTACGCGTTGAAGATAGCTGGGAGTCGTCGTTTATGGGCAGGATCGCGATCCCTCTGGCGATGCAACGCTATGAGGCTTTGTACGGCAAGCTCGTTACCAAACTGATCGACGACCCCGACTTTCAGCGCGCCATGGCGCCTTGAGGTACGAGCCGCTCAACACCCTACAGAGGCCCTTGCTCAGGTATGACCCGCAGCCTTTTGGGACGTCGGCCTTCTACAAAAATCGAGAAAGTGATCGATCTGACAATCAGCCACCAGCAAAAGGGGGGCAGATCTGGCCGAAGCTTAAACATTGATCTTGGGAGATTTTCATGGCAACAACGTATTCATGGAACGCACTGGCTGATGGATCGACCATAGCGTTTGATCCTTCGGCGGACTTACTTGATTTCGGGTTGGTTCAAGCGGCAAGTGTGGAAATCGCTGCGATTGACGCGACAACTACGCTATTCCGAGCTGCAGGCAAAAGTGTCACTTTTACTGGTTTCGGAGTCACACAGATCGTCACACGTGATCTCTTTGCAAACGGATTCCGTAACGTAGCCACCGCCGGTTTCAGTCGCATCATTGTCGGCGACAACGCACTCAGCACAACCGATGATGGGCCGAACGTGCTCGCCGGCAGCTCTTCTGGGAACGACTTGCTGCTGGGTTTAGGCGGCGACGACTCGCTCGCCGGAGCCGGGAGTACGTTCGGGGGAATGGATGTTCTTGATGGTGGTGCCGGTAACGACACTTTGCGGGGAGGCACCTTTTCGTCGGACATCGCTACTGCCAGCTATGCCTCAGCCACGTCCGGCGTCACGGTAAGCCTTGCTTCGCTCGGGGTGGCTCAGAACACCGGCGGAGCAGGGACTGACACCCTCTTCAATATCGACAATCTATGGGGCAGTGCGTTCGGTGATCAACTCACGGGAAACAATGACAAAAACTTGATTCGCGGTGGCAGTGGTGACGACACCCTCGACGGTAGCGGCGACATCGACACGGTCGACTACTCGACGTCGGCTGCCGGAGTCACGGTCAATCTCGGCCTTGCGGTCGCCCAGAATACCGGATCGGCGGGTATCGATACGCTGAGCAATTTCGAGAACGTCGCCGGTAGCGGTTATGGCGACACTTTGACCGGTTCGGCAATCGCCAACGTTCTCGAGGGAGGTAACGGAGATGACCTCCTGACCGGAATGGGCGGGGCTGACCGGCTGATCGGAGGAAGTGGAGACGACACGCTCAATGGTGGAGAAGGCAACGACACCCTCGTTGCCGGTGTCGGCAACGATGCGTTTGACGGCGGCGGCGATGTCGATACGGCGGACTACTCTGCCGTGAGCCAGTCGATCGTACTCGATCTGGCCGCCGGCACGGTCAGCATCGGTGGAGGACCTGCCAGATCGCTCCTCGCGATGGAAAACGCTGTCGGAACCTCCTATGCGGATCTGCTCACCGGCAGTACCGGCAACAACAATTTGTCTGGCGGTAGTGGGATCGACACTTTGGCCGGTTTGGCAGGTGACGATACCCTTGACGGTGGACTCGATTTCGATACCGCCAGTTATGCGGTGGCGTCTGCGGGCGTTACCGTCAATCTTTCGTTAGCTGGCACCCAGACAACCGGCGGAGCCGGAAACGACACGCTGATCAGTATCGAACGCCTTCTCGGTAGCACTTTTGCGGATACGCTGACAGGCAACAGTGGTAACAATATTATCGACGGCGGCATGGGAGACGATGTCCTTGACGGCGGCGGCGGCCGAGATGCGGTGTCGTTCATTTCGGCCAACGGGGCTGTCTCCGTCAATTTGGCGTTGTCAACCCCACAGAATACGTTGGGTGCTGGCATCGACACGCTACTCAATTTTGAAAACGTCGAAGGCAGCGGATTTGCCGACCAGTTGACCGGTAACGACTCAGCGAACGAACTCAGCGGCTACCTCGGAGACGATACCCTTGCCGGAATGAATGGCAATGACACGCTGCGCGGCTGGGATGGCAACGACAGTATCGAGGGGGGTAGCGGCAACGATACTCTTTACGGTGGCGTGGGCGATGACCTTCTGGACGGTGGCGCGGATTTCGACTCCGTGACCTACCTTGAAGCGGCTGGCGCGATAAGCGTCAATCTCGGTGTCGTTGGTCCTCAAGCGACAGGTGAGGGCCGCGATACGCTGGTCAATGTCGAAGACGTGTTTGGCAGCGTATTTGCCGACACCCTGATTGGCAACGGGGTTGCCAATTGGCTCGATGGCAACGCAGGGAATGACTCCCTCAGTGGCTTGGCTGGTGACGACACGCTCGCAGGATGGACTGGATCCGATCAACTCAACGGCGGTGAAGGAAATGACACTCTGCTAGGTGGGATTCAAGGCGACACCTTGCTGGGCGGTTCCGGCGACGATCGCCTGGAGGGAGGAACAGCCGACAATTACTACACAGGCGCCAGCTACGCTCCGCTGGTGGGGACGGACGGTGACAGCATGACTGGCGGCTTGGGGAATGATACTTACCAAGTGACCGCCACCTCGACGCAGCAGTGGTTCGAACCGTCGGGAGGCTACAGTTTGACGACTTCGAGCGGTTTTTCTCCCGATCTGGTCAGCGAAAACGTTGATGAGGGCACGGACACCGTCGAATCCTATGTCTCCTACACCTTGCCGGCAAACGTCGAGAATCTCGTCTTGATGCAAAGAACCTTTGACATCAATGGGATCGGCAACTCACTCGATAACACCTTGACCGGAAACTCTGGCCGGAACGCACTCGACGGCGCTGGCGGCAACGACACGCTGTCTGGCGGTGCCGGTGCCGACACGCTGACCGGCGGTACGGGATCAGATACCTTTGTGGCCACCATCGATCCTGGCACCGACACTGTGAACGACTTTGCTGCCGGCGCCAGTGGTGATCGCCTTGCCATCGTCACCTTGCCATTCGTGAACTACTCCCCGGGGAGCAATCCGTTTGACAGCGGCTACGCCCGTCTGACACCGTCGGGGGCGGATACGCTTCTCGAACTCGATAAGGATGGTGCGGGCACGGCATTTTCATTTCAGACGGCGCTGATTCTGAAGAACGTGCTCCCGGGAAGTCTGGTGCCCGAGAATTTCTTCCAACTTTCAGTCAACCACGCGCCGTCGGGTGTCGACAAAACGGTCAGCACGCGCGAAGACAACGCTTACGTTTTCTCCGCCGCCGACTTTGGTTTCAGCGATGCCGCCGACAGCCCAGTCAACGCGCTCCTTGCCGTGCGCATCAGCACGCTGCCGGCGGCTGGCAGCCTGACTCTCTCCGGCGTCGCCGTCACCGCGGGGCAGTTCGTTTCCGCGGCCGACCTGGCCGCGGGGCAACTCGTGTTCACCCCGACGACGAACGGGAATGGCGCCGGCTACGCCAGCTTCGAGTTTCAAGTGCAGGACAATGGCGGCACCGCCAACGGCGGTGTCGACCTTGACCCGA
>JAEUOJ010000178.1 GCA_016789495.1 Accumulibacter sp. | reverse complement strand
GTGGTGGTGGCCACCAACCAGTCGGGAATCGGCCGGGGCTTGTTCGACATGGATACCCTCAACGCCATCCATGACAAGATGCATCGCGCGGTGCATAAAGCCGGTGGCCGCATTGATGCCATCTTCTATTGCCCGCACCCGATCGATGCCGGCTGTGCCTGCCGCAAACCGAATACCGGCATGTTCGAACGCATCGCCAGGTGCTTCAATATTTCGCTCAAAGGACGGGCCGCCGTTGGCGATTCGCTGCGCGACCTGCAGGCCGCCGCCGCCGTCGGCGCCCAACCCTTGTTGGTCCTGACCGGCAAGGGCACTGAAACCCGTGATGCCGGCGGGCTGCCGCCCGACACCTTGATCTTCACCGACCTGCTGGCGGCTGTCGACCATATCCTGCGGACTTGATGATCTTTCTTCGTTCGATACTCTTTCTCATCCTTGCCGCCCTGCTGACCATTCCCTTCGGCGTTCTGGTCACTCTGGCCATCCCGCTACCGATGCCGGCGCGCTATCGGATCATCGCCATCTGGCGTGTCGGTTTCATGGCGCTCAGCCGCTACGTGCTCGGCATTCGCTACCGCGTGCTCGGCCGCGAGAATATCCCCGACCGGCCAGCGGTGGTGCTGGCCAAGCATCAGTCGGCCTGGGAGACGGTCGGTCTGCAGGAAATCTTTCCTCCTCTGGTTTTCGTTCTCAAGCGCGAACTGCTGCGCATCCCCTTTTTTGGTTGGGGGCTGGCGGCGATGAAGATGATTTCCATCGATCGGACCGCCGGCACCGACGCCATCAAGTCGGTGATCACCCAAGGTTGCGAACGGCTCGCCGCCGGCTACTGGGTGGTCATTTTTCCGGAGGGAACACGTGTCGCGCCGGGTGCCAGCAGCCGGTTCAAGCCCGGTGGCGCGCATCTCGCGGTTCGTGCCGGCGCCCTGGTGGTGCCGGTGGCGCACGATGCCGGCGAGCTGTGGGGCAAAGGCGCCTTGCGCATCTCACCCGGTCTGGTCACCGTCAGCATCGGTCCGGCGATCGATCCCGCCGGCAAAAGCGCCAATAAGATAAATGAATTGGCTGCCAAATGGATCGAAGGCGAAATGCGCCGCCTGTCGCCGCACCGCTATCCGCCGATCGGTGATGCCGTCGGCTGAAGCGCCAAAGCCCGTCGACGGCGAAAGCGTGCGTAACGTGGCTTTCGGCGACCTCGCCGTTCCGTATTTATTGCGGCGCAGCAGGCGGCGTACCATCGGCTTGTCGATTGATCACCGCGGACTGCGCGTTGGCGCGCCACTACGAACGAGCTTGCGCGAAGTCGAGAGTTTGCTGCAACGGCACGCGCAGTGGATCATCGACAAACTTGCCCTCTTGCGGCAACGCCAGCCGCTGCCGGTGCCGCGTATCGTCGACGGTCTGTGCCTGCCAGTGCTCGGCGAACCGATTGTCGTCCGACTGATGCTTGGCGCCCAGCGCAGTCAGTGGGACGCGCAATACAACCAGTTGACGCTCGGCCTGCGCAACGACGCCGAAGCGCCACAACGTCTCGAAGCGGCCTTGCGCCGCTACGCCAGAGATATTTTTCAGCAGCGCCTGTCGTATCACGCCGATCGACTGGCCTTGCCGCTCCCGCCGCTGGCGTTGTCTTCGGCACGCACCCGCTGGGGGAGCTGCAACGCACGGGGCGGCATCCGACTGAACTGGCGGTTGATCCATTTCCCGCTGCCGCTGATCGATTACGTGGTGATCCACGAACTCGCGCACCTGCGCGAAATGAACCATGGCCCGCGATTCTGGGCGATCGTCGCCGCCGCCTGTCCCGAATACCGGCAAGCGCGTCAGCAACTCCGCAGATTAGCGGCGGACGGTCCCCAGTGGTCATTTTGGCAAGGAGAACAACCATGAGAATCCTGCACACCATGCTCCGCGTCGGCGATCTTGATCGCTCGCTGGCTTTTTACACCGACGTGCTCGGCATGCAACTGCTACGTCGCCGCGATTACCCCGAAGGACGCTTCACCCTGGCCTTCGTCGGTTACGGTCCCGAGAGTGAACAAGCGGTCCTCGAACTGACCCATAACTGGGATACCACGGCGTACGAGCTGGGCAACGCCTTCGGTCACGTTGCCCTCGGCGTCGCCGACGCCTACGCGGCCTGCGAGCAGATCAAGGCCCGAGGTGGCAAGGTGATTCGCGACGCCGGTCCGATGAAGCATGGCACGACGGTGATTGCCTTCGTCGAAGACCCGGACGGCTACCGTATCGAATTGATTCAAGACAAATCAATGGGTTAATCAGAAAGCGCCAAAGCAACCGGCTGTGAAGTATCGGTCAATCCGGCTTGGTCCACTGTCATGATTACCTCGACCGTCTACTGATGGGCGACGGAGGAGGGTGAATGCGTTGACCTCGTCAGGCACAGCCCACGCTGCCAACATCCGTCATGCCTGCCTGACATGAGCGCTGAACAAGGGGCGCCTCTTTGTCCCCATCGCGGTTGGCCCGCCGCGTCTTGCCGTCGATGGCGAGGTGCTGGTGGCATGCTTCGCTTGCCAGGGGATGCTGTGGCTCAGAAACAGTGATGTATCCCGTCACGGTTCTTGTTCATCACCGAATCCATGGCCAACCCGTCCTCGCGATCGAAACTCAGTCCGCACAACATCGGCACGGTGCGGTCTGTGAGTGCATGCGGCGTGTTGCGGACCGTGCGCCGTGCGTCGTCAAGGGTTTCGAGAAAGAGGGTGGATACGGACTGATCCTCGCGCGCAATGAAAATCCACCCCGACCTTCTTTGATTTTTTTGGCTATGTATCCATGGCGCGATGGCCCTGGAGGCCTGGCCGATTTGTCGCATACAGGTTAATCTTGTGTCTTAAGTTTCAAAATCCTGTTGTCTAGAAAAAAATCAGCGTAAATTCGATTATGGCGCGCATTGCGACAAATCAAGCAGCCCCACTGTACGGCCTCGATGCGGCACAAGTCTGGGACACCGAACTCGCTTTCGAGCATCTCAAAGCCATCGGAGAGGCGGATTCAAAGCGGACCGCAGAACGTCGCCTGCATGCGCTAGGCCTATTGCCACCCGCGCTGTCCAGAACCAGTCTGCGCGACGAGCATGGCAGACCGCCGAATTCTCTACTACTGGACTGGACCTTCGAACAAGCCCGCAAGCGTCACGACAGGATATTGTTCGCGCAATTGAGCCTGATGCCAGGGAGTCGGTACGGTCTGCACGCCAACGATCCACGAGGCGCCCGCTTTTGGGTGCCGTTGCACGATGTTGAGAAAGAAACTGTTCAACGAGCCGTGTGGGCTCTCCGCCAGCATATCGGCAAGCCCATCGCGATGTTTCCGCATGATGCGCTGGTCGGCCAAGTGCGGGATATGGCCAGCACACCGGATGTTCAGCTTTGTACACAAGCCTACCAGCCAGTATTGCCGACTGACTTGAGCAGGCATGCATCCCTTCGCGCCGAGAGAGGGTCATCAGCTCATTTGAAACAACTTGAGGCGGAAAGCATGCACATCATCCGGGAAGCCGTGGCCGAGGCCCGGAATCCCGCCATGCTGTATTCGATGGGTAAGGATAGTGGTGTGATGCTCCATCTGGCCCGCAAGGCCTTCTACCCTGTTCTGCCGCCGTTCCCGCTCCTGCACATAGACACACGCTGGAAGTTTCAGGAAATGTACCTGTTCCGTGACTTCATGGCGCGAGAAAGCGGCATGGATTTACTGGTTCACACCAACCCGGAAGCTATCGAAAAAAACATCAACCCGTTTGATCACGGCTCGGCGATGTACACCAACATCACCAAAACCGAAGGCCTCAAACAGGCACTGGCTCATTACAAGTTTGATCTGCTCTTCGGCGGCGCTCGACGTGACGAAGAAAAGTCCCGCGCCAAGGAGCGGGTGTTCTCGTTTCGCAGCGCTGATCACCGCTGGGATCCAACAAAGCAGCGCCCCGAACTTTGGAATCTCTACAACACTCGTGTAAACCCCGGCGAGAGCCTTCGGGTTTTTCCGCTGGCCAACTGGACCGAACTGGACATCTGGCAATACATCGGCCAGGAAAACATCGCTGTCGTGCCGCTGTATTTCGCCAAGCCACGCCCGGTAGTGGTACGACCCGAGATGATCATGGTGATCGATGACCAGCGCTGCCGTCTGCTGCCGGGCGAAGAGATCCAGATCCGTAAGGTGCGCTTCCGTACCCTGGGCTGCTACCCGCTGACCGGAGCGGTGGACTCCGATGCGGAGTCAGTGGCGGACATCCTGTTGGAAATTAGCCATGCCCGTCAGTCTGAACGACAGGGGCGCCAGATCGACAGGGACAGTGCGTGCTCCCTGGAAATGAAAAAACAGCAGGGCTATTTTTGATGGCGCGCCCAAAGAAAACGGCACCCGGCTCTGCGCCGCAGAAATTCATCACCATCGAGGAATGGCTGGAGCAGCAGGCTGGACTGGACCTGCTGCGTTTTGTCACCTGCGGAGGCATGAACGACGGCAAGAGCACCTTGATTGGCCGTCTGCTGTGTGAATCCAGGCAGGTCTTCGACGACCAGCTCAGTGCACTGCAGGCAAACACCGGACGCTCTGGCATCCAGGGCAACGATCTCGACCTGGCCCTGCTCGTCGACGGCCTGGCTGCCGAACGAGAACAAGGCATCACCATTGATGTGGCTTACCGTTACTTTTCCACCTCTCGGCGCAAGTTCATCGTGGCCGACACCCCCGGGCACGAACGGTACACCCGCAATATGCTGACGGGTGCTTCCACCGCGGCTTTGGCGGTTCTGCTCATCGATGCATGCCACGGCGTACGCACCCAAACGCGACGACACGCCTATCTGGTCTCGCTGGTCGGCATACGGCACATCGTTCTGGCCATCAACAAAATGGATCTGGTCGGTTACGAGCAACCGGTGTTTGATGAAATCGTCAGCCATTTCTTGACCATGGCGAAATCCCTAGGGTTCGAGAGTGTGACGCCAATCCCTTTGTCTGCCCTCAAGGGCGACAACATCACTTGCCGATCCGGGCATACTCCTTGGTATCAAGGCCCCACGCTGACTGGCTGCCTGGAAACGATTGCTGTCAATCGTTCTACCCCGGCCAAGGCGGTGTTCCCGGTGCAATGGGTCAATCGGCCGAATGCAAGCTTTTGTGGATTTTGCGGCACGCTGGTCTCGGGCCGGATGATGGTGGGCGATAAGGTACGCGTCACGGCTTCGGGGCAAACGGCCAAGCTGGAGCGGCTCGTTACCGCTGAGGGTGACCTGCCGGTGGCGCACGCCGGGGATGCCGTGACCCTGGTGCTGAACCCGGCGGTCGATGCTGCGCGCGGAGATGTGATTGCCCTTGCGGAGCAGCCGCTGGAAATGACAGACCAGTTCGAGGCTTCGCTAATCTGGATGGACGAGGAACCGGGACTGACCGGCCGCACGTATGAACTCAAACTGGCCAACCAATGGGTCAGTGCCAGCTTGACAACCTTGAAATACCGGGTGGATGTAAACACCCAGACCCATGAGTCGACTCAG
>JAEUOJ010000162.1 GCA_016789495.1 Accumulibacter sp. | reverse complement strand
AAACCAGCTCACAATACGGACCGACCCACCGACGAGCACTCCGTCGATCAATCCGGCGTCACCGCCTTTCCATAGTCCTTTACCGAGCAAGCGCGCACCGCCAGCAAAGAACACTTCATTGAATTTGTCGAAGTAATATTTGTTATCCAACAATTTATAAAGCCAGCCAAAATTGTTTTTGATTGATTCGGGAAAATCAGGTCTTTTCAAGTAAAAAAACCATGACAAAAATACGCCGGCCACAGCCAGCCAAAAAACCAGAGAAGTAAAGGCATGCGTTGCCATGGCAAAAGCCCCGTGGAAATGATGAGCAAGCTCGGTCATCACTGGATGGGCGTCGGCATCGATGTAAATCGCTTCCTTGAAAAAGCCACCGAACAACATTGGGTCAATGGCCAGATAACCAATAACCGCCGAAGGGATTGCAAGCATCACAAGTGGCAAGGTCACCACCCAGGGTGACTCGTGCGGCTTTTCTCCTGGAGCCAACCCGTGATGATGTTCAACGTGAGGATCGGCATGATGAGAATCGTGGTCGTTGTCTGTATTCGAAGTATGATGCGCATGCGCGTCAGGGCTGTGCTGATCGTGATCGTTGTGATGCGCCGTCTTGCCAAAACGCTCCTGTCCATGAAACACCAGGAAATACATGCGGAACGAATAAAAGGCGGTAATGAATACACCAGCCATTACGGCAAAGTAAGCAAACTTGGCACCGAATAGATGCGATAGCGCCACCGCTTCAATGATTGAATCCTTTGAATAGAACCCAGCAAAAAAAGGCGTACCGATCAGGGCCAACGAGCCGATCAGCGAAGTAATCCACGTGATTGGCATATATTTCCGCAAGCCGCCCATGTTGCGAATATCTTGATCATGGTGCATGCCGATAATGACCGAACCAGCGGCCAAAAAGAGCAGGGCTTTGAAGAAAGCATGGGTCATCAGATGGAAAATGGCGACCGAATACGCTGAAGCACCCAAAGCCACTGTCATGTAACCCAATTGCGACAAAGTCGAATAGGCCACAACCCTCTTGATATCGTTTTGTATGATGCCCAGGAACCCCATGAATAGGGCGGTTATGGCACCGATGATCATGACAAAGGACAATGCGGTGTCAGAAAGTTCGAACAGCGGCGACATCCGGGCAACCATGAAAATGCCTGCTGTGACCATCGTCGCGGCATGGATCAGCGCTGATATCGGCGTCGGGCCTTCCATCGAATCCGGCAGCCAGACATGCAAAGGGACCTGTGCCGACTTGCCCATCGCACCGACAAACAACAGGATACAGACAGCACTCAGTAAGGCCACTTCGCTTTCCTTGCCGAAAATCGAAATGGAAAGCCCGGTCATCGAAGGTGCTTTGGCGAAGACGGCAGCGTAATCAAGTGTGCCAAAATGACTCAACACCAACCCGATGCCGAGAATGAACCCAAAGTCTCCGACACGATTGACGAGAAAGGCTTTGAGATTAGCGAAAATGGCCGTTGGGCGGGTGTACCAGAAACCGATCAACAGATATGAAACCAACCCAACCGCTTCCCAGCCAAAGAATAGCTGCATGAAGTTGTTGCTCATCACGAGCATCAACATCGAGAAAGTAAATAATGAGATATAACTAAAAAAACGGTTGTAACCTGGATCATCCTGCATGTAGCCGATGGTGTAGATATGAACCATCAATGAAACCGAGGTCACCACCAGCATCATTGTGACAGTGAGTTGATCGATCAGGAAACCTACTTCAAAGCGATAGTCGCCAGAAGTTAACCATTGGTACACCGGGCCATTAAATGTATTTCCCGCCAGTACGTCCTTGAAAATCAGGTAAGAAGCAAAAAAGGAGATAGCCACTCCGGCAATGGTTACCGTATGAGCCATCCAGCGTGGAATCAAGCGACAAAACAGACCAGCAACAATTGCGCCAAGCAAAGGAGCCAAAGGAACCAGCAGATAGAGTTTTTGCATTTCCATGGTTTAACCCTTCAGGCTGTCCAGATCATCTACGTGGATCGTTCTCAAATTACGGAACAGAACCACTAGAATCGCCAAACCAATCGCCGATTCTGCGGCGGCAACAGTAAGGATGAAAAAAACGAAAACCTGTCCGGCCAAATCCTGCAAATAATGCGAGAAGGCAATGAAATTCAGATTGACTGCCAGCAGCATCAATTCGATTGACATCAAGATGATAATCAGGTTCTTCCGATTTAGGAAAATGCCGACGACACTGATTGCAAACAGAATCGCGCCCAGGATCAAAAAATGGGACAGTGTGAGCAAGGGACCTCCCTGAATATTTCTTGTTGGATAGAGGCAAACGCCTCTATCCAGTTTTATGCTTGACCGCTATTTTTACCGGTAATACACATTCAATCGCGTTTTTCGGCAGGCATCTGCAGAACGCGAACGCGGTCTTTGGCCTTGACGAATACTTGCTGACTGGGATCGACCAATTTGGTTTTACGTTTTTCTCGTTGCGTCAAAGCAACGGCTGCGACAATACCGACCAGCAGAATCACCGAAGCAAGTTCGAATGGATAAACATACTCGGTGAACATCAGTCGACCCACTGCTTGCACATTACTGTCGGTAGCCGAAGTCTGTGGAACGTTGCTTTCTAACAATCCTAAATAATTTCCACCGAGAACCAATCCCATTTCAAATACCATCATTAAGGCAATGATCGATCCCAACGGCAGATAACTCCAAAATGCCTCCCGCAAACGATCAAGATTGATGTCAAGCATCATCACCACGAACAGGAAAAGGACCATCACCGCGCCAACATAAACCAAAATCAACGCCAGAGCCAAAAACTCCGCCTGTAAAAGCATCCAAACCCCGCTTGCCGAAACAAAGGCCAATACCAGATAAAGGGCAGCATGAACTGGATTGCGCGAGGTAATCACTCGTAAGCCGGCTAATATCAGTACCGCCGACAAGAAGTAGAAAACGAAAGTCTTGAATTCCATTTCAGCGGCCTGTCAACGATATTTCGAATCGAGTGCGCGATCTTCGGCAATCTGCGTTTCATAGCGATCACCGTTGGCCAGCAGCATTGGCTTGGTGTAGTACAGATCACCACGGGACTCCCCGTGATATTCATAAATTCGCGTTTCCACGATGGCATCTACCGGACAGGCTTCTTCACAAAACCCGCAAAAAATACATTTTGTCAGATCGATATCATAGCGGGTAGTGCGACGCGATCCATCGTCTCTTTCGTCGGATTCGATGGTGATTGCCTGCGCCGGGCAAACGGCTTCACATAATTTGCAGGCAATGCATCTTTCTTCACCGTTTGGATAGCGGCGCAGCGCATGCAATCCTCGAAAGCGGAAACTCTGTGGTGTTTTTTCTTCTGGATACTGCACGGTAATCTTGCGGGCAAACATGTAACGCCCGGTCACCGACAGCCCCTTGAACAATTCCTTCAACAGGAGGCTGTTGAAAATTTCCTTCATCGACCCCATGGATTGCCTCTCATTTCCAGATGTTCAACGGCGACATCATCCAACAGCCTACGACAACCAGCCAGATCAGGCATAAAGGAATGAACACTTTCCATCCCAAACGCATGATCTGGTCATAACGGTAGCGCGGGAAAGTGGCTCGAATCCACAGGAAAATGAACAACACGAACGAAATTTTCAGCAACAGCCAGAAAAGTCCATCCGGCAGAAAACCGACCGGAGAAAGCCACCCACCAAGAAACATGATCGATGCCAGAGTCGATACCAAAATCATGTTCGCGTATTCAGCCAGGAAAAAAACCGCGAAGGCCATTCCGGAATATTCGACGTGGAAACCGACGATCTCCGATTCGCCCTCTGCCAGGTCGAAAGGCGCCCGGTTGGTCTCGGCGACAATCGATACCAGATAAATGATGAACATCGGCAACAACGAGAGCCAGTTCCACGACAATAGGCCAAAACCATGATCGGCAAAATAGCCTTGTCCCTGACTTTTGACGATGTCTCCAAGATTTAGGCTGTTCGATACCATCAGTACGACAACCAGGGCCAAACCCATCGAGACTTCATAGGAGATCATCTGCGCAGCGGAACGCATGCCTCCCAGGAAGGCGTATTTCGAGTTAGACGACCAACCGGAGAGTATGATCCCATAAACCCCGATCGAAGTTATGGACATAATATAAAGCAGGCTGGCATTGACGTTTGCCAGTACCAGGGTATCGTTGAAAGGCACCACCGCCCAGGCGGCCAAGGCTGGCGCGAAGGCGAACATTGGCGCCAACAGGAATACACTTTTATCTGAACCCGTGGGAATGACGACTTCTTTGAGCAATAATTTCAAACCGTCGGCAATCGGTTGAATCAGCCCCCATGGGCCGACCCGGTTCGGGCCTATCCGGACCTGCATCCAGCCGATGACCTTGCGTTCCCAGAAGGTCAGGTAAGCGACACAGAGTAATAGCGGGGCGATGATCAGGACGATTTTAAGTAAAGTCCAGACCAGCGGATAAGCCGCTCCGAAGAGTCCTTGCAACAGTCCTTGCAGCGCAGCGACCATCATGCACGCTCCACATTGATTGCACCGAACATCTCACCCAGCGCAGCCGTCGCAGGATGCGCCGCGGCGACGCGTAGACAATTCGCCGGCACGCTTTCGTCTACTTGGCTGGACAGCTCGACGACCCCCTGCGCCTGACGGACCCGCACTTTCGCGCCGTCAACCACCCCGATAGTCGCCATCGTATGGGAATTCATGCGAGCGGTCGGCACTGCTGAGTCGCGTGTCTTCTGTAACGACGGCGACCGTCTGGCCAATGGATCGGCGAAATGGATCGGAACGTCGGCAATGCGCTGCAAGCCGCCATTCTTTGGCGCAGCCATCGACCAGGAAATATCACGCAGGGAATTGCTTAAACCACCAACAAATTCCTCAGCCTCAGGCACCATCTCGCCACGCACTTGCTCACTCGATTCGTAATCGAATCCAGAAAGATCAAGCAAGTTGCCTAAAACGCGGATTATTTTCCAAGCCGGCCGAGCTTCTCCAAACGGACGTACCAGCCCACGAAAACTCTGAACACGCCCCTCGCAATTCACAAATGTGCCGGCAGTCTCGGTGAATGGTGTTATCGGCAACAAAGCATCGGCATATTCACACGCAGCAAGATCGCTGAAAGGGGTCATCAGCACGACCAGAGACGCCGCTTTGAGAGCGCTCACCGCGCCTTGCGGATCATGGCAATCGAGTTCCGGCTCCACGCCGAGCAAGAAATACGCTTTCCGCGGCTGGTCGAACATTTCGCGGGCATTCAGCTTCGTTGGCAGCGCTTTGGCGACATACCCTCCGACGCTGTTGGCCGCTTCGCCAATAAAACCGCAGGTCGCGCCCGTCAGCTTGGCCAGTTCAAGCGCCAAGGCGTGCAACTCGGCCGCTTGTGGATTTTGTTCGGCCACATTGCCAAGAAAAATGGCGCCTTTTTCTCCTTCGACGAGAGTTCTGGCGATCGCCTGACTGATTTCACACGGTTCAACTGTTTCTAGTCCAGCAGGAATCACCGCCTGTTTCAACTGGGCGGCGGCTTTGAGCACTGACGCCAAAGCCATGGGCAATTCCGCCGGACTGACTGCCCGACTCGCATGCAGATTCATCAGTTGATCGTCAGCGGCAACTGACAGGAGACTGACCTTGCCCCACTTCCGCGTCAGTTGGCGCAAACGTTGCGCGAATAGTGGGTGGTCCTTGCGCAAGAAGCTGCCGACCACCAGCGCCGCATCGAGATCGTTAATTTCAGAAAGCTTGCGTCCTAGCCAAGGAATTCCCGCCAGATGTCCGTCCGACGAAAAATCGCGGCGCCGCGGTCGAAAATCGACATTGCCGGAGCCGAGACCGCGAGTCAGCTTCTGTAATAGATAAAGCTCTTCCAGGGTCGAATGCGGCGAAGCCAAAGCGGCGATTGATTCACCACCGTGGGTGGCGATGACATCCTTCAAACCATGAGTCACGTAATCGAGCGCGACGTTCCATTCTACCTCGCGCAGCGCGCCGTCAATGCGGATCATCGGCTTCGTCAAACGAGCCGGCGAGTTCAACGATTCATAGGAAAAACGGTCCTTGTCCGAAATCCAACACTCGTTGACATCCTCATTCTCGCGCGGCAGAACGCGCATGACGACGTTATTCTTGATCTGTACCGTCAGGTTTGCGCCGAGGCTGTCATGAGGGCTGACCGACTTGCGCCGCGCCAACTCCCAACTGCGCGCCGAATACCGAAACGGTTTCGAAGTCAGGGCGCCGACCGGGCAAAGATCGATCATGTTGCCCGAAAGCTCCGAGTCGATCGACCGCCCAAGAAAAGTAGTGATCTCGGAATGCATGTTGCGATTGGCCATTCCGAGTTCCATCAACCCGGCAATCTCCTGACCGAAACGCACGCAACGCGTACAGTGAATGCAACGCGCCATTTCTTTCATCGAGATCAGCGGACCGACCTCCTTGTAGAAAACGATCCGTTTGTCTTCTTGAAAACGCGATCTAGCTCCGCCATAACCCACGGCCAAATCCTGCAATTGGCACTCACCTCCCTGATCACAGATCGGGCAGTCCAATGGGTGATTGATCAGCAGGAATTCCATCACACCCTTCTGGGCCTTGATGGCAAGATCAGAATGGGTGAACACTTTCATCCCGTTGGTCACTGGCGTGGCGCAGGCTGGCATCGGCTTTGGCGCCTTTTCGACCTGCACCAAGCACATCCGACAGTTGGCAGCGATTGAAAGCTTTTTGTGATAGCAGAAATGCGGAATGTAGGTGCCTAACTGCTGCGCGGCATCCATGATTGTGCTGCCATCGGGCACATCCGCAATTTTGCCGTCAATTTCGATTTCCATCGTCTCGTACCTTAAACCGTTGCCGTAAAGAAGCCACTGCCGGCACGCTGGACATCAACGGGCACAAGGCACTTCTTGTTATCGATGTGGTACGCGAACTCGTCGCGAAAATGCTTGATGAAACTTTGCACCGGCATCGAAGCGGCATCACCCAGAGCGCATATCGTCCGGCCCATGATATTGGTCGTCACGCTACCCAGCAGATCCAGGTCGTCTGGGCGTCCTTGACCATGCTCGATCCGATGAACGATTTTGTACAACCAATTCGTCCCCTCGCGGCACGGCGTGCATTGTCCGCACGACTCTTCGTAGTAAAAAAATGACAGACGTTCCAGTGCGCGCACCATGCAAGTGGTTTCGTCCATGACAATGACTGCCCCCGAGCCCAGCATCGAACCCGCCTTGCTGATCGAGTCATAATCCATCGTACAGTCCATCATCTGCGCTGCCGGCACCACCGGCGCCGACGAGCCACCCGGGATACACGCTTTCAGCTTGCGTCCACCGCGCATGCCGCCAGCCATCTCCAGAAGCGAGGCAAACGGCGTACCCAAAGGTATCTCGTAATTACCGGGACGATTGACATGGCCTGAAACGGAAAATAGCTTGGTACCGCCGTTATTGGGTTTGCCCGCATTCAAATAGCTTTCGCCGCCCAGATTGATGATGTATGGAATCGAAGCGAAAGTTTCGGTGTTGTTGATCGTCGTTGGCTTGCCGTACAGTCCAAAGGACGCCGGGAAAGGCGGCTTGAACCGCGGCTGTCCTTTTTTACCCTCGATCGATTCGAGGAGCGCAGTTTCTTCGCCACAAATGTACGCACCGTAGCCATGGTGTGCAAAAAGCTCGAAATCGAATCCAGAACCCAGAATATCCTTACCAATCAGTCCTGCTGCGCGCGCTTCGGCCAATGCCTCTTCGAAACGTTGATAAATGTCCCAGACTTCACCATGAATGTAGTTATACCCGCGTCCGGCACCCATGGCATATGCGGCAATGATCATCCCTTCAATGACCGAATGGGGGTCATAGCGCAAAATATCGCGATCCTTGAATGTTCCAGGCTCACCTTCGTCGGAATTGCAAACGACGTATTTGTCTCCGGGAAACGAGCGTGGCATGAAGCTCCACTTGAGACCCGTCGGAAAACCCGCCCCACCCCGCCCGCGCAGGACGGACTTCTTCAC
Organism: Accumulibacter sp.; assembly: GCA_016789495.1. Classification (GTDB taxonomy): domain Bacteria; phylum Pseudomonadota; class Gammaproteobacteria; order Burkholderiales; family Rhodocyclaceae; genus Accumulibacter. The sequence goes on along the minus strand of JAEUOJ010000162.1, from coordinate 3,510 downwards.
CTCATTGATGACATCGCCCTGCGCTATCTTCTGTTCGAGAATTCGACGCAGCGCGGCATATCCGCCACGCTTGACGTAATCGGCCAAATGCCAAGCCTTGTCGCCATCGAGGCCGGCGGTGAGCATCGGATTGATTGCACCAAGGATCGCCATTACTTGAGCTCCGCCAAAAGTTTGTCGATTTGCTCGGGATTCATCCAACTGCACATCCGTCGATTATTGACAATCATTACTGGAGCATCGCCGCAAGCCCCCATGCACTCCCCTTCCTTGAGGGTGATCAGGCCATCAGCAGTGGTCTCGTTGTAGTCGATCCCCAATTTTTTCTTCAAATACTCGCCAGCGTCGACCCCACCGGAAAGCATGCACGGCAAGTTGGTGCAAACCGTCACCTTGTATTTTCCAACCGGCCGAAGGTCGTACATGTTGTAGAAGGTCGCCACTTCGAAGGCGGCTATCGGCGGCATTCCCAAATACTCGGCGACGAACTCGATGGCTTCACCGGGTAGCCAACCTTTTTCTTCCTGAGCAATCGCCAGCGCCGCCATCACGGCCGACTGTCTCTGGTCGGCAGGATATTTGGCAATTTCGCGATCGATTCGCTGTAGGGATTCTGCAGAGAGCATCAGCGGTCAATCTCCCCAAAAACCACGTCTTGAGAGCCGATAATGGTCACCACATCAGCAATCATGTGGCCCGATGCCATCTCGTTCATTGCTGACAGATGGACATATCCCGGCGGGCGAATTTTCAGACGGTAGGGCTTGTTGGCGCCATCGGATATCAGATAAATGCCAAACTCACCCTTCGGATGCTCGACCGCCGAATATACTTCCCCTTCCGGAACATGAATGCCTTCGGTACACAGCTTGAAGTGATGAATCAACTCTTCCATGTTCGTTTTCATCGCCTCGCGACTGGGCGCCGCAACCTTATGGTTGTCGGACATCACCGACCCCGGATTTTTTCTCAACCAATCGATACATTGCTGAAGGATGCGATTGGATTGACGCATTTCTTCCATACGTACCAGATATCGGTCATAGGAATCCCCATTGACTCCTACCGGAATATCGAAATCGAGACGATCATAGACTTCATAAGGCTGCTTTTTACGCAAATCCCAGGCGATACCCGAGCCGCGCAACATCGGCCCAGTGAACCCGCGCTGCAATGCTCGCTCTGGCGAAACCACACCGACATCGACCAGTCGTTGTTTCCAGATTCGATTATCGGTCAGCAACGTTTCGTACTCATCAAGCAGCTTGGGAAAACGCGAAGCAAAATCATCGAGAAAATCAAGCAGACTGCCACTACGACGATCATTGAACGGTTTGATTTGCGCAGCACTTTTCCATTGCGACTCCCGATACTGAGCCATGCGATCAGGCAGATCGCGATAAACTCCGCCGGGCCGGTAATAAGCGGCGTGCATCCGGGCGCCGGATACCGCCTCGTATGCATCAACCAAATCCTCGCGCTCGCGGAAGGCGTACAGGACCATGGTCATCGCACCGACATCCAGGCCGTGACAGCCCACCCACAACAGATGATTGAGAATGCGGGTAATCTCGTCGAACATCACCCGAATGTACTGAGCACGAATCGGCACATCAATCCCGAGCAGCCTTTCGATGGCCATGCAATACGCATGCTCATTGCACATCATCGACATGTAGTCAAGACGGTCCATGTAAGGAACCGACTGAATCCATGTTTTATTTTCCGCAAGTTTTTCGGTCGCGCGATGGAGCAGGCCAATATGCGGGTCGGCACGAATGACCACCTCGCCGTCGAGTTCGAGAACCATCCTCAGCACCCCGTGAGCAGCGGGGTGTTGTGGACCAAAATTCAAGGTGAAATTGCGCAACTCAGGCATTTTCGGCTTTCCCGTAAGTCGCTTCGCGGACGATTCGCGGCGTGGTTTCACGCGGCTCGATGGTCACCGGCTGGTAGACCACGCGCTGCTGCTCGGGGTCATAACGCATTTCAACGTACCCCGAAAGCGGAAAGTCTTTGCGGAATGGATGCCCGATAAAACCGTAGTCAGTCAAAATCCGCCGCAGATCGTGATGACCAGGGAAGACAATGCCAAACAGATCGAATGCTTCACGCTCGAACCAATCGGCGACATTCCAAATCGAAGTTACGGACGGCACAGACGGAAAAGCGTCATCGTCACAAAAACAACGCACACGCAGCCGCCAGTTATTGGCGATCGACAAAAGATGGCTGACGGCCGCAAATCGTCTGGTTTGGCGCGGAACGTTACCATAGGCGGAGTAATCAACACCGCAAAGATCGATCAGCTCTTCAAAACCCAATTCTCGTTCGCGGCGCAGGGTCTGCATTACGGAAAGGTAATCGGCTGCGTCCACCTCGATCGTCACTTCATCGTGGGCAATTTTCAGGGACCTTAATCGATCACCGAGATGCTTGTGCAGGATCTGGCTAAGCGCTTCCAGCGTGGCGGACATGGCTCACTCTCGGATGGTTTTGAGATATTTCAGCGGGCGATGGTATTTGTACGGCGGATCTTGTTTTGCAACTGAATCAAACCGTAAATCAGAGCTTCGGCAGTCGGCGGGCAACCTGGCACATAGATATCGACAGGAACGATCCGATCGCACCCTCGGACCACCGAGTAGGAATAGTGGTAATAGCCACCGCCATTGGCGCAGGAACCCATCGAGACCACCCAACGCGGCTCGGCCATCTGGTCATAGACCTTGCGCATTGCCGGAGCCATCTTGTTGGTCAGCGTACCAGCGACGACCATCACATCGGACTGGCGAGGACTCGGGCGGAAAACAATTCCGAAACGGTCAAGATCGTAACGCGAGCAACCCGCGTGAATCATTTCAATGGCACAACAAGCCAAGCCGAAACTCATCGGCCACAAGGAGCCGGTTCGTACATAATTGATCAGCTTGTCGGCTGTGGTTGTGATGAAACCTTCCTGAAGAATGCCTTCGATACCCATCGCTCACTCCCAATCAAGGGCACCCTTGGCCCAGGCATACACATATCCGACAACCAGGATGGCAATGAATACCAACATTTCGAGGAAGCCAAACCAGCGAAGCGATTCGGTATTGACAATCTCCTTGAAGATCGTCGCCCAGGGCAACAGGAATGCCACCTCGAGATCGAACAGAATGAAGATGATGGCAATCCAGTAGTAGCGCACATCGAACTTCATGCGCGCATCTTCGAACGCTTCGAACCCGCACTCGTAGGGAGAAAGTTTTTCGCTATCAGGACGATGCGGAGCGACGACCATGCCGGTGATCACTGGCGCGAAACCGAATGCCACACCGACAAGAATGAAGACGAAGACCGGGAAATAACCTTCCAGCATGACCTGCCCCACTAGCGCTTCATATCAGACAGCACAAATAGCAACCATCCGCCGCGAACCCCACGCTGGATGATTCCACCTGGTGCCGACGATGAGACTCGAACTCATACGACCGAAGTCACTACCCCCTCAAGATAGCGTGTATACCA
>JAEUOJ010000161.1 GCA_016789495.1 Accumulibacter sp. | reverse complement strand
TTCTTCAGCTCGCTTTCCTGCTCCTCCGTCAACTCAACCGTCCGGGCAACTCGCACCTGCTCACTCCAATTCAAACCAAAGTAAAGCATCGGAGTCGGAAGATGCGGTTAAGTTCCCACAAGAGTCGAACACTACACTAGTCGAAATAGGCGCGCGCCATTTCGAAGCGTTGGGCGAAGTAACCGTTGCCCAGACGGTCGATGCGCACTCGTCCCTGTGATGAGGGCGCATGAACGAAACGGTCGTCGCCGATATAGATGCCGACGTGCGAGGCAGGGAAGTTGCGGGTATTGAAGAACACCAGGTCGCCTGGCCTCAGGTGTTCGCGGGCGACTGGACGACCGCGCTTGGCGATGTCGGCGGCGCTGCCGGGAATTTTGACACCCGCCGCGCGGCTGTAGATATAAGTGACCATGCCGCTGCAGTCGAGGCCGGCTTCGGGATTCTTGCCGCCGAAACGGTAGCCGGTGTCGATTAGACCAAGCGCGAACAGCACAACATCATTCCCCTTCGGAGTGCTGACCGGTCGTTCCGCCAGCGTACGGTCGGATTTCGGCGTGCTGCCGCAGCCCACCAGCGTCAGCGCCAGGAGAACGGCAAGGAAAGTCTGGACTCGCATGTTCGACAGTATAAACTGGACTTTTTTTACTCTCGCCGGGAAATTGACATGCCATTCGCCGAACTGCGCCTGCTACGGTCAAACGCCTACCTTGACGGACTTTGGGTCGTCGCCGACGATCGGCGAACGATGCCGGTGAGGGACCCGGCGAACGGACGCTTGATCACCGAAGTACCGTTGCTCGGGGCCGCCGAGACCGAACGGGCGATAGACGCCGCCACGCAGAGTTTACCGGCATGGCAGGCGAAAACGGCCAAGGAGCGGTCACTGGTGTTGCGCCGCTGGTATGAATTGATCCTCGCCGAAAGCGAGGATTTGGCGCGATTGATCACCGCTGAATGCGGCAAACCGTTGGCCGAAGCACGTGGTGAAGTTGGCTACGGCGCTTCGTTCGTCGACTGGTTCGCCGAGGAAGGCAAACGCGCTTACGGCGAACACATTCCGTCGCCTGCCGGTGACCGACGACTGCTGACCTTACGCCAGCCCGTCGGGGTCTGCGCGGCGATCACTCCATGGAACTTCCCGCTGGCGATGATTACCCGCAAGGTGGCACCGGCTTTGGCCGCAGGTTGCACGGTGATCGTCAAGCCGGCCGAACAGACACCGCTGACCGCCTTGGCACTGGCCGAACTGGCGGCGGCGGCCGGTCTGCCGGCGGGCGTGTTCAACGTGCTGACCGGCGATCCGGTGGCCATTGGCGGCGTGCTGACCGCCAGTCCGCTGGTGCGTAAACTGTCGTTCACCGGTTCGACCGAAATCGGCCGGCTGCTGATGTCCCAATGCGCGCCGACGGTCAAAAAACTGTCGCTCGAACTGGGCGGCAACGCACCATTCATCGTTTTCGACGACGCCGACCTGGACGCGGCCGTCGATGGTGCGATTGTCGCCAAGTATCGCAATACCGGCCAGACCTGCGTTTGCGCCAATCGTCTGCTGGTCCAGGATGGCATCTATGAACGATTCGTCGAAAAACTGGCGCAGCGGGTACAGCGCTTGTCGGTGGGTCCGGGCACCGCGGAAGGGGTCATGCAAGGACCTCTAATCGATGCCGCGGCCGTGCGCAAGGTCGAAGCCCATATCGCCGATGCCTTGGCTGGTGGAGCGCGACTGGTCGTCGGTGGCAAGGTTCACGCGCTGGGCGGTCAGTTCTTCGAACCGACGGTACTGGCCGAGGTCACACCGTCGATGCGCATTGCCCGCGAAGAAACTTTCGGACCGGTGGCGCCGGTTTTCCGCTTCAGCGATGAAGCCGAAGCGATCCGCTTGGCGAACGATACCGAATTCGGCCTGGCGGCCTACTTCTACACGCGCGACGTCGCGCGTTGCTGGCGGGTCGGCGAAGCGCTGGAGTACGGCATGGTCGGCATCAATACCGGACTGATCTCGAACGAAGTCGCCCCGTTTGGTGGCATCAAGCAGTCCGGAATCGGGCGCGAAGGTTCCCGATACGGTCTCGACGAATATCTGGAAATCAAATATTTGTGCTTCAGTATCGGCTGATTGTCATGCCCGGTCGATGAAATGACGGCCGCTCGCGAACTGCCGATGCGCCTTCATGCCGCTTTCGGCGCCACACACCAGCGAAAGTGATGCCTGGATAGCCGGACACTCAGTCAAGCATCTTGCGCGTGCCTGGCAACGGGCCGGACATCGCCGATTTATCAGACTCCGTGCTGCTTGAACCATTGTTGCAGCCGGCGCCAGCCATCCTCCGCCTCTGCTGGGCGGTAGCTCGGGCGGTAGTCGGCATGGAAAGCGTGCGGGGTGTTGTCGTATACATGGATCGTCGAACTCTTGCTGGCGCGATTGGCTGCCATAACCAACGCCTGGCGCATCTCCTTGACCGTTTCCAACGGAATGCCCTGGTCGGCGCCACCATAAAGGCCGAGCACTGGACCGTGCAGTTTGCCGGCGAGATCGAGCGGTTGTCTGGGGGTCAGTTCGTTGTTCTGACCGACCAGTCGCCCGTACCAGGCGACACCGGCCTTGACCTTCGGATTGTGGGCCGAATAAAGCCATGTGATTCGTCCGCCCCAGCAAAAGCCAGTGACCCCCAGCCGATCGGTGTTGCCCCCATGCTCTTTGGCCCACGCGACGCAGGCGTCCAGGTCGGCCATCACCTGCGCGTCGGGCACCTTGGCGACGATTTGGCTGAGGATCGCTTGAATTTCAGTGTATTGACGCGGGTCGCCTTGCCGAGCGTATAGTTCCGGAGCAATCGCCAGATAACCGAGCTTGGCGAGGCGACGGCAAATATCCTTGATATAGTCATGGACACCGAAAATTTCCTGCACCACCAGGATCACCGGGTAGGTGGCGCCGGTCGTTGGCTGGGCGCGGTAGGCAGGCATGTCGCCGCCAGCGGCTGGAATCTTGATCTCTCCGGCCAGCAGGCCGGCACTATCAGTGGTGATCGCCGTTTGTGCCGCAATCGGCTGGACGGCGAGGGCAAAGCCAGCACCCAGCGAGGAAACAATGAACTGGCGGCGATTGAACGGCATGGCGGGAAAGAGACTGTCGAAGTCGTTGGTCAGGTTCACGATTCATTCCTCAAGATTCTGTCGGGTTTGTGTATGATGCCACGACCAGTCGTTATGTTGACCATCGGACGAGGGGTCAGTTGGTTGATTTTACGCTGCGGAGCCCGACTTGGCGGCGACGCGAGCCGAGTCGGCAAAGTCGGCCATCGCACCGCTTTAGTCATGCGGACGATTGACGCATAGGTCCGGTCTGCCCGAGCCCAGTAGCGAAAGGACGCGCCTTTCAACCTCTTTCAACGTGAGCCAAACTTGCCATGAAGCCACCGATCAGTCGATTTCCCGTCCCCGATCTGCAGGACTTGCCACCGGACGTACGCGAACGCATTCTTGCCGTCCAGGAAAAATCGGGATTCGTTCCCAACGTCTTTCTCACGCTGGCGCATCGACCGGCCGAATTCCGGGCATTTTTCGACTACCACGATGCGTTGATGGAAAAATCGAGCGGTCTGAGCAAAGCAGAACGGGAAATGATCGTCGTCGCCACCAGCGGCGTCAATCAATGTCAGTACTGCGTGGTCGCGCATGGGGCGATTCTGCGCATCCGCGCGCGTAACCCGTTGCTTGCCGACCAAGTGGCGGTGAATTACCGCAAGGCCGACCTGACCGATCGACAGAAAGCGATGCTCGACTTCGCGTTGAAAGTGTCGCTGCGCTCGGCCGAAGTCGGTGAGGCGGACTTCGCGACCTTGCGCGAGCAGGGTTTCACCGATGACGATATCTGGGATATCGGGGCGGTGGCGGCTTTTTTTGCGATGTCCAATCGCTTGGCCAACATGACTTCGATGCGACCGAACGACGAATTTTTCCTGTTGGGCCGCTTGCCGAAGAACTGAGCAACGGGAGTACGGCGCTGCCGGAGAGGCCATTGCCCGGGATGATCGTCATGGCCCCCCGGCGCAAAGGCGGAGACGGCACCGACGCCGGTTCGACGATGATTCATCGAATTTGTCGAGGATTTGGAGGGGCACGATGAATGCGACACAGTTGCTGGCGCGGGGCTTCATTCGCCATCCGGCCGATATTCCGATCGAAATCGATCCGGCCGACTCACGACCGGTGTCGGCACGCCGACTGAAGGACGTCAGTCGCGGCGGACTCGCCTGCCGCTGCGAACAGCCCTTGCCGGTCGGCGCACGGGTCCGGGTGACGATCCCCTTGGTGCAACCGCCGTTCAGCGCGTCGGGGGCGGTTGTCTGGTGCCGTACGCAAGGCACGGATTGCGAGGTGGGGATTCGCTTCACCGAATCCGACGACGAATTTGCGGTGCGGATGATCGAACAGGTTTGTCACATCGAGCATTACCGTCAGGAAGTGCTGCGCAAAGAGGGACGCTTGCTTGACGGGGAGGCGGCCGCGCGCGAATGGATCGATCACTTCGCCGCCAGTTTTCCTGGCTGTGTCACCGATCACACGTGCCGTTCATGACCGGCATGGCGCGCTCCGCCAAAAAAGTGGGCTTCTCCCGGTTTTTCGTCCGACAAAACGTAGATTGCATGCGACCTGTCTTTCCTGATTCTAGCTGCTAATTTACTGACGATTTACCGCCGATTGGCGAATGCTGTCTTTTCAGTTTGCAGAGGATCGCGAGGTGTTCGAAATTGCGGACCTCCTGTCGGCGTGGCTTTCGATGCCGATGCCATGCCGGGGCTGTTGCCCAGGAATCGCTGCGCCGCACTACGGGCGATTGGCGGGCTCTACGAGCTTCGGTTGCGTCGACTACACTCAATGCAGGTGATAGATCGAAGGTTTTACCATGAGTACCGCGACACTGGACACGCCGGAAATTGCCGATAACGAGAGCCTGCGGGATTTCATCGAGGCGCTGCGAGACTACGCGCCGGCCATCGAGCGCGATGTGGCCCAGCTCAGGAATTCGCCTAGGGAACGGGAACTGATCGGCAGCCTGTTCCGGGCTCTGCACAACATCAAGGGCGACGCGGCGCTGTGCAAGGTCGAACTGGCCATCGCGGTGGTCCATCCGATCGAAACCATCCTGGCCCGGGTGCGCAGTAACGATTTTCCATTCACCGACCCGATTGCCGAAGTAATCCTGTTGGCCATCGACCGGCTCGAATTGGCGACGGCGCGATTGGCTCGCGGCGACTCTCTTGACGGTTTGCAACTGATAGCGCTGGTGGAGGGCCTGGAAGAATTGGCACAGGCGTCGACGGATAACGTCGACGAGCAGGTGTCGGAAATCATCGAAGCGGTGACCGGTTTCCGGCCAGTGGTCAGCGGGCCGTTACGTGGACGGCGCAGGGTTTCATCGGTACATGGGGCGCCTTCGCCTGTCACCGACGACCTACGGTTTTTCCAGTCGTTGGCCCAGCAACTGGAAGCGCGCTCACCGCTGTTCAAGGGGCGGACGATGCGCATCCTCAGACTGGCCAAAGAAACCAATCAATTTGCCGGCTCGGTGATCGACAACCGGCAATTGGAAGCGGCGGTTTATATGCACGATATCGGGATGATGTTTCTCCCCGAGTCGAACTGGCTGAAGGCGGTGGTGATGACCGACAAGGAAAAGGAGCCTCTTCGTGCCCATCCGGCGTACGCGGCGGGTTTGCTGACGCGAATCGACGGCTGGTCGGCCGCCGCCGAGATGGTCGCGCAGCATCATGAAATGCCGGACGGCTGCGGCTATCCGGAAGGGCTCGACGGCCCACGGATCTGTCCCGGCGCCAAGGTGCTGGCCATTATTGACGCCTTCGAAGCCGTGATGCTCAAGCATATCGATCGCGGTCGTAACCGCTCGGTGCTGCGGGCGATTGCCGAGATCAACGCTTGCGATCGGCAATTCGCCGCCGAATGGATCGAACCGTTCAATCAGGTGATCCGTCGTTCGCTGGAAGCGGGTTGATGATCGACGAAGCGGCCGATCTGCAGCGCCGTTTCGGCGGTATCGGCCGTCTCTATGGCGAGGCGGCTTGGCGACGATTCGAGACCGCGCACGTGGCAGTGGTCGGTATCGGTGGCGTTGGCTCGTGGGCTGCCGAGGCATTGGCACGTTCGGCCATCGGCCGACTGACCCTGATCGACCTGGATATCGTTGCCGAGTCGAACGTCAATCGGCAGATTCATGCCTGTGATGGCGAATTCGGCAAGGCCAAGGTCACGGCCATGGCCCAGCGGATCCGGTCGATCAATCCCAAGTGTCTGGTCGAGGAAATCGATGATTTCGTCACACCGGAAAACGTCGAGACACTCTTCGCCGTTGGCTTTGATCATTTGATCGATGCGACCGATCAAGTGCGCAGCAAAGTGGCGATGATCGCCTGCGCCAAACGGCGTAGCTTGCCGTTGATCACCGCTGGCGGAGCAGGTGGGCAAATCGATCCGACCCGGATCCGGATCGCCGATCTGGCATTCACCATCCAGGATCCCTTGCTGTCGAAAGTGCGCTCCCGGTTGCGCAAAGAACACGCTTTCAGCCGCGAAGCCAAGAAAAAATTCGGGGTGCCGGCGGTTTTTTCCACTGAACCGCTGCGTTATCCGACACCGACCGACCATTGTGGTATACCCGCCGGCGGTTTGCAATGCGCCGGTTTCGGATCGTCGGCCTGTGTGACGGCGACCTTCGGTCTATTGGCCGCCGGCGAAGTCCTGCGTCATTTGGCGAACGCCGTGGCGGCGGAGTGAAACCCTGATCGCTTGGCTCAGGCAACGCAGACGCGGTTCTTGCCAGCCTGCTTGGCCGCGTACATCGCCTCGTCGGCCCGTTTGGTGACCGACGTTTGACTGTCGTCCGCACGGAAATCGGTGACCCCGGCGCTGAAAGTGATCAACTGGCGGTTGTTGTTGTGCATGAAAATCCGCCGGGTCAGTTCGCGCTGCAAGCGGGTCAACGCGGTCTGCGCGTCGTCCAGGGTCGTATCCGGCAACAGCAGAATGAATTCCTCGCCACCAAAGCGGGCCACGGTATCATGCGGACGCATGCTCTCGCGGATGACAGTGGCCAAATGAATCAAAGCCGCATCGCCGGCATCATGGCCGAGCGAATCGTTAAGTTTCTTGAAATTGTCGATATCGAGCATGGCCACACACAGTACCGCCCGCCGCCGCCGAGATCGTGCCACTTCCTTGTCCATCGCTTCTTCCAGTCCACGACGGTTGAGAGCACCGGTCAACTGGTCGTGGCGCACCAGCAGGCTCGCCTTGTCCAGTTCGGACTGCAATTCGTCAATCCGTTTCTCGGCTTCGTCCACTCGCCGTTTGGCGGCTTGCAAATCGTCCCGGGAACGCTGGGTGTTACGCTGGATTTGCTGCGTTTCGCGAATCACTTCATCAAGAACATCCTTCAACTCGGCGATGTTTTCGGCCTGGTTGATTTTCTCGGCACAGACTTCAATTTTGTCGTGGTACTCCGAGGTGCTGTCGGCGAACTCGGCAAGATGATCGACGAACTCGGCGAGCATGTGCTTCAGACTTTCCTTGGCATCGGTCAGATTCTGTTTCAACTGACTTTGCTTGAAGATCACTTCCTTCAGGCGGGTCTCGGCGTCGCCCAAGGAACGCAGACTGAGTGGCGCGGCGACGATGTCACTGACGATGGCGATCTGGCCCTGTAGCCAGTGGTCGTCACTGACCAGTTCACCGACGTTGGCGATCAGCAAGCGCAATAGATTAAGCAAATTGTTGCGCAGTTCGGCACGATCCTCGGTCAATAACTCGAGCCGGAAAGCCAGGCGTTTGAGGCCATTCTGCAGTCCGTCAACCGAAGCGCGCGAGGTCGCGGTGCGCGCCTGGTGCGCCAAACGACGGGAATCACCAGCTATCTCAGGCTCGTCGGTAAACGAACCAGCAATCAGTGTCTCCAGGGTGTAGCCGAACAAGTCCCGCAATTCGCCAGCCAAGCGCTTTTCTTCCGCGTTAACGGGGACAGCTTCCGGCCCGGTGTCCGTCGAGGCAGGCACGGCCGTCGAATCAACCGGCGGCGCTTTGCCGTCGGTCAGGGGAATGTCGTCGCTAGCAGCGACATTCTGTGCCCAGGATTTGATCAGTCCCTGTAGTCTTGAAAAAAGCGATTCGTTGCTGGCGCTCCCCGTCAAAACGTGATCGAAAGCATCGCGTTTACGTGCGATAGTCAGCCCGGGCTGCTTGCTTTCCCACTGGCGAAGGAATTCACCAAACAACTCCCCCCAAGGCGTTTCCTGCTCCTGTCCCCATTGGTTGACCAGTCCGTTGAGGCCGGCTTGGCAGTCTTGCCAGTTTTTGGCTTTCAATGCGGATTCAAAACGTTTGACAATGCGCAGTTGCGCCGCGGATTGCTTGGGAAGCGCGGCCAGCAAGGCGGCAAATTCGCGTTCAGGAAACGTCTCGCCAGCTTCGGTTGTGGTACCGGCGATCTCGTGGTAAATCGCCCGGTAATTTTCGGGCGAAGGCGACAGTCTTTTGATTGCCAGCTGGCGTAAGGTTTCGCGGGCGATTTCCGATGGATTCGAGAAATTGGGCATTATTTTCAATGGGTCAGCGGCGGCAGAGAAGTCCACCGCCAAAGTCATAAAAAATGGCCGTCACCGATCTTAGCGCGTAATCAACAGCCGTTTTCAGAATAGTACGCTATTCGCCTCTTCGGGCCATCGAGCGGCTAACGGATTGATTCAACCGATCTGTTGATTGTCACTGGCAGTGAGCGCGTCAGGACAGACAATCTTGCGGCAGAAAAGGGGTGCGAAGTCAGACCCACAAAAGAAAAAGGCCAGTTCCAACTGGCCTAGTCCATTGATTTTCTGGTCGGGGCGCCGGGATTCGAACTCGGGACCCCTTGCACCCCATGCAAGTGCGCTACCAGGCTGCGCCACGCCCCGACAAAACGAGCATTATAAGCGAAATGATCAGGATAATTCAAACGCGCAGCATCTCGGCGATGGTGATCAGATCTTCCCGCAGAACTTCCGGTGAGAGTGTGGTTGCGGAAGACTTGTCTTGGCCTTGACTATCACCAAGGCGGTTCCGTGCGCCGCTGATGGTAAATCCCTGACTATAGAGCAATTCACGGATGCGGCGGACGAGCAGGACTTCATGATGCTGATAGTAACGGCGATTGCCGCGTCGTTTCACCGGTTTAAGTTGGGAGAATTCTTGTTCCCAATACCGCAGCACATGCGGCTTGACGCCGCACAACTCGCTGACTTCGCCAATGGTGAAATATCGTTTCGCAGGAATCGGTGGCAGCGGTTCGGTGCCGAAGTCTTTAGGATTGGCTTCCATCGTAAGCATGCTCCACCTCAGCCTTCAATTTTTGGCTGGCATGAAAAGTGACCACCCGGCGGGCCGTGATCGGGATTTCTTCCCCGGTCTTGGGATTACGACCCGGTCTTTGCGGTTTGTCGCGTAACTGAAAATTGCCGAAACCCGACAGCTTGACGCCATCGCCTCTTTCAAGCGCATTGCGAATTTCCTCAAAGAAAGCCTCGACCATGTCCTTGGCTTCCCGTTTGTTCAGGCCAACCTGTTCAAACAGCAAATCGGCCAGTTCTGCTTTGGTAAGCGTCATTGCATCCCCTTCAGACGCGGAGTTGCGCCGTAAATGTTTCTTGTAAATAAGTTGTCAGCGTCTCCAAAGCCTTATCGACCTCGGCATCGAGCAAAGTTTTTCGAGTATCTTGCATCACAATTCGGAAGGCAAGGCTTTTCTTGCCGGTTTCGACGCCTCGCCCGGTGTAGACGTCGAACAAAGTGATTTCACGGACCAGTTCGGGACGGTTGGCTTGCAGTCCATCACAAATCGTCTGCAATTCAATTGCTTGCGGAATGACGATGGCCAAGTCGCGAATTACCCGCGGTTGCTTCGAAAATTCGACATATTCCGGCAGACGCGCTTCGAGCAGGCAGGATAAATCAAGCTCGAAAAGTGCCGGCGGCAACGGCAGCTCATATTTCTGCTGCCATTGCGGATGGAGTTCGCCGATCATGCCGACACTGCGGCCATCGACGATCACTCGCGCGCTGCGACCGGGATGCAGTGCCGGATGCGTGGCGTGTTCAAAACGCGGTGTTTTCGGTGTCAGCAGGCGTTCGAGATCGCCCTTCAGATCGAAAAAATCGACGTTACGGGCCGGCGGTGCCCACTGCTCGGGTAAAGCGGGACCGTAAGCCAATGCCGCCAGCCGCCAGGGTTGGGCGAAGCCGGCCACCGGCTCCCCGGGTGTATCGCGGTAGAAGCATCGTCCGGTTTCGAAAAGGCGCACGCGTGTCTGCCGACGTTTGAGATTGGTGAGCACATTGGCCACCAGCCCGCCGATCAAGGTCGACCGTAGCACGCTCAACTGGCTGGCAATCGGGTTGCTCAGCCGGATCAACTGTCGATTGTCCGTGAAATCGATTTCCCAGGCCTCTTCGACAAATGCGAAATTGATGACTTCCTGATAGCCGTAGTCGGCGAGCATCTGTCGCAAGTGGGATCGTGTCCGTTTTGCCTCGGGTCGCGGCAGCATGCTCAGCATACCTTGTGGCGTCGGCGAGGGAACGTTTTCGTATCCGTGCACACGAGCGATTTCTTCCACCAGATCTTCTTCGATTTCGATATCGAAGCGATAGGTTGGAGGCGTGATCTTGAACTCTTCCTGGTCTTGGCAAAATGACAGGCCAAGCCGGGTCAGGATCTCGGCGATGCGATCGACGGAGAACGGCATGCCGAGAATCTTGCCAACTCGCGCCGGCCGTAAGCGCACCGGCAAGCGTTCAGGCAGGACGGCCTGCGCCTGGGAGACCGGACCGGCTCGGCCGCCGCAGATGTCGAGTATCAGTCGGCTGGCCCGTTCGAGCGCCCGTAGCGTACCGCCGAAATCGACACCCCGCTCGAAACGATGCGAGGCATCGGAACCGAATCCGTACTGACGCGCGCGACCAGCCACCGCCTTGGGGGTGAAGAATGCCGCTTCGAGAAACAGCTCGTCGGTGTCGAGAGTGATGCCGCTATCCGCTCCGCCCATGATCCCGGCCAGCGCCAGCGGATTGGCGTCGTCGGCGATCACCAGGGTATCGTTGCGCAGGGTCAGCGTTTGTTCATTCAAGAGACGCAAGGCTTCATTCGGCCGGGCAAAACGGACTCGAATGGCGCCATTCAGGCGATAGTTGTCGAATGCATGCAGCGGCTGTCCGAGTTCCAGCATGACGTAGTTGGTGATATCGACCAACGCGGATATCGAGCGTAATCCGCTACGTTCGAGGCGCTGGCGCATCCAGGCTGGCGTCACGGCGCGGGCATCGACGCCGCTAATCACTCGACCGCAATACAGTGGGCAAGCCTCAGGCGCCTCGAGAAAAATTTGTCGTTGTTTGTCGACCGTCGGCTCGATGGCAGCGACCTCGATGTAACGTGCCGGGACGCCGGTCAGCGCGGCGACCTCGCGCGCCACGCCTTCAAGTGAAAGGCAGTCGGCGCGGTTGGGCGTCAGCTTGAGTGTCAGCAGCCGGTCGTCCAGATCGAGATAGGTGCGAATGTTCTCGCCGACCGGCGCGTCGTCGTCGAGAATCAACAGGCCGGAGGCGTCTTCGCTGATTCCCAATTCCTTGGCCGAGCAGAGCATGCCAGCGGAGGCGACGTCGCGAACCTTGGCGACTTTGATGGTCATCCCGCCTGGCAATTGGGCTCCCGGTAACGCGCACGGTACTTTTCTGCCTGGCGCGGCATTCGGCGCGCCGCAGACGATTTGGGCTGTTTCGCCCGCTCCCAGATCGACACGGCAGACGTGCAGACGATCGGCCGCAGGGTGTTTGTCGACGTCGAGAATCTGGGCGACGATCACACGATCGAAAGCCGGAGCTACGCTTTCCTCGCTCTCGACTTCCAGGCCAGCCATGGTCAACAGGTGCGAAAACTCGTCACCGACACATCTCGGATTGACGAAGCCGCGCAGCCAGGATTCAGAAAATTTCATTACGGATCAAGTCATTCTGGATAATTTTCAGACAAACTGCCGGAGAAAACGGAGGTCGCCCTCGTAGAACAAGCGCAGATCATTGATGCCGTAACGCAACATCGACAAACGGTCAGGGCCCATTCCGAAAGCGAAACCCAGGTATTTCTCAGGGTCGATGGCGACATGTCGCAAGACATTCGGGTGCACCATGCCGCAACCGGCGATTTCCAGCCAACGGCCTTTCAGCGTCCCGCTCTTGAAGGCGACGTCGATTTCGGCCGAGGGTTCGGTAAACGGGAAGAAGGACGGGCGAAAACGTACCTGCAGGTCATCGCTCTCGAAAAAACGACGCAAAAAATCTCCGAGTACACTTTTCAGATCGGCGAAGCTGACACTTTCGCCAATCCAGAGTCCTTCGACCTGATGGAACATCGGCGAATGGGTGGCATCGGAATCGACGCGATATACTCGTCCCGGAGCGATAATGCGAATTTCCGGCATCTTGTTCCGGCCCGCGTAGCGCGCGACGTGCGCTTGCATGTACCGGATCTGGATTGGACTGGTATGGGTGCGGAGCAGAATGCCTGGCGCGACATTTCCCGCGAC
>JAEUOJ010000089.1 GCA_016789495.1 Accumulibacter sp. | reverse complement strand
GGCTGGGTAGGCTATTTCCACTACCGAAACTCCAGCAAGGTGCTCGGCAAGGTGAAAACGCAGGCGGAAGAACGTCTGCGGACGCACTGGATGAACCGCCACAAGATCAAGGATCGGGGAACCGCGCTACTGCGATTTCCAAGTCAGAAGCTTTATGCGAACTACGGGCTATACCAAGTTCCGATGACGTCATGCTGGAAAACGGCGCATGCCTTGGCGTGAAGAACATCGGAAAGCCGTGTGCGGGCAAATCGCATGCACGGTTTGATGCGGGAGGGCAGGCGAAGCAGACTATGGCAAGGCTATTGAGGCACCGCCAGACGAAAGGGGCGGTAACAGCTTGGTTATGCCTAATGAAGGAAAAGCCTGTTCTCTACTCTACCCAATGGCACTACAGGTCATTCGCGTTGTGAACCCAGATGCCCCATTCACCGACGTAGTAAGTGTGGTAGTCCTCGGCGGTGAATTTTTAGACGCGGGTCCGGTAGTGATCACAAGAGAAATCTCCCTCGGTAGTTGTTCCTGAGTCGCTTAATTCTCAGATGAGTGATCCATTCCGGAAATCGATGGATAGCCCAGAAGTTCCGACCACCGAAGCAAACCCCAGACCTTTTATCGGCTGTCCTTCCTCCGTATGACACTGCAAAACGGACTCGTTGGTTATCACCTCGCAAACGCCGCCATCCTGCAACTCGAGTTGACTCGTGCTCCCGACCGGGTTTATTGGCTGCTAGCGCCAGTCCGTTTCCCCACCCTTTCTTGCCCACACCGGATGATCGCCGGTCACGACGATCGCCGTACAGCCAAAACCCGGTCCCATGCCTCAATGACCGCGCGTTACTTCGACGAATTCCACCTCCTGGTCATCGAAATAGAAGGTCTTCACCACCCGCTTATAAGCCTGCGGCCCGTCGTTGGTCTCGGGCTTCGATAGCACCAAGTCACCCACTTGAATCTGCTCAATGGGGACGCGGCCATTGTCAGTCCAAATGAGTGTGCCGGCAACGAAGCAAGTCTTGGTGCACAATTTGTCGAAGACTTTGCGGTATAGGCCCGCGCCGGTATACCCATCTGCTGCCCATTCGGCAATCAGTTGCTTGAAATCGGGTAGCCGGATGGCTTCACGGAAAGCCGCGGCTTCCTCCGCTGCGCGCATCCCGGACCGCCGCTGCCTGCATGTCGTTCAAGGTCTGCCACGCCTGATAAGCCTTGCCGCGCATGGACATGCCCAGAGATTCGGCACCGTTCAGGAGGTCTCGCAGCCGCATCGAATTTTCCAAATACCACCGGCTGGCTTGCAGTCTGGACATGGTCCCGGGCGTCGGCGTTGTGTCAATGCGCTTGCCGAGCAGCTTGATTTCGGTCTTGGCCGTGCAGCCGTCGCATGCCGCGTCGGACACGCTTACCTTTCGGGATTGTGCCCGTGCGACGGTCGGAAGCACTGAAATCGGCTCCTGGGCTGACGGGACACTCTTTTCCTTGTCGAAGCGGGGATCGACCCAGTCGGCAAGCCGGTGCCACTGGGCACGGCCGCTTTCGATGAGCGCGGGTGCGGCAGCCCCCAACGTCGCAGCAAACCCGGCCGATTCAATCATCGCCTGATCCAGGACCGTTGCCGAGGCAGCGGCGGTGATCCAGTACTGGCGGGCGGCCGGGCGCAGGGCGTCGACGTTCGACAGGGACAACGCCGTGACTTCGTGGGCGACGACCTCGGCGCTCCGGCGCTTCGGCGCTCGGGCGAGGCAGTCGACTTGCTTGGTATCCGGGCGGCGGCATTCCGCGTTAACCGTGCATATCTCATCGGGACAAGGGGTCGTAAAGCGGTTCGTAGTTCCTGTCGGCGCCGTAGAGGGTGCCGTCCTTGGCGAACGTCACTTTCCAGATCGACGAGCCGACCATTGCGGTTGTCGCCCCACCTACTTGGGGGCCATGCCGTTCGATCGACCAATCTTACCGCCGAGCTGTCCATCCGGAAGAGAGCCGTTTTGGAGAGCCGAGAGGTCGTTGAACCACGGAGCGTCGCCACCCATGCCTATGGTTCGCCTCCATGCACCGGCGGAACCAATCCCGCGGCGCCAAGGAAGCGCGGAACCATTCGATTTTTCAGGCGGCCCACGTTAGTTTAGCAGCGCCAAACCAGCGCCATTGAAGCCAACACAGTCAATTCTGATCCTCGCATTGCCAAGGTTTGATGAGGATCAATGGTCCGTCAATTGGTCTGGCTATACTCCGGCACTTGTTATGCCGGAGTCCGCCAATGAGCTCCCTGCCCGATCTCGTCTGTCCCGCCGGCAGTCTTCCCGCCCTGAAGGCAGCCGTCGACAACGGCGCCGACGCCGTCTACCTCGGCTACAAGAACGACACCAACGCCCGCAATTTCGCCGGCCTGAATTTCGACGCCAAAGCCATGGCCGAAGGCATCCGCTACGCCCACGCCAAGGGCCGTGAAGTGCTGATGGCGATCAACACCTTTCCACAGGCCGGACGCACCGCCGATTGGCACCAGGCCGTCGATGGCGCGGTCGACCAGGGCGTCGACGCCATCATCCTGGCCGATATCGGCCTGCTCGACTACGCGAGCAGGAAGTACCCGCAGCAACGCCTGCATCTGTCGGTGCAGGGCTCAGCCACCAGTTACGAGGCGATCAATTTCTGCCAGCGGGAATTTGGCGTGCGCCGCGCCGTACTGCCCCGCGTGCTGACCCTGGCGCAGGTCGAACACGTCATCAGGAACACCAGCGTCGAAATCGAGGTCTTCGGTTTCGGCAGCCTGTGCGTCATGAACGAGGGGCGGTGCTGGCTTTCCTCCTACGCCTGCGGTGAGTCGCCCAACACGGTCGGCGCCTGCTCACCGGCCAAGTACGTGAAGTGGGACAAAAAGCCGGGTGCCATGGAAACCCGCCTGAACGGCATCCTCATCGATCGCTTCGGCGACGATGAGCCGGCGGGCTACCCGACCCTGTGCAAGGGACGCTTCGACGTTCAGGGCGAGACCTACTACGCGCTGGAAGAACCGACCAGCCTGAATGTGCTGGAAATCCTGCCGGAGATCGTCAGCATCGGCGTCAAGGCGATCAAGGTCGAAGGTCGCCAGCGCAGCCCGACCTATGTTGCCCAGGTCACCCGCACCCTGCGCGCCGCCCTCGATACGCTCGCCAACGGCACCGATCGCTTCCATGTCAAACCGTCGTGGCAGGCCGAACTGGCCAAGGTTTCCGAGGGCAGTCAGGCGACGCTCGGCGCCTATAACCGACCATGGCGCTGAAGGATTACCGCATGAAACTGTCACTCGGACCCTTGCTCTACTTCTGGCCGAAAGCCGAAGTCATGGAGTTCTATGCCGAAATGGCGCAAAACCCGGCCATCGACATCATCTATGTCGGCGAAGTCGTCTGCTCACGTCGCCAGCAATTGCGCACTGCCGACTGGATCGGTCTGGCCCGCGATCTGAGCGATGCCGGCAAGGAGGTCGTCGTTTCCGCCCAGGCCCTGCTCGAATCGGAAAGCGACCTCAAGACCCTGCGCCGCCTGATCAACGAGTTATGTGAAATTCGCGGCTGCAAGGTCGAAGCCAACGATCTTGGCGCGGTCAATCTCATTGCCGGCAAGGACTTCGTCGCCGGCCCGCACCTCAACATCTACAACGAGGAAACGCTGGCCACCTTCGCCCGTTTCGGCCTGAAGCGCTGGCTGCCGCCGCTCGAGGCCAGCCGCACGCTGATCGAAACGCTGCACCGGAACAAGCCGGATGGCGTTGAAACCGAGGTTTTCGTCTTCGGGAAGCTGGCGCTCGCCTTTTCGGCGCGTTGCTTCACCGCCCGCCATTACGACCTGAACAAGGACGATTGCCAGTTCAAATGCCTCGACCATGCCGAGGGCCTGACGCTGCAGACGCGGGATGGTCAAGACTTCCTGACCATCAACGGCATTCAGACCCTGTCGGCGCAGAGCTACAATCTGCTGCACGAGATTCCCGACATGCTCGCCATGGGCATCGACATCGTCCGCATCAGCCCGCAGAAGCAGTCCCTGAACGAAATCATTGCCGCTTTCGACGCCGCCCGGCGTGGGCGGCCGGTCCCAGCCGACAAGCGGAACTGGAGCAGCAGCGGTCTGGTCGACGGCTACTGGTTCGGCGATGCCGGCATCCGCCAACACCACAGCCAAACCCTCGCCACCCAGGGAGCATGACCATGAATGGCAACTTCACCCTTCCCAAATTCAAGCTCCCCAACTTCGTCGCCAGCCTCGGCCGGAAGCTGCCGCAGTGGCCGCACGCCCTGGCCCTGGTCGCCGGCCTGAACGCCGCGCTGAAGATGAAACTGCTGCCGGAAAGCGAGCTCGGCACACTGGAAGACAAGCTGTTTCTTGTCCGCGTGCTCGATAGCGGCGGCGAAGCCTGCTTCACTTTCCGCAACGGCCTGTTCCGGCCGGTTTTCCGCCCCGAGCGCGAACCCGATCTCGCCTTCGCCGCCAACCTGTCGGCCTACCTGCAGTTGCTGGCCCGACAGGAAGATCCGGACACCCTGTTCTTCAACCGCGAACTGGCAATCACCGGCGATACGGAGCTCGGGTTGTTCGTCAAGAACATGCTCGACGCCGTCGAGTGGCCACCGTTGTCGGCCAGGTGGCCGTCGTTTCGGCACTAGCAGCCTGCCAGACTTGGGGTTTGGCAAACCGCCAAGTTTCACGATGCGGAAAGAGAGGAAACGGGGACAGACCCTGAGACGCCACGTTAAGCGTTCCAATGGCTTGTCTTGCCAGTTCTTTCTCACGAGCGGCCCTCCTGGGCGCGGAGAGCAGGGGGAGCGACGGCCTTCGCTTCTTGGCACGTGGTTCCACTCGGTCAGGACGATCCGGGAGCACGAGGGTGGCAATCGCCCCGAGCACGGTCGAAAACAGGCAGGTCAGGCGTCGGCCGGGTAGCGTGGCCATTGCTCGGCGAAGGCGAGGAGTGCGGCGGCATCACGATGTCGCTCCCCGCCGCCCGTGCCTCGGCAATTATCCACCACGTGGCCAACAGCGCATCCGCCAACAAGATATCCCCAGGCTTCAGTACCGATAGCCAACCCCGCCGCCGCGTTTGTTCGCCCGTACCTTGCCCTTCGCAGGCCACAACCGTGTGACCCCTCACCGCCCCGGTCCCCAGACTGATTCGTGCGTCAAGGCGCGCAATGGGAAAACCCAGTCCCTCATTTTGCTCGGAATTCTGCGGAAATTCTTGCGGGTTCTGCGGCGTATCCGGCTTCGACACCGTCGTTCCGTCAAAGAGCTTCACTCGCCGACCACCCCACAACCACTCGTTCGACCGCTTCTCTGCCAGTCCTTCGGCAACCTCCCGGTACCGTCGATCGGGCACCGCCAATGACAAACGCTGTCGGGCTTGACAATAGGCCCCGGTGTTCAAACCAATCGGTTCCCTGTCCTCCGCCATTCGCTCCGCCAGAAAGCGTCAGAGCACATCCTGGCACGCACGATCTTCCCCCAGTACTTGATCGAGGAACAGTCGCCGCGTCGTCGCCGTTGAATACACACGTTCCCGCCAGGTTCCACAGGCTTCCTTGATCCCCGGTCATCCTCGATGCCGGGAAGACCTTCAAGAACACCCCTGTACTTCCTTGCGCAAACTGATGTCTTGGATTGATTGCCTGTCGTCGCAGGCTTTCTAGCAGTCGACTCGTCGCCGCGCTCACATCGTTCTACCTCCTCAACCGATGGGCTACCAATAGACCTCATCGAAGGGTACATCTTATTGAGCTGGCAATGACGACAGGCTATCGTAGCGCCATGAGCGTCTGATCCCGATTTATGGGCAGCGGATGAGGTGATGGTCAAGGGGACGGCTGGGTTCAGCCGCCGTGGCGGAGGCGGCAAGCGGGTGAACCGTTGGCGCCGACAGCGCGTCCGGGCGCATCGAATCGCTCGGTCAATACGCTCGCGGAGATCAGCGCAACGTTCCGGGGACATGGGGCGCCGGCATGTCGGCGCGTGCCGGCGGGATGATTTCGGTCAACAGGCGTGGTAATGGCCGGAGGTAGAGTGCGGGATCGTCGAGCACGGGCGTGCCGTTGACCGGGAGCCATCAAGAGGAAAATGCCGGCTTTCTGAACCTGACGATTGACCCGAGCGGGATTGAGCAGAATGTCCCGGCGATGGACGCGGCGAATGACTTTGAATCATGGAAAGAACATGAATGAAGAGAAGAGTGTTATTTAATCTGGGCAAGCGGGGAAGGGGATGGCAATCGTGGTCTATCCCCGGTTGTCTGTTTGTCTGTCCCGGTTGTCCTGTGATCTGAGAGCAGAGATCCTTCTGCTGACCCCTCGACGAAAGTCTTAAATGATTGAGAAATTAAAAAAATATACTTTTTATGCGATCAAATTGATGGTTTCTATTGTGATCAGCGGTGCACTTACAGCGGTATTGACATGGTTGATTGTGCATATATTAAGCTCACTTTACATCTCATATTCAGGAGTATCGAGCCCCGCTGAATTATCTGAAGATTACGGGTTTGGCATGTTGATATTTTTTGTATCTGGAGCATCAGCCATTGTTGGATTTTCATTATTTCTACCATTTTCTTGGAACGTTGTTTCATCCTGCTGGATATATTTTAGGAAAAATGAAAAAGGAGTCTGACACGATATTTGCGATAGAAATCGTATCTGATCGCGTTTTACGGTGAGCGTGGTAATGGCCGGATGTACCGTGCGGGATCATCGTGCAGGGGCGGGCCGTTGACCGTTTTTGTTCACGTACTTGACACGGGCCGACTAATGGGTGTCCCCGGTTGTCTGTCTTCCCGCTGGGTTGCCAAGGCGGGAGGTGGAGCGCGACTGATCGAGGCGCCCAAGGAGAATCTGCGCTTCGTTCAACGGCGTATCCTGCGGGAAATCCTCAATCGGGTGCCGGTGCACGTAGCGGCACAGGGCGGTGTGCGGGGCCGCTCGGTGATGGATAACGCGCGTCGGCATCTTGGCTCAGCGCTCTTGTTGAAGCTGGATTTGCGCGATTTCTTTGTCAGCTTCTCCGGCGCCCGCGTGCATGCGCTGTTTCGCACCCTCGGCTACCCGCGCGAGACCGCCCGCTATCTGACCGGCTTGACCACTCGGTGCAGCCCCGCCTAGCTGCTTTGTCAGGTTCCGCAAGAAGCGTATCCGAGTCCTGAGGAGCGCCGTCGCCGCGAGTGGGCTCGCCAGTTCATGGGGCAGCATCTGCCCCAGGGTGCGCCGACGTCTCCCGCGCTGGCGAACCTTTGTGCCTATCGTCTCGATCTGCGTCTGGCCGGCGCGGCGCGGGAATGTCAGGCTGATTACAGTCGTTACGTCGACGATCTGGTGTTTTCCTGCGCCGACGGAAATCTGGCCCGCGGCAGGCGCATCGTGTCGATGGTTCAGGACATCATTCTGGAAGAAGGCTTCTCCCCAAATTGGCGCAAGACGCGACTCGCGCCTGCCTGCGCCAGCCAGCGGATTA
>JAEUOJ010000064.1 GCA_016789495.1 Accumulibacter sp. | reverse complement strand
TCGAGCATTTCGCCATGGTCGACCAGGCGACGAATGATCGCATACATGTCCAGTGGCTCGGAGGGGCTGTCGGGAATGCACTCTTCGATTCCCGGATCATCCGTTTCGTCGATGGGAACCGACAGATCATGCGGCGGATCTTCGGTATTGTTCGCCGGCAAGTAGGAAAGCAACTGCTTGACCAGGGAAATGGCGTGGTGATCGTCCTCCGCGATGAAGTGAGCGTTGCCGCTGACCGTGGCGTGCATTTCCGCGCCACCGACCTCGGCCATCGTCGTCGCGCGGCCGGTGACCGCCTTGATTACTTCCGGTCCGGTAAGAAACATGTGCGCGTTGTGCCGCGTCATGATCACGAAGTCCATCAACGCCGGCGAATAGGCGGCACCACCGGCACAAGGTCCGCAAATCACCGCAATTTGCGGAACGACGCCGGAGAGCAGCACGTTGGCGTAAAAGACGTCACCGTAACCCGACAGGGCATCCACGCCTTCCTGGATCCGGGCGCCGCCAGAGTCCTTGAAGGCCACGATTGGTACGCCGATCTTCAGGGCGTGGCGCATGATACGGGTGATTTTCCTCGCCTGCATTTTGCCGAGCGTGCCGGCGACGACACTGAAATCCTGGCTGAACGAAGCGACTTGCATATTTCCGACGTAACCGCTGCCGGCGATGACGCCATCCGCCGGCAGATCACGGCCGGCCATTCCGAAGTGGGTCGCGGCGTGAGTGGCGTGCAGGCCGAGTTCTTGAAAAGTGCCTTCGATGAACAGGGTATGCAGTCGTTCGCGTGCCGAAAGCAGTCCTTTGGCATGTAAAGTCTCAAGCTTTTCGGGACTGACATGCTCTGTGAGCTTTGCCCGCTTCTCGCGCAACTTGGCTATCAACTCCGGACGTATGGTCATAGGAATTCCTGAAGGATGGATGAGTGAGTGTGATGTCTCGTGAATTTAATTATCGCGGCCATTGAAGTCGGCCGACTTTGTAGGAGCGTAGTATCTATATTTTTTTGGATGCTGGCTAGCGAATCCTTGTCTGTCGATTTTTCATGCTGATGACGGGGTTTTTCTCGGTATTCGTAATGAATACGGGCGTTACCGACCCGATGGCCGGTCATCCCAATACGGGATACAGGAATCTGGAAAAATCGCAGCCGGCCTCCCCAGAGACTAGCCTTGCAGATGACGAAACTGACCGACTGCCATCAAGACAGGTCTTCAGAATTAGCACGCTGCATTGCCGCTTGACGAAGCCAGGACGATGGCCGACCGAAACCACCGGCAAGAGCGGCGACAAACGTCGTCGCCTCTGCCGAACGAGCAATCGATTTGTTTCGTCAAACGGTGCTCAAAGATTGGCCAGACGCCACCATGAGCTGTGGTCTTGCCGCAGGGTGTCGTGTGACGGCATCGGATAGTATGCCAGTTCCGGTCCGTTGCCGATGAATAAACCGTTGCGAACCATGCGGTAAGGAAATTCGAGTGAGTGCACGCGATGCACCAGTTTGGTGGTCTTGCTCGCTGGGTCGAGCACGATCAGTGCTTCGCGCAAATGGTTGATGAAAGGGTAGGGCAGGTCATTTGCATTACCTTCGGCCGGGTTGGTGGCCAATTGCCCGAGACCGAGCTCGACGAAGCATAGCGCCGGGAAACGAATGAATTTGGCCGGTTTTTCAGTGACACTGGCATAATGAGCCAGCGGGGCGAGCGTGCTGACCACCAGGCTGTTGACCGGTACAAGATCCTGATACATGTGCAGGGTGCCGGTCTCGATGCGTCCCGAATCGTTACGCGTCAGGGCGAGGGTTTGTCCATAAGTGGTACTCAGATAAAGCTTGCCGATGGCACTGACCGGGATGTGTTCCAGCACGCGATACACCGAGACATAGACCGAGTTCTTTGGTCTGCCGTCCGGATGCGCCACACAGCGACCGATGGCGGCGTCGATATCGAAAAACTCGTGCCGAAAAGAAGGGTCGATCTCAAAAAAAATCGCTTGCCCTTTGGATTTGTATTGATGGCCGGTTGCGTAATACTGGCCAAACTCTTCAGGAGGAAGCATCGAAGCGATCAACGCTTCCGGAATCAGTGACAGATAAAGGTGGACAGTCATGGGTGAATTCTTTCTGTAGGGATTGAGAAACGCAATTCTTGGTCTTGTTCGCTGAAACGTGGGTGGGCTTCGTTTTTCTGCAATTCTTCGCACCGACCCTTGTCAAATGTCAGTGCAAGATGTTCTAGCAAACCCGGCTTGTCAATGATGGGTCAACTCTCGCTGATCGTCGTCGGGATGACCTGGCCTGCCTCACAGCCAAGGCTGAGGCCGATGGCCTGGGCGTTCCGCACCAGCTCATTGTCTCGCGGGACGGTTCACAATTGAGCGATCGACTCCTTGATCGGGACGGTGATCACCGAGTTGTTGCGCAGGGTGGCCATCTGGCCGTAGTCGCCGCGACAGGCCGCGTGCGCGGCGATGACCCCGAAATTGGTCGCCAGGACGCACGAAGGCGGTCGGCGATCCGCCGCGCTGCAGATGGCCCAGGACGGTGACCCGAGTTTCAAGTCCTGTGCCTTCTTCGATCATCTCCGCCACCACTGTGCCGATGCCGCCGATTGCTTGTCGTCGGACGCTTTGATCACTTGTTCGCCATCGGGCAAATTCGCGCTCTCAGCGACACATATGATGCTGGTACGTTTGCGTCGGGTGGTGCCCGCGCTGTCCGTCGATGGATTGGGCGGCCATCGCGGGTACAATGTCTGGCTAGTGATGGTTAACGTGCTTGGACCGAAGAGTGCGTCGGGTGATCGTCGCAAGCCGTCGATCGGTGAGGCGGCTTGAAAGAAGATGAAAGCACGAGAATAAAAAAGCCCTCGGAACAGGGCTTTTATTTGGTGCCCAAGAGAGGAATCGAACCTCCACGGTGTTGCCACCACTAGGACCTGAACCTAGCGCGTCTACCAATTTCGCCACCTGGGCAGTCCAGCGAAGTGCCAATTCTATAGGAAGCCAAATAAATGTCAAATAACCGGCTGTCGGCAGTACGTCTGGCCGATCCATATTTCGAGCGCGAAAAGAAACGCTACGACTTGCCGTTGCCCTCGCGCGAGTACATTCTCCGTATCGTCGAAGAGCAGGGTAAGCCGGTCAGCTTCGAGGCGCTGTGCGCGCTGCTCGACATTCAGACGACCGAAGAGGATCTCTTTGAACGGCGTTTGCGAGCCATGGAACGTGAAGCGCAACTGATGCGCAATCGTAAAGCGGCGTATATCGTCCCTGAACGGGCCAGTCTGATTGCCGGACGGGTCGATGGGCATCCGGATGGCTATGGCTTCCTGGTTCCCGACGACGGCAGTGACGATCTGATTCTCGAAGCGCGGCAAATGCGGAAAGTGTTGCACCGCGACCGTGCTTTGGTGCGGGCGGTCGGCGTGGACCGTAAGGGGCGCCGGGAGGCGGTGATCGTCGAAGTTCTGCAACGGGCGAACACCACCATCGTCGGTCGGGTGTTGATCGAGCACGGCATTGCGCTGGTGGTGCCGGAAAACCGTCGGATCAATCAGGATATTCTGATTGCGCCGACGGGTGGTCTGCCGGTGCGGGCTGGGGAAGTGGTCAATGTCGAGATCATCGAGCAACCTGATCGGCATGCCAAACCGATCGGACGGATCATCGAAGTGCTCGGCAATTATGCCGATCCGGGTATGGAGATCGAGATTGCTTTGCGCAAGCATCAACTGCCGTTCGAGTTTTCGGCGGCGGCACAGACCGAGGCGGAGGCGTTGCCGGTTGACGTCGCTGTGGAGGACTGGTGCGGTGCCGTCGATCTGCGCGACCTGCCTTTGGTGACCATCGACGGCGAAACGGCACGAGATTTCGATGACGCTGTTTTTGCCGCGCCAGACGGCAACGGTTGGCGACTGGTGGTGGCGATCGCCGACGTCAGCCACTATGTCCGACCGGACTCGGCGCTTGACGGCGACGCCCGCGATCGGGGCAATTCAGTTTATTTCCCGAGACGGGTGATTCCGATGCTGCCGGAAAAACTCTCCAACGGGCTCTGTTCGCTGAATCCCGACGTCGACCGCTTGGCGATGGTCTGCGAGATGCAAATCGCCGAGAATGGCGAAATCACCGCCTACGTTTTTCAGCATGCGGTTTTTCGATCACGCGCCCGCTTGACCTACGGACAGGTGTGGAACTGGCTGAGCGGCATCGATGCGCCGGTCGACGAACTTCACCGGCGCCTAATGCCGCACTTGCAAGCGCTCGAATCGGTGTATCGCGTCCTGAGGGTGGCGCGCGACCAGCGCGGCGCGATCGATTTCGAAACCATCGAAACGGTGATGCTGTTCAATGACCAGGGAAAGATCGCCAATATCGTGCCCTCGCAGCGTAACGACGCGCATCGTTTGATCGAAGAATGCATGCTGGCGGCGAACGTCTGCGCCTCCGATTTTCTGCAGACCAAAAAACAGCCCTGTCTGTACCGCATTCATGAAGGGCCGACGCCGGAAAAGCTCGAAAACTTGCGCAATTTCCTCAAAGAGTTTGGCCTTGTCCTGGGTGGTGGTGACGATCCGACCGCCAAGGATTACGCCACGCTGCTCGAAGCGATCAAGACGCGTCCGGACGCACAGTTACTGCAGACAGTCATGTTGCGTTCGCTGCGCCAGGCGGTCTACAGTCCCGACAATGTCGGGCACTTCGGTCTGTCATACGATCACTATACGCATTTCACCTCGCCGATCCGTCGCTATCCGGATTTGCTGGTCCACCGGGCGATCAAGGCGGTGCTGGCCGGACAGGTTTATGCGCCAGGGAATTGGCATGAACTCGGTCAACACTGTTCGATGACCGAACGTCGCGCGGATGAAGCCACTCGCGATGTGACCAACTGGCTGAAATGCTATTACATGCGCGACCGGATCGGCGAATCCTTTGCCGGAACGATCGCCTCGGTCGTTTCCTTCGGCATCTTTGTCGCTCTCGATACCGTGTATGTCGAAGGATTGATCCACGTGTCCGAACTCGGCGATGAATATTTCCGCTTTGACAATCTCCGACACCAGATGGTCGGCGAACGCACCGGTCGTCGTTTCCGTCTCGGTGATCGCCTGCAAGTGCAGCTGGTTCGCGCCGACCTGGAAAGCGGCCGGATCGACTTCGTTCTCGCCGCTACGTGAATCAACGTCATCAGGCGCAGGCGGCTTCGACCGTCTCACCGGATTCGACGCCAGACGCCGACCAGTTGTTGCAACGCGTTTTGCAAGTGGTCGGCACGCTGGTTGCCGAAATGCGGCCAGGGCGGCGGAGCGAGATCCGGCCACACAGTCAGCTGGGGCGCGATCTGGGGCTGGATAGCCTTAGCCGGGTCGAGTTGCTGTTGCGTCTGGGCAGCGAATTTGGCAAGTCCTTGCCGGAAGCGGCACTGACCGACGCGCAGACTCCCCTTGATCTTTGGCGCCACGTGGTTTCCGTCGATCACGTGTCAGCCCTCCCCCCTGAAACCGAAACTGTCCTGGCCGATCGCCTGCAAGATTTGCCGGACGAAGCGACGACACTGGTTGACGTACTCGAATGGCATGCCGGACGGCATCCCGATCGCCCTCACGTGTTGCTTTATGGCGAAGGCAAGCATGGCGAGTTCTGCCAGACGCTGGCACTGAGCTACGGCGACTTGCTGGTCATGGCTCAGCGAATGGCTACCGGTCTGGTTTCCCGTGGCTTGACGCCGCGGCAGACCGTGGCACTGATGTTGCCGACTGGACGCGATTATCTGGTCGGGTTTTTCGGGGTACTGCTCGCAGGCGGCATTCCGCTGCCGATTTATCCGCCTGCGCGTCTGGCGCAGATCGATGATCATCTGCGTCGCCATGCGCGCATTTTGCAGAACGCCGAGGCGTCATTGCTGATCACCGTGCCGCAAGGGAAGGCAACGGCGGCACTGCTGCGCGCCGAGGTGCCCAGTCTGCGGGATGTGCTGACCTGTGCCGAGCTGGATGCCGATCCGATCGAGCTACTTTATCGATGTGCCGCCGAGGACATCGCATTTCTGCAGTACACCTCCGGTAGTACCGGCGACCCCAAAGGAGTGATGCTCAGTCACGCCAATTTGTTGGCCAATTTGCGGGCGATGGGCGAGGCGATCGAAGCCAGCAGCGACGACGTGTTCGTTTCGTGGCTGCCTCTTTACCACGACATGGGGTTGATCGGTGCCTGGTTCGGCGCTTTGTACTTCGGCATGCGACTGGTCCTGATGTCGCCTTTCGCTTTTTTGACCCGACCGGCGCGCTGGTTGCAGATGATTTCGCAACATCGTGGGACGATTGCGGCGGCGCCGAACTTTGCTTACGAACTGTGCGCGCAAAAAGTGCCGGACGCCGATCTGGCCAATGTGGAACTGTCTTCGTGGCGACTGGCATTGAATGGCGCCGAACCGGTCAGTCCGGCGACGCTCGACGCCTTCAGTCGACGCTTTGCCCCGTACGGATTGTCGGCCGAAGCGATGACGCCGGTTTATGGATTGGCCGAGTGCTCGGTAGGTCTGGCGTTTCCGCCGTTGCATCGCGGACCGCGCATCGACTTGATCGATCGGCGGTTCCTAGTCAACCGGCAGATTGCGCAACCGGTTGCCGGTGACACGACCGAGACGATCGCCTTGCCGTCGTGCGGCCGCGTGTTGCCACGACACCGGCTACGAATCGTCGATGAAATGGATGCGCCGCTTGCCGAACGGCAAATTGGGCGACTGCAGTTCCAGGGACCGTCGGCCACCGCCGGCTATTATCGAAATCCACAGGCAACGCAGGCCTTGTTCCACGGCGATTGGCTCGATTCCGGCGATTTCGCCTATCTGGTCGACGGTGAAATCTATCTTACCGGCCGGGTGAAGGATTTGATCATCCGTGGCGGCCGCAAACTGTATCCGTACGAACTCGAACGGGCGGTCGGCGCCTTGCCGGGAATCCGTCAGGGCTGTGTGGCGGTTTTCGCCAGCGCCGACCGGTTCGGGGCCGCTGAACGGCTGGTGGTGGTAGCCGAAACGCGGGAGGGCGACCCGGCGATTCGCCAGCAACTCAGCGAACAGATCAATCAACTGGCGATCGCAGTTGTTGATTCACCGGTCGACGAAATTGTTCTCGCCCCACCGAACTCGGTGCTCAAAACCTCCAGTGGCAAAATCCGCCGCCTTGCCACGCGCGATCTATTCGAAAGCGGACGGCTTGCCGACACGGCCATGCCCCCAAGACAGGCGCCACGTGTACGACTGGCGCTTGCCGCCTGCCATGGCTGGCTGGTGAATCGCCGGCGTTTGCTCGGCAGTCAACTCTATGCCGGGTGGTGTTGGACGGTATTGCTGATCGTCGGCGTGCCGACGGCTGGACTGGTCATTCTTCTGCGGGCCAGCATCGCGCGCTATCTGGTGCACTATGCGGCGCGGCTGGCGTTGGTATTGACCGGATTGCGCGTCGATGTTTCCCCTCCCGACGGCAGCCCTTTACCGAGCAAATCTCATTTGTTGCTGGTCAATCACTGTAGCTATCTCGACGGCCTGGTCCTGTGCGCGGTCCTGCCGCCCGATCGGCGGTATCGTTTCGTCGCCAAACGAGAGTTCGTTGATCAGCCTTGGGTCCATCGCTTTCTGCGGGCGCTGGGAACGTTGTTCGTCGAGCGTTTCGCTGCGACCAAAGGGGCCGAAGACGTGGCCGAAATCGTTGCCGCTCTCCAGCGGGGTGAAAAGTTCGTGCTTTTCCCGGAAGGGACCTTCTCACGCGAAGCCGGCTTGAAGCCGTTTCGAATGGGTGCGTTTGTCGCGGCGGTGCGGGCTGGCGTTCCAGTGGTCGCGGCGGGTTTGCAGGGGACACGACAGGTGTTGCGCGATCGTAGCTGGCTACCGCGCTACGGCAAGATCGGATTTACCCTCGGACCCTTGCTGAACCCGACTGGTGACGACTGGCGAGCAGCGATCGCTTTGCGCGACGAGGCGCGAAGAGAAATGCTGCGTTTGTCTGGCGAGCACGATCTCGACCGCTGATCTGCATTTGCGCATTTGCCTGGGGTGGCCGGAGGGAAAAATGCCGCAAAAGGCGCAGCGAAAGTGGATCGTCGCCGAAAGTTTTTTCGGACGGCAAGAAATATGTCGAAAAAAAACGCGGAGCCCATGGCTCCGCGTCCTGCTTGGGTCCCCGCGAGTGCCGTCAGGCCGGCATCCTGAACCTGGGTTCAGAGGGGTCACTTTCCTTCCGCATCAGGTACACCCGTGAAGGGCGCACACAACAGCGGTTTCTATGGTCCGCGACCGATGCCAATTAGCATTGGTTCAAGGAGTCTATGACCTTAACAAACACCGCAGGGAACGCTCTCGGAGAAATCGTAACTCTTGACAGGCTTAGCTGCTGGCCGATTGATCGGTTTGCAGTACCGCCGCAAGTTCCGCCTCCATGTAGGAAATTCTACCTCTTAACGATTCAAAGTCCAGCACTATTTCGTCGGATTCAATTTTTTCATGCGATTCGCGTGGTGGCTTATGTCGTAGCAAAAATTCGTGAGCGATGTTCAGCGCGGTCATCACGGCTAGGCGTTCGGGCTGGTTGTTACGGGTTTTTGCGGCGAGATCACGCATCTGCGAGCCGACGACAGTGGCCGCTTCGAGCAGTGCCTCACGCTGTTCCGGTTCGCAGGCGACACGGTATTCCTTGCCGAGCAAATTGATGTCGAGAAAATGGGCTTCGTTGGGCATCGGATCGGAATAGTCAGGTCTTGGCTTCGGGCAGCTGCTGGATCAGTTGCTCCAGACGGGCACAAGCGGCAGCCATGCGCTCGGTCAACTGTTGTTTGTCGGCGTGGGCTGTGGCGAGTTGTTCGCGAAGGGTGTCGTTCTCGGCCCGCAAGCGGGAACAGAGGGCGACGACTTCGGCGACCCGGCACTCGAGGGCGTTGAGTTCATCGATCATGGGCGGACTATAGATTCAATAAGCTTGTATGGTCAAGGCGTAACCATCGATCGTGCACGTCGATTGTTGCAATGCGTCGGCATTTCATCGCCAATTCCAGCGCTTATTTCATTCCACACGTTATAATCGCCCCTGCTGCCGACCTCCGGGTCGACGGCAAATCGGGTGAAGGTGCCGCATGCAGTCTCGCTGCTGCGGTCAAACGGGAAACAGGTGCGTGTCTATGAGACACCATGCCTGTGCTGCCCCCGCAACGGTAAGCGAGTGTGGGCAGGTCGAGATGCCACTGGGTCCTCCAGACCTGGGAAGGCGACCTGTCAAGACTCGCGAGCCCGGATACCGGCCTTCGCACCAGTCGACGGAAATGCCGCGGGGAAGCGGCTATGGATGTCGGGCGTTCGCCCGTGGCCAGCCATTCCCTGAAGCGATTTCCTAATCTTTGCCTGCCGACTTGCGGGGACGCTGTCGGCTTCAGGGAGAAATTCACCATGTTTCATCCGCATAGAATCCGATTCGCCAGCCGCGCACTGGCGACGGTGATCGTCATCGCCCCGCTTTCGTCCGGCCTGCCGGCGGCCGAGCAATCCCTGTCTACGGTGGTGGTCACCGCGACCCGCTTCAGCGACCCCGACCCGGGAATTGCCGCCAATGTGAGTGTGATTTCCGGCCAGGAACTACGACATGTGCCATCGCAAAATTTGCCTGACGTGCTGCGCACCCGTGCGGGCATCGACGTTCGTCAACTGGGTGGGGTGATGGGCCGCGACGCGGTGGTCGACCTGCGCGGTTTTGGTCCGACCGCCACCAGCAACACCTTGATCCTGCTCGACGGACAACGCCTCAATCCAGTCGATATGGGCAGCATTCTCTGGTCGTCGATCCCGTTGGAAAGCGTCGACCGGATCGAAATCATCCGTGGTTCGGGAACCGTGCTGTATGGCGATGGGGCGACGGGTGGAGTGATCAATATCATCACCAACAAATCGGCGCGGCCACTGGCCGGCATTTCCGCCACGATTGGCAGTTACGGTTACCGAGGAGCCGATGTCCAGCTCGGCCAGGGCAACGCCCAGGCCTACTATCGATTGTTCCTCAACTATGCGACGGCCGATGGCTACCGTCAAAACAGCCAACAAGACCAGCGGACGGCCAGCGGGCGGTTGGGCTGGTTGCTCGATAACGGCGAAGCATTCGCCGATTTCGCGGTCTACCAGGAGTCGGCCGGATTGCCGGGGTCGATTTTCAGTGCCGCGTTTGCCAATGATCCGCGTAGCACGCGAACGCCGCATAACATCGAGCAGCGCAACGGTTACCGACTCCGCCCCGGGGTCTCATACAGTTTTACCGATCGGCTGTCGCTGGAGGCGGAAATCGCTTTCGAACATCAGTTGCTCGACGCCAAATATTCCGATCCCAGCTTTGGTAACACCGGCAGTCGCCGTGCTCGCGATACGGCCTCGTTCACGCCACGCTTGCGTTGGCGGCACGACCTCGGCGCTTTGCCCAGCGAAACGGTATTGGGTGTCGATCATTACGACGGTAAAGTGAGCTCCGACAACAGCGGTTTTGCCAATCAGGGAGCGGAGCAGCAAAGCACCGCTTATTATCTGCAGAACGTGACCCGACTGACCGATCGTTTGGCGCTGACCAGCGGGGGACGCCGACAGCGGGTCAAGCAGCAGGCTCATCAGGATGCCTACGCGCCGTTCTTCAGTCCGGCGATGGTGGGCGACGCCACAAGGACGCGCCAAGCCTATGACCTGGGCCTGGCCTACAGCGGGCAAGGTTGGCGAATTTACGGGAAAACCGGTACCACCTTCCGTTTTGCCAATGTCGATGAGCTTTTCGGACTCGACTTGTCGTATAACCCGGTTTTTGCCGGCGACCTGAAACCTCAGCATGGGCGGACGAGTGAACTGGGCGGCAGCGTGACCCTAGGTCCGGCAAACGTACGGGCGGCCGTGTATCAGCTTGATCTGGTCGACGAGCTGGGTTACGACGCGGCCCTGTTCAGAAATGTCAACTTTGCGCCGACGCGACGTCGGGGAGGCGAACTCGAAGCGGACTGGAAACTGGTGGACGGTCTGTCGGTGAAGGCGGCGTACGCGTATACCGACGCCCGTTTCCGCAGCGAAACGTACGAGGGACGGAGAGTGCCCTTGGTGCCTCGTCATCAAGCCAGTGTGCAGGCGATCTGGGATGCCGGTCAACTCGGGACCTATTCGGCGATTGCCCGTCATGTCGGAGAACGTCGCTATGGCAGCGATTTCACCAACACGCACGGTACGCTTGCCAGTTTCACTACGCTCGATCTGCAGGCGGCATGGCAGTTCAAACCCTGGAAGATAACCGCCAAGGTTCTGAATGCCTTCGACAAGAACTATTCGCCACTGGCCGGTTACGCCGCCTCGTATAACGACACGTATTATTATCCAGCCGATGGTCGCGGTTTCTACGTCGTCGGACGCTACGATTTCTGATATCGCCGAGCCGCGATGCCGACCCGTCGCCGCGCACTGCTGATTCTCGTCGCCCTAAGCGGGTTGGCGATAGCCAGCGTCGCGCTGGCGTTGGCGGTGGGCAGTTTATCGATTCCCATCGGACAAGTGTTCGATATTCTCGTCGGTGAGGACGCTGGTTCCGCCGGCGAGGTCGTCCGCCGGCTGCGTCTGCCGCGAGCGTTGATCGGTTTCGCCTGTGGTGGCTTGCTGGCGCTGGCGGGTGCGCTATTGCAGGTGTTGTTGCGCAACCCGCTCGCCGATCCGTATGTGTTGGGAATTTCTGGCGGCGCGGGAATCGGCGCCCTGTTGGCGATCGTGCTTGGTTTCGGAGCGGCGGCAACCAATGGTCTGGCGTTTGTCGGCGCGCTCGCGGCCATGCTTTTGGTATTCGGGCTGGCACACGGCGAAGGGGGCTGGACGCAAACCCGGCTGCTGCTGACCGGGGTGATCGTCGCCTCCGGTTGCGGCGCGGTAATCGCCCTGATGCTGGCCATCGCGCCGGATGATCGACTGCGCGGCATGCTGTTCTGGTTGATGGGCGATTTGTCGCAAGTGGGCGAACCGTCTCTGGTATTGGCGTTGCTGGGGGCGATTTTGCTGGTCAGTTTGCCTTTTGCCCGTGAACTGAATGTGCTGGCGCGCGGCAGCGACATCGCTCAGGCATTGGGCGTCGCCGTACGATCTTTGCGTCGCGGCATTTATTTCGTCGCTTCGCTGGCTACGGCGGTGGCGGTGACACATGCTGGCGCAATCGGCTTCATCGGTCTGATCGTTCCGCACCTGGTCCGCCTGGCAGTCGGTAATGACCAGCGGCTGCTGCTGCCGGCGACGGTTCTCGCTGGCGGTAGCTTGCTGGTGATCGCCGATACCCTGGCACGGACGGTACTCGCGCCGCAACAACTTCCGGTCGGCGTGCTGACCGCGCTGATCGGCGTGCCGGTGTTTCTGGTCCTGCTCGCGCGGACCCATCCACGCGGCGGATGACCTTCGTCATGACGAATCGGCCAGGAGCCTGTTGGATTTGAGACCGTACTACTGCGTGGGAGACAAGAGCCTCCGGTGGATTGGTGCATTCTGAAATGTTGACCCTTAATCCTCTATTGTCGGCGCGCGATCTGACGGTCGGTGTTGCCGGCGTCACCTTTTGCCGCAATCTGCATCTCGACGTACACCCGGGGGACTGTCTGGCCATTCTCGGACGCAATGGCGCCGGCAAATCAACACTATTGTCGGTTCTTGCCGGCTTGCGCCCGCCGATGGCCGGAGAGGTTCGACTCGACGGTGCCGGCTATCATCAGCGCGGTGCGCAGGCCAGCGCCCGACTGCGCGGCTGGTTGCCCCAATCACCCAACGATGCCTTCGCCGCCACGGTGATCGAAACAGCGTTGATCGGTCGCCATCCCCACCTGGGCCGCTGGGAGTGGGAATCGGCCAGGGATGCCGACATCGCTGCACAAGCGCTGGCGGCGGTTGGCTTGGCGGAACTGGCGATGCGTGACGTGCAGACATTGTCCGGTGGCGAACGACAACGCCTGGCGATTGCGACTTTGTTCTGTCAGGCGCCACGCCTGTTACTGCTCGATGAACCGCTGGCGCATCTCGACTTGAATCATCAAATCGCCCTCCTGCAATTGCTGGCTGCGCGCAGCCGCGAAGAGCGGGTGGCCTGCGTGATAGTGTTGCATGACCCCGGCCTGGCCGCCCGTTTCTGCAACCGGGCACTGCTACTGTTCGGCGATGGCGAGACGCAACAGGGAACTTGCGACGAGGTGATCACCAGCGAATCAATGAGCCGGCTCTTCGGCTATCCGTTGCGCGAGGTCGGTGAAGAGTCGCGCCGCTGGTTCGTGCCGGTTTGATGACGGTGATCCACGCCGCCCCTTTTCGCTGAACTGGAACCGCGGGTGAGATTTCAAGTCGGCGCCAGCGCGGCGAGGACACGCGGTTCGCTCCTTGCCGTCGAATCCGCGCAAATACCGATGGTTGCGACGGCATGCCGCGCTTTATACATCTGGTCTTTGGCCAACGAGCCATCCGAGGACGTCCGTTGCACGAGGCAGTGGCTCGGGGCGGCTAGTTTTCCGCCAGGCGTTTGGCGATGTGCGCCAGCGCTTCCTCGATCTGGTCGATCAGAATCAGGCACAGGTCGCCGGCGCGCAATTCGTCGAGCGCGGCGTCGATGGCCAGGAACTCGCCGCGAATCTCCTGGATATGACGAGTGCGTGTCGCCTGTTGCAAACCCTGTTGCAAAAGAACCAACACTTCTCCGTCGGCGCGGCCACGCTGGCACTGATCCTGGTAGAGGATGACGTGGTCGAAGGCGCCGCCGAGGATGCGCGTTTGCTGTCGGATGTCCTCGTCGCGTCGGTCACCCGCGCCACTGATCACCACCGAACGGCGACCGCCGGCTTGTGGCAATTGGTCGATGGCCTCGACCAGAGCCTGGATGGCATCCGGATTGTGGCCGTAGTCGGCGATCAGTGTCGCGCCGCGGTAATCGAAAACGTTGAATCGTCCGGGCGCGCTTTGCGCGTCATTGACGAAAGTCGCCAAGCCGCGGCAGATGATCGGCCAGTCGATGCCGAGGGCCCAGGCGGCGGCGACCGCGGCCATGGCGTTCTCGACCTGAAAGCCTACCGCGCCGTGGCGGGTGATCGGGATCTCGACCAGTGGCACGCGTCGCTCGATACCGTCACCGGCTACCACCAGTGCGGCGCCGTCGCGATAGACGACCGGCTTGCGTTGCGCGCGCTGGGTGGCCATGATCGGATGGTGGCGGTCGCTGGCGAAGAAAAT
Organism: Accumulibacter sp.; assembly: GCA_016789495.1. Classification (GTDB taxonomy): domain Bacteria; phylum Pseudomonadota; class Gammaproteobacteria; order Burkholderiales; family Rhodocyclaceae; genus Accumulibacter. The sequence continues at coordinate 11,698 of JAEUOJ010000064.1, read as the reverse complement.
CACGCGTCCGGGACACGTTTCCGCCATGCGGGCAACCATCGGGTCGGCGGCGTTGAGTACCGCCACGCCGGTTTTTGGTGTGACGTTGTTGACAATCACCCGCTTGACCACCGACAGATCTTCGACCGTGCTGATGTACGACAGGCCGAGGTGGTCGCCCAGGCCGATGTTGGTTACCACGGCCACATCGCAACGGTCGAAACCCAGCCCTTCGCGTAGCACGCCGCCGCGTGCCGTTTCCAGGACCGCCGCATCGACTTCGGGGTGCAATAGAACGTTGCGAGCACTTTTCGGGCCGCTGCAGTCGCCGGTGTCGATCCGCCGGCCGGCGATGTAAACCCCGTCGGTGGTGGTCATGCCGACTCGATGACCGTTTTCGGCCAGGATATTGGCGATCAGCCGGACGGTGGTGGTCTTGCCGTTGGTGCCGGCGACGGCGACCACCGGTATGCGGCCGGTTTCTCCGGCAGCAAACATATGGTCGATGATCGCTTGCCCGACCGGCCGGCCTTTGCCGAATGACGGTTGCAGGTGCATGCGCAGTCCGGGTGCGGCGTTGATCTCGACGATGCCGCCGCCTTGTTCTTCCAGTGGCCGCAGCACGCTGTCGCAGACGACGTCGACGCCGGCGATGTCCAGACCGATGGTTTGCGCCGCGGCGACGGCTTGCGCGGCGAATTCCGGGTGCACGTCGTCGGTGACGTCAGTGGCGGTGCCGCCGGTCGACAGATTGGCGTTGTTGCGCAGGACCACCCGTTTCCCGCGCGGCGGAATCGAATCGGGAGTCAGTCCGGCATTGGCCAGACGAGCCAGTGCGACATCATCCAGGCGGATGCGGGTCAGCGAGGTGGCATGGCCTTCGCTGCGCCGTGGGTCACTGTTGACCCGCTCGACCAGTTGGCGAATGCTGTCCTTGCCGTTACCGATCACCAGTGGCGGATCGCGGCGGGCGGCGGCGATCAATTTGTCGCCAACCACCAGCAGCCGATAGTCGTGTCCCGGAATATACCGTTCGACCAGCACCTCGTCGCTGATTTCATAGGCGATGGCGTAGGCCGCTTCAATGTGTTCGCGAGTGCTCAGATTGACCGCCACCCCCTTGCCCTGGTTGCCGTCCTGCGGCTTGACCACCACCGGGCCGTCGATTTCGCAGGCCGCCGCCCAGGCGTCCTCGGCGCTGAGCACCGGCCGTCCGAGCGGCACAGGCACGCCGGCAGCGTGCAGCAAGGTCTTGCTCAATTCCTTGTCCTGGGCGATCGATTCGGCGACAGCGCTGGTGCGGTCGGTTTCGGCGGCCTGGATGCGCCGCTGTCGGCTGCCCCAGCCGAACTGAACCAGACTGCCTTCGGTCAGCCGCCGGTAAGGAATGTTGCGGGCCACCGCCGCGTAGACAATCGCGCCGGTGCTCGGACCGAGTCGGACATCCTCGTCGACTGCCCGCAAACGGTCAAGGGCCTCGGTCAGTTCGAACAATGTGTCGTCGAGCGCCGCCTGACACAGTTCCTGCGCCAAGGCGAAAGCCATTCTGCCGACATCCTCTTCGCTGTATTCGACGACCACTTGATACGTGCCGGCTTCGATGGTCGGCGCGGTACGGCTGAAGGTCACCGGGCAACCGGCCTGCGCCTGTAGTCCGAGCGCGGCGAATTCGAGGACTTCGGCCATCGATACCGCGTCGTCGTGTCCGGCTGGCCGCATCATCGCCAGTTCCGGAAAGCGTTCGCGGAGACGGGTTTCGAATCCCGGCAGATTGTCGATGTCCCGTTCGTGAACATCGCAAAGGACGATGGCTTCGATTGCCGTATGGCGGCTCCAGAGATTGGGACCGCGCAAGGCGCGGAGACGAGTGACTTGCATGAACGGTATCCTCTAGCGGGTGGAACGGCCGGAAGGGAGCGGTCGCTAAGGTGGCGATGGCGCCCGGATCAGGCGAGAGAGAAGGTTTCCAGGCCGGTGCGGATGATCTCCGGGGCGATCTCCAGCGCCATCGCGGCGGCCGTGGCGGCAAGCACGTTGTCGATTTGCCAGTCGTTGTCGCCATTCAGCGACAGAGCCAGTGACATGGACTCCAGTTTGGTGATCACCGTTTCCTGGCTGCCTCGCGCGGCGACCAGCTCGCGGCCACGGAGCAGCACCGCGCGCTTGTTTTCCGCCAGGTGGGCGACGACGACCGGCAACTGCCCATCACGGGCAAAGTAGATCACCTCGCCGTCACACAGCGGGGCCATGTCGACCAACATCGGCTGGCTGGCGTTGAGTACTGCCGCACCGTTTGGCAGGATCACGTCGACCTGTGTACGCAGAACGGTGAACACCTGTTCCGGGGTATGCACGTCGTAACGGCCGAAATGTCGCGATGGATCGACGTTGGTGACGATGCCGACCTGGCAACGGTCGTAGGCCAGACCGTCGCCAAGCAGGCTGTCCGTGCCGTTTTCCAGTACGGCTGCCTCGACGACACGGTTCATCAACAGACGATGCGCGGCATTCCAGTGAGCGCTGTCCTGGCGATCGAGGCAGCGCCGGTCGACGTACAGACCACTGCTGCAAGCCAGTCCGGTGCGCTTGCCGGCGAGCATCAGCAAGTGGGCGACCAGCCGGGCGACCGTGGTCTTGCCGGTGCTGCCGCTGACGCCAATCACTGGAATCCGTCCGTCGTCGCCGTCGGGAAAGAGTTGGTCGACGATCGCCCGGCCGACCGGCCGCGGCTGGCCTTTTTCGGGTTTGAGGTGCATCAGCAGGCCCGGACCGGCGTTGACTTCGACGATCGCGCCGCGCTGTCCGTCGAGAGGCTGCGAAATGTCTTCGCAGACCAGGTCGACGCCAGCGATGTCGAGACCGACGATGCGCACCGCCAGCGAGGCGGTCGCCGCGGTGTCCGGATGAACCAGGTCGGTCACGTCGTCGGTATGGTTGCCGCTGCGCACGATCAGTACCTCGCGGCCGGCCGCCGGCACCGATTCTCCGGTGAAGCCTTGCCGGGAAACCTCCAGGTTGGCCACCGGGTTGTCGGCGAGGTCGATTATGTCGAGCGGGAATTCTTCGGCCGCGCCGCGCCGAGGATCGGAATTGATTTGCGCGTCGATCAGTTGATTGATCGTCGACTGGCCGTCGCCGATCACTTTCGCCGTTTCGCCGCGGGCGGCGGCGACCAGTTTGCCACCGATCACCAATAGGCGGTGCTCCGAGCCGCGGACATAGCGCTCGACCAGGACGCCGCTGCCTTCTTCGACCGCCGCCGCATAGGCCGATTCGATTTCCTCGCGGGCGACCAGATTAGTGAATACGCCGCGGGCGTGGTTGCCATCCGAGGGTTTGACGACTACCGGCAGACCGATTTCTTCGGCCGCTTCCCAGGCGTCGGCCGCGCTGTCTACCGGGCGTCCTTCGGGAACTGGTACGCCGCAGGAGGCAAGCAGCGATTTGGTCAACGCCTTGTCACGCGAAATGCCTTCGGCGATGGCGCTGGTACGGTCGGATTCCGCCGTCCAGATCCGCCGGCTGCTTGCGCCATAGCCGAGCTGCACCAGATTGCCGGTTGCCAGCAGGCGGATCGCCGGAATCCGTCGATCCTTGGCTGTTGCCGCCTCGACGATGCAACTGGTGCTAGGACCGAGCAGTTTACGCTCGGCCATCTCGGCCAGTTGGGCGACGGTGCCATCAACGTCGAAAGCTTCGTCACGGATCGCCGCCAATAACAGTGCCCTCCCGGCGTAAAGGCAGGAACGGGTCACTTCTTCATGCCAGGCCCGGACGACGACTTTATACACGCCGCGCTGCGAGGTTTCGCGCGCTTTGCCGAAACCGCCGGGCATGCCAGCCAGGTTCTGGATTTCCAGCGTCACGTGTTCGAGGATGTGCGCTGGCCAGGTGCCTTCACGGACGCGACGCAGGAAACCGCCGGACTCACCATAGCTGCAGCGATGTTCGGCCAGCGACGGTAGCAAGGCGGTCAGCCGTTCGTAAAAACCGGGAATGACGTTCGAAGGAAAGTCTTCGAGCTCGCCGATATCGACCACCGCTTCGATAACCGGCCGGTACGTCCAGATGTTCGGTCCGCGCAGGTAGCGGATTTCGAGGAATTTGATGTCTTTGCTTTTCATGTTTGATTCATTCCACGTCCGTGATCGGGCGAAACAGCTTGGCAGAGATTACGTCTCCCCAAACCGGATGATCCCCCGCAGGGGAGGTCTCCAACCGGAGTCGGATTTGATGAGCGTCTGCTCCGGAACGAAAGGCGGGCCGCACGGCCTGCCTGGACGAGGCACGGGCGTAGAAGCTGCCGCCAGGATCGGTCGAGAGGTGTTTCGCTGTCCGTTATCAGTGATGAACGCAACTGGCGGCCGGTGGTTGGCACCGCGAAAAGCCGGGTCATCGCCCGACAGCACCGCGCGTCGCCAGAAATTCACCGTTGCCGACCGCGACGGTACACGTGGTGAACTCGGCGTCTTCGCGGACCCGTTTGATGAACGGTGCCATTTCTGCCGGATGCGACAGCGCGTTATCGACGACCAACAGCCCGCCCGGACGAAGCACCCGCCGGAGATCGGGCCACCAAGCCAAGTACTCGTCGCGATCCGAATCGAGGAAGATGAATTCGTAATCGGCGTCGGCGGCGTTTCGCAGCACGTCCCCGGCCTGGCCTTGACGCTGTGTGATGGCCGTCATCAGCCCGGACTGCTGAAAATTCTTCGTGGCCAGAGCAATTTTGGCGTCGGAGAGTTCGACGGTGGTTACATGGCCGGCGTTTGTTACCGCCGCCGCGGCCAGCCAGAGGGTCGAATAGCCGTTCGAGGTGCCGATTTCAAGTATCCGCCGTGCGGCGGTGGCTCGCACCAGCACCGAAAGGAATTCCCCGGTATCGTGACTGATGTTCAACATCCGCCTTGGCCGATCGGTGATCAAGCGGTCGTTGTTCAGGCCGAACTGTTCGATGTCCCGTAGCAGGCGCTGTAGCGATTCGTTCATCACCTTCTCCCGCAAGTTACAGGAAACGGTCCAGAAACCGGCGGCTCTGTTGATCCAGGGCCTGCCGGTCCCGGATCAGGAAATTGATGCCATGGCTGTCGGCGATCAGCAGCGCCGGTGGCGCCAGGCGGCGGATGTCCTCTTCGCCTTTGAGGATCAGCCGGGTGCGGCCGCGCTCGGTATCCACCTCCCAGGTGCTCGGCGTCGCGTAGCTTGAAACACTGACGATGCGCTCGATCAGCGGCATGAATTCGCGTCCGGCGAGTTCATCGGTGACCAGGCGGCGCAGGTCGTCAGGAAGATCGTCAAGCCGTTCGATCCAGGCCAGTTCGTGACCGTAGGCATCGACCAGAGCGATGCCCTCGTCAGGGGCGGTGATCGGAAAGGCGCGCACCGGCAGCACCTGATCGCAGCGCTCACCGTCGGCAGCGATGAATTCAAGTCGCCCGAAGGCATTGCGGAGCAGTTGGTAATCCATGGTCGGCTTCACTGTCATCATTGGCGGCTGCCACCGTCTTCGTCGTCGCATTCGGATGATAGCAACCGCAATGGATCCTCGGTATCGACATTGCGCGCCTGCGCTTGATATAGACGGTAATAATGCCCTTCCTCGGCCATCAGGCGTTCGTGACTACCGACTTCGACCACCCGACCCCGGTCAAGCACCACCAGCCGGTTGGCGTCGCGCAAGGTGGATAAGCGGTGGGCAATGGCGATGGTGGTGCGGCCTCGCACCAGATTGTCGAGCGCCTTTTGAATTTCCTTCTCGGTGGTGGTATCGACCGAGGAAGTGGCTTCATCGAGAATCAAAATCCGCGGATCGATCAGCAGCGCTCGGGCGATCGAAATCCGTTGCCGTTCGCCGCCGGACAGCGCCTGGCCGCGTTCGCCGACGAGCGAATCGTAGCCGTGCGGTAGCCGCAGGATGAATTCGTGGGCGTGCGCGGCGCGCGCGGCGGCGATGATTTCGGCACGCGTCGCTTCCGGTTTGCCGTAAGCGATGTTTTCGGCGATGGTGCCGAAAAACAAAAACGGCTCCTGCAGGACCAAACCGATATGCTTGCGGTATTCAGCGACCGGCAGCGAGCGGATGTCGACGCCATCGATCAGGATTGCGCCTTCGGTGACATCGTAGAAGCGGCAGATCAGGTTGACCAACGTGCTTTTTCCGGAGCCGCTGTGGCCGACCAGACCGACCATTTCACCCGGTTCGATGGTGAGATCGATATCGCGGGTGACGCTGCGTGTGCCGTAACGGAAACCGACCCCGCGCAACTCGATTCGGCCGGCGACTTTCGGCAGATGAACCGGCGTGGCTGGCTCGGGAACGCTTGATACATGATCGAGGATGTCGAAAATCCGCTTGGCGCCCGCCGCCGCTTTCTGGGTTACCGAAACGATACGGCTCATCGAATCCAGCCGCAGGTAGAAGCGGCTGATGTAGGCCAGGAAAGCGGTCAACACGCCGACGGTGATCTGGTCCTTGGCAATCTGCCAGATTCCGAAGGCCCAGACGATCAACAGTCCGATTTCGGTGAGCAGCGTCACCGTTGGCGAGAACAGCGACCAGACCTTGTTCACCCGGTCGTTGACCTCGAGATTGCGGGTGTTGGTGGTGCGGAAGCGAACGGCCTCGCGAGCTTCCTGGGCAAAGGCCTTGACCACCCGGATGCCGGGAATGGTGTCGGCCAGAACGTTGGTCACTTCCGCCCAGACCCGATCCACGCGTTCGAAACCAGTACGCAGTTTTTCGCGAACGATGTGGATCAGCCAGGCGATGATCGGCAGCGGCAGCAGAGTGACCATCGCCAGCCAGGGGTCGATCGAGATCAGGATCGCTGTCGTCATCATAATCATCAGCACGTCGGTGGCGAAATCGAGCAGATGCAGTGAAATGAATAGATTGATCCGATCAGTCTCGGAACCGATGCGCGCCATCAGGTCGCCAGTGCGTTTGCCGCCGAAATATTCCTGTGACAGTTTGAGCAGATGTTCGTAAGTCGTCGTGCGCAGATCGGCGCCGATGCGCTCGGAAACCAGTGCCAGAATGTAGGTGCGCGCCCAGCCCAACAGCCAAGCGACCAGTGAGGCGCCGAGCAGGCCGGAGAGATAGAGGGCGACTCGTTGGGGATCGATCGGCTGGCCGTTCTGGTACGGAATGAGCACGTTGTCCATCAATGGCATCGTCAGGTATGGCGCTACCAACGTCGCGGCGGTGGTCAGCAGCGAGAGAATGAAGCCGGCCAGCAAACGGCCCTTGTACGGCTTGGCGAAGCGCGCCAGCCGCAATAGCGTCCAGGTTGACGGCGGTTCGTTGATTTCCTTGCTGCACACCGGGCACTCTTCCTGGCCGGTGAGTAACGGCGATTCGCAAACCGGACACAACGGTACTGTTGATGGCGGCGGCTCCTCGCCGGTTAGGCGCCAGGTCAGTTGCCGCTGAAATCGATCGATCAACCGCCCGGCAGCGATATCGGCACCGAGCGTGTAACGCCAGGCGCCGAGCAGGCGGTGGTCATCAACCAGCTCAAGCGTGCCGACACCGGCATGATCACGACGCGATAGCGCCAATCCGGGGCGGAACGGCCAGCTTTGCCAGTCCTGTTCGGCTCCGGTGGTAGCCAGCAGCCGTTCGCTGGTCAGCGCGATCAGTCCGTCCGCGAAACGCAGCCTCGGGTCGAGATCGATTTCCAGCCAGGCGAGCAGTGTTTCATCGTCCGCCAGTTGCGGCTGCAGGCGATGCTGCCAACTGGCGGGCAAGGGAGAGGCCGGCGAAACGGAGTCGGGCAAGGAAGCGGTAGCGGCGATCATCTCTGGCGTGCTGTTCGCACGGGAGCGGGCAAAATAAGGCGGCAAGTATACCCGTCCTGCTCTGCAACAGGTTTGGGCCAGGGGGGTTGGTGATGGACTGTGCGTCGGTCAGACGGCTCGCTGGCGAAACGGTCTGGCTTTGCCGACTCAGAGCGGCGCAAGCCGGAGCAGCGCGGTTCAAGAAAGCGTGTCGCAGTGCGCAGATTCGTCTCTCTCAAGGCAGCATACGTCCGTCGCGGGCAATCACCTGTTGATGGCTGTAGTCGCTCTCTGGCGGACGGCGGATCGTGCCGCGCGCCACGAGATAGTCGACAAAGGTCTGGGTGTAGTTGAGATAGGTGTTGACGGCACCCCCGGCGGCAGTGATTTTCGCCAAGGTGTGGTAACCGTCTCCGCCGGTGGCCAGGAAGTCGCTGGTCACCAGGGTGTATTCGGCGTCGGCATCGAGCGCTTGCCACTCTCCGTCGGTTTTGCGCTTCACCGTCAGCCGGGAGAATCGCCGACCGCGAGGTTGCGACAGATCGAGATGCCAGCGCAGGCCAGCGGCGTAGGGATGCGCGCCGTCCGAACCACCGTGGTCGAGATAGTTGGCGACGGCGTCCTCGAGAATGGCGACCAGTTGCCGACCGCTGACCCGTAGCTCATACAACACATTGCTGAATGGCAACACACTGTACGCGGTATCGTAGGTTACCTGGCCGCGGGGAAGGGCGGTACGGATGCCGCCGCCGTTCTGCAGCGCGATGTCGGCTTGCCGGCTCGCCTGCCGGTAGGCTTCGGCAACCGCTTGCGCGATATCGCTGCCGCGGGCCAAGGTGTTTGCCGTGGCACAGTCGGCGAGACCGGCGCTGCGATTGTCCGCCTCGCCTGGGACGCGTACCAGGCACAGCGCCTCGCTGGCGACGCCGATGCGCTGCTTTTTCATATCCGCCAGTCGGCCGGCAAAGCGGGCCACTTCGGCTTGCGCCTGTGGGTCGGGAGAAACCACCCGCACCTGAGCACTGCCCGCGCCGGTAGCGGTGTGCAGTGCCCGTGCGATGTGCTCGCGGGTAGCGGCGTCGACGGCGACAAAATCGCCACGGTCGTTCTTCTGGCGAAAATCGTCGCCGATCGGCAGGGTCACCTCGCCGCGGCAGGCGACGACGCGGGCCGCGTCGTCGAAGCGAATGGTTAACAACCCGAAAGCCTTGCCGTATTCCCAGGCCTGGACGATGCATACCGGGTCGCCGTCGCGGTTGCGGACCACCGTCGGGTATGGGCCGACGCTGCCGTTGACACCGACTGCCGTGAAATCGCCGAGCAAAGAGTGCGAGTCGCCGCCGATGATGGCATCAACCTCGCCGAGCTTGCCGGCCAATGCCAAGTCGGCTCGATAACCGAGATGGCTGAGGATGACGATGTGCCGAACCCCCTGCGCCCGCAATTGGTCGATGTGTTTTTGTGCCGTTTCGACTTCGTCATCGAAGCGCGTGCTCGGCAGTGGCCGCGAAGACTGTTGCGTTTTGTCGCGGACTTCGAGGCCAATGATGCCGACGGGCACGGTCCCGATCTGCTTGATCAGATAGGGCTGCAAATAGTCGCCGACCGTGCGTGGCGCCAACGGCGAGCCGATCGCCGGACTGACATTGGCGGCGAGTACCGCTGTCCGGCAGCGGTCGCCGCGCAAGTGATCGAGGAAGCGCCGCAGGCCAGCGTCTCCCTCGTCGAATTCGTGATTGCCAAGTTCGAAAGCATCGAAGCAGACGGTATTCATCAATGCCGCGTCGGCCTCGCCGTTGTAGAGCGTGTGATACAGCGTGCCGGTCATTGCGTCGCCCGCGTGCAGTTTCAGTAGATTCGGCTGTCGGTCTTGCGCCTTGAACAAGGTCGTCAACCGCGGAAAACCGGCGGCCTCGACTCGTGTCGGCACGCCGGCGACGCGGATTTCGAAATCGGGCAGGGCGTCGAGATGAGAGTGATGGTCGTTGATGTGCGCTACGCGCAGTTCGAAGCCGCCACCGGCCGAAGGCTGGTGCTGGCAGGCGGAGAGCGCCGCGCACAAAATGAAGGCGGTGAAGGTGACGGCCGCGGAGCGACAGAAAGAAGTCATCACAAACATGGTGGCACACTCCCTGGCCCGATGCTGGCCAGACAACGGTAATTTTGCGGATCAATCGCCGACAGTCATCGGCGATGAGACCATTACTTGGTACAACAGCGGCATTGCCGCTTTGCCAGATAGGGTGAATATCCGGGTTCCCGGTGGGCAAAGCCGGTGATAGGCCAGGAACATAGGCGTTTCGCCTAGTTCACGCAACAGTTCTTGCGGCTCGGCAAAACCGGTGTGGCCGAGCAATTCGTGCAACAACCGATGACCAAGTCCCGACGGAAGAAGGACTGCGGCACGGCGCTCGCCGATCAGCCATTCGACGACGCGGGCTTGGCCGTGTGGATCGGACAGGAGATCGCTGATCACCCGACATCGGCTGGTGATGAACACGGAATTTTAGTGACTGATCTTGCCGTGTCGATTGACCCGAGTGATGGCGCGGGGTCGTCTCGAAATTCTCCCTCTGCTGGTGGTATGGATGCCGACTCTTTGACGGCTTTGACGGCATTTCCCGGCTCGCGATGGTGATTTGGCGATTAGCCTTGTCAGCTGCCGACAAACTGCTAGACTGGCTGTCACCTGCCGATCCGGCAGCTTGATCTCGCATATTCCGGCGCCGGATGGCGCGCTATCTACAGGAGAATACGATGGGTTTTTTTGATTTCGTCAAATCGGCAGGTGAAAAACTTTTCGGCGCCAAGGATGCCGAAGCCGCTTCGGAAGCCGCTGCCGCGGCACCCGATGACCAGGCCGCGCAAGCTAACCTCGCGCAAATCAACCGTGAGGCCGGCGATGCAATCGAGTCCTATATCAAAAGTCAGGATTTGACGGTGACTGGCTTGACGGTCAATTTCGATGGCTCTACTGGCGTCGTGACGGTTTTCGGGGTTGCCGCCGACCAGTCGACCAAGGAGAAGGTTCTGCTCTGCTGCGGCAATGTCAATGGCGTCGCGCAGGTCAATGATCAAATGAGCGTCGACCAAAGTGAGCCGGAAGGCAGTTTTTACACCGTCGAATCCGGCGATACCCTGTCGAAGATCGCCAAAGAACAATACGGCGATGCCAACAAGTACATGGAGATCTTTGAGGCCAATAAGCCGATGCTCAGCTCGCCGGACCGGATCTACCCGGGTCAGGTGTTGCGCATTCCGGCCTGATCGGCGGCTGGCACAAACCGGTCTGAACCGGTTGTAACCAAGTGGCGGGAATGGCATGTCCCGTCTGAATTGAACGGGGCGGTGGATGGCGGAAGCGTGCCGTCGACTACCGCACCCGGACCGATCATACCGATAGGAGATGGCGATGGGCATTATCTGGACAATCATACTTGGCTTCATCATTGGCGTATTGGCCAAGTTCATACATCCCGGTAGGGAAAACATGGGTTTTTTGGCTACCGTCCTGCTTGGCATTGCCGGGTCGCTCGGCGCTGGGATGATCGGACAACTTCTCGGCTGGTACCGGGCTGGCGAAGGAGCGGGCTTCATCGCGTCGGTGATCGTCGCCTTGCTGTTGTTGTTTCTTTACGGAAAAATTCGCGGCGGTTCCTCCTCGTAGGCTCCTGATCGTACCTACTCGGCTGTGACGGCGTGTGTATTCAAAAGACGCACCTATTGCTCGCGTGGCGCCGCCAACCGTTCCAGCATCGCTCGGACGGCCTTGATCTGCACGCCATGACGGGTTGAGTAGTCACGGCCGGTGTAGCCCCACCAATCCCAGCAAGAGAAGGGGTTGGTGATCCATTTCAATGAGCCGAACGCTGGACCGTGGCGCGGCACGGTTTGCGGATAAAGAACGATCAGTCGGTTGCTGTCGGCCCAGGAGTTATAA
>JAEUOJ010000055.1 GCA_016789495.1 Accumulibacter sp. | reverse complement strand
TCAGCAGGAAGGCGGTGATCAGCCAGCCCCAGGCGAAGAGGGGCAGTTTCATCATCGTCATCCCTGGAGCGCGGAGATTGAAAATGGTCACGATGATGTTGATCGAACCGAGGATCGACGAAATGCCGAGGATGTGAATCGAGAAGATGGCGAAATCGACACCCATGCCGCCCTGCACCGACAACGGGGCGTAAAGCGTCCAGCCGGTGGCGACGGCACCATCGCCAACACCGAAGATCGCCAGGATGAACGGCAGGGTCAGCAGGGTCGCCGCCGGTGGCAGCAACCAGAATCCCCAGTTGTTGATCCGTGGTAGTGCCATGTCGGGCGCACCGATCATCAGCGGAATCTGCCAGTTGGCAAAACCGGTTGCCGCCGGCATCAGCGCTGCGAAGATCATGATCAGCGCATGGACGCCGATCAACTGATTGAAGAACTCGGGCTGCATCAGTTGCAGACCCGGCTGGAACAACTCGGCACGCACCGCGAGAATCATCGCTCCGCCGATGAAGAACATGATCAGCGCGAAGGTCATGTACATCGTGCCGATGTCTTTATGGTTGGTCGTCGTCAGCCAGCGCATGATGCCGCCCTGGTAATGTTGTGCGTGATGACCTTCGCCGTGATGATCGATGGAAGTCACATTGCTCATGGTAATCTCCTGATTCCTACATTAACGCAGGGATTTGATCTGAGCCGGCTGGATCAGATCGCCCTTGGTGTTGCCGAAGCTGTTACGCTCGAAAGTGATCACCGCCGCCAGATCGACATCGGAAAGGGTGGTCTTGAAAGCCTGCATGGCGGTTCCATCCTTGCCATTCAGCACCCGGTCTACGTGGCTGTCCTTGATCAGTTTGCCGTCCGGCGAGAGCAACGGTCCGACGACGATCTTGCTGCCGGCCAATGCCGGGAACACGGGTGGCAGGCCTTGTCCTTCCGGTTGATGACAGGAGGCGCAGTTCTTCTCGTAAACCGCCTTGCCGGCGGCCATCAAATCGTCCTTGCTCCAGGTCTTGTCCGAACCCGAAGCGGCCGCCGCCATGTCGGTCTTCTTCTTATCGACCCAGGCCACATATTCATTCTCCGGCACGGCATGCACCACCACCGGCATGAAGCCGTGATCCTTGCCGCACAATTCGGCGCACTGTCCGCGGTATATCCCTGGTTCTTCGATTTTGACCCAGGTTTCACGCAGGAATCCCGGGATCGCGTCGCGTTTGACACCGAACTGGGGTACCCACCAGGTATGGATGACATCGGTAGAGGTCAGCAGAATCCGCACCTTCTTGCCCACCGGCAGGACCACCGGATTATCGACCTCCAACAAATAGTGCTCCCCTTTGCTTTCCTTGTTGGCGATCTGATCGCGCGGCGTGCTCATCGTGCTGATGTACTTGATGCCGCTTTCCGGATATTCATACTGCCATTTCCACTGCATGCCGGTGACCTTGAGCACCATGTCGGCCTTGGTCCGCGTATCCTCCATGTCCTTGACCGCGTGGTAAGCGGGAATGCCCATCAGCACGTAGTCGATGAACAGCAGAATGGCGAAAGGCACCAGCGCCCACAACCACTGCACCGTGCCGGTGGGGCCCGTGAAGCGCGCCGGCTGATGGCCGACACTCTTGCGGTGCTTGATCATCGAATAGACCATGATCCCAAAAACCGCCACAAACAAAATCGTGATGACGATCATGAAATGGTTATGGATCTCCAGCGTGTCGCGTGCGATCGGCGTCACGGGTTTGGGAAAATTCCAGCTGTAATCGGCGAAGGCCAGCGTAGGAAACAACAGAGCCGACAAGCGCGAGATGGAGAGGCCTATCCGCAGACAAAAACGATGAAGGGTGTCCAAATTTTCTCCCTGATAGTGTTTGACGGGGCTATGCAGCTCCCAAGTTTTGATTCAGCTCTGTCGCCAGAGCCCGCTTTTGCTCTTCGGTCAATAATCGGCCGACTTCAATTTCTTTGCCGTGCGAGCGAATCAACAATCGATAGTGCCGTTGCCCGGGCGGTCTGACGAACTGCAATTGTGCCCAATAGGGTTGAAACTGATGCCGCTCAACACACGTCCCACACCGGCTTTCGACCGTCAATTGATCGGCGGCTAACGTGATCCGCTCGAAATCGTTGGCCGTGGACGCCGTCCGACTCAAGGCCCACCACAACAGGATCAGTTCGATCCCGGCAAACGGCAGCACCGGCCAGGCGCCAAAAAAGGCGAATGCCAGCGCAATGATTCCAGAAACGGTTGCCGTGCCGACAAACAATTTTTTGCGCCCAGCCTCCGACAAGGAGCAATTCGGACGAGCCACCCACGTTCGACCTTCGATCGTTTGTGCAACAACCAAGCTCATTCCATTCCTCCACCCAAAAAAGGTCAAATTTCACGACCAATCGGGCCCGACTTGATGCATGTCAAAACGTCGAGCGGCGAAGTGTACCATGTGAGTTAATTTTTGTTACACGCGTTACACAGATCGGCAAGAACAATCGCGCTTTCGACCACAACGCGCACGGCAAAATTCCATTTCGAGAAAACTTCGCGAAAATCTCGTTTCTCACGGCAAAGTCTGCGACAAACCCGCCGCAAGAAAACCTTCATCGAACGGGAACGGGGCTGCCACAATCCTAGGCCGGATCAGCCCCATATCAGATTTGAAATCCTGGATCTGTCTTCGCTTTTGGCATTTTTTCGCTGGCGCTGGCGTGAGATCACCGGCCGGCCACCCCACAGCTGAGATACGAATGGGCAGGAGTCGACGATCGCCCGGAATAGGGTGAACCGAGCGGTTCTGTCCGGGAATAGGGTAGTATCACGGTCGCCGATCCGCTTCTCCGGGATCCGTCGCGATCGACGGTGATTCAGTCCCATGCCAGCGACTACGCCACGATGTGGCGCCGGCCCTGAAAGTGACCGATGAGGTTGGCCATCAATCCTCTTCGATCCGCCACGCCGATCCGTTCTTCAAGGACTCAATCGCCGCCACCAGTTCCGCGGCCCGCTGATCAAGAGTAGTCGTGCCGCGCCGAGTGGACAGAGGTCTTTGCCATCGCGGGCTGTCCGGTCGTGCTGATCGTTGTCCTGGCGTTTTCTCTGGCCGAAATCGCTTGCGACAGGTCCAGACCGTTATCGCAACAGACCCTGCCGTTCGATGCAGGCGATGATCTCGGCCAGTCCCTCGCCGGTCTTCATGTTGCTAAAGATAAACGGCCGTTCGCCGCGCATGCGCCGGCTGTCGTGCGCCATGACGGCCAAAGAAGCGCCGACCATTGGCGCCAGGTCGATCTTGTTGATCACCAGCAGGTCGGAGCGAGTGATTCCGGGGCCGCCCTTGCGCGGGATCTTGTCGCCGGCAGCGACGTCGATGACGTAGATCGTCAGGTCGGAAAGCTCCGGGCTGAACGTCGCGGCGAGGTTGTCGCCGCCCGATTCGACGAGAACGATCTCGATGTCGGGAAACGCGGTGGTCAGTCGGTTGACGGCTTCGAGGTTGATCGACGCATCCTCGCGGATGGCGGTATGCGGACAACCGCCAGTCTCGACGCCGAGAATCCGCTCCTGCGGCAGCGCGGCATGCTGCACCAGGAAACGTGCATCCTCGGCGGTATAGATGTCGTTGGTTACCACGCCGAGGCTGTAGCGGTCACGCAGAGCGAAGCACAGAGCGAGCGTGAGCGCCGTCTTGCCTGAACCGACTGGGCCTCCGATGCCGATGCGCAGGGCGGGTTTTCTAGTCATCTGCTTGTCCTTTCCTGGTGAATGATCGGTGTTCCTGCCTGCTTCACGAGCGAAACAGTCGGCTGTACTGCGTTTCGTGGCGACTTGAGGCGAGCGCGAGGCCCGGGGCCAGGTTGCTCCAGTCTTCTTCGCGCAGGATAAGTGCCTGGCAGGCAATGGCCGGGATGCGGGCGCCCAGCGCGAGCAGCACCCGCTGGCCGGCGGCCTGGCCGAGCGGAACGGCCTTGAGTGCCGCCATCACCTGATTCTCGCACCAAGACCATAGGTAGGCCGTGACCGAATCTGCCGCTGGAATCCGCCACACGGCGGCGGCCAGCGCCCAAGCGGTGGGGTAGGCGGCCTCTGGCAGAGCGTCGAAGGCGGCAGGCAGCGGAAAGTCATCGAGCTCGTGCAGCAGTCGGCGCAACGAGTAGCCCATCTGCACCGTTTCGGCGCGTAGCTCGGAGGTCTCGCGGCTGGCCAGGAAGTCGCTGTTCAGGCGCGCCACTTCGCTGATGTCGCCGTCGGCCCAAGACTGTTGCGCCCGCGCGACGAGCGGTGCCTCGTAGCGACCGATGCTTTCCGCGAGCAGCGCGGCGATCCACTGCTGCGTCGTTTCCTGATCGCGCACGATCGCGGCTTCGACTCCCCACTCGAGCGCCTGCGAATAGCAGTAAGCGCCCACCGGCAGCGACGGACTGGCGAGCTGCAGCAAGCGAGGAAGCGCCGGGTTGACCGAGCCGCTCTTCATTTGAACTCGTGGATTCTGGCCAATGAGTGCGGCGGCGACGGGTGGTCATCGTCGGGCTGGTGCGCATCGTGCCGGCCATGATTGTGCGCGTGTGCCGCCGTACCGTAGGCGCCCTGTTCGGGATCGAACGGCGCTTCGACTTCGCGCACGACGCAGCCGAGACCGACGAGCATCTGCGCTAGAACATGGTCGGGCTGCAAGTACAGAAAATCGACAGCGAGCTGGACTGGCACGTGCCGGTTGCCAAGATGATAGGCGGCGCGCAGGAGCTGAAGGACATTGCCGGCGCGCGCTTCGAGCAGTTCTTCGGCAGCGGCTTCGATCTCGACGATTCGCCCATCGGTGGCAAGCAGGCGATCGCCGCCACGCAGCACAGTGCCAGCGGGCAGGATGTAGCCGAGTTCCTCGCCGCTGGCCAGCGTCATGCGTTGCCGGCTCTTGCGGCGGGAATCGTAAGTGAGTAGCAGTCGATCGTTGGCCGGGCGGCGATCGTCGGCGGGAGCAAGGGATTCGGCGAACAGCATGGACGTATCAGAAGAGAAAGTAACGCTGCGCCAGCGGCAGCATGTGAAACAGCGTGCAAAACTTTCCAGGTTTCCGGGGTAAACAGCGTTGAATTTTTTCCACCCCGGGTTTGTGCAACCATCCGGCGCTTTGCGCCGGGGAACCTGGGGTGATACACATGGAGTTTATTGCCGAGATACGGCGTCGTCATTTTATTGAAGGGGAGAGCATCAGCGCGATTGCGCGTGATCTGAGGCTGTCACGGCCGACGGTCAGGAAGCATCTGAAGACCGTGGTTGAGCCGGTGTATCACCGTCAGCAGCAGCCATACCCGAAGTTGGGTGAGTTTGAAACCCGCTTGGTTGCTTGGCTGGAAGCCGACTTCAACCTGCCGAAATCCCGGCGGCGCACCGCCCGGCGGCTATTTGAAGGGCTGCAATGCGAGGGTTACCAAGGTGCTTACGACAGTGTGCAGCGCTTCGTGAAGCAATGGAAAGCGCGGCGGATATCGAGCCCAGCGGTGAAACAAGCCTTTGTGCCCCTGGTCTTCGCACCGGGCCAGGCTGGCCAGTTTGACTGGAGCTACGAGCAGGTGGAACTGGGCGGCGTGGTACAGACCATCAAGCTGGCCCATTTCCGGCTGGCCTACAGCCGGCAGATGTTCGTGGTGGCCTACCCGCGCGAGGCCCAGGAGATGGTTCTGGATGCGCACAACCGGGCCTTCACCTTCTTTGGCGGGGTGCCCCGGCAGATGATCTACGACAACCTGAAGACCGTGGTGGAGGCCATCTTTGTCGGTAAGGAGCGCCGCTTCAACCGGCGCTTCCTGGCCCTGGCCAATCACTACCTGTTCGAGCCGGTGGCCTGTACGCCGGAGTCCGGCTGGGAAAAGGGGCAAGTCGAGAACCAGGTTGGCAATATCCGGGAATGGCTGTTCACGCCAAGACCATCCTTTGCCGGCTTTGCCGAACTGAATGCCTGGCTGGCCACGCGCTGCCGGGAACTGGCTGAGCGCAGCCACCCCAGCGAGAAATCACGCCGCATCGCGGAATGCTTTGCCGATGAGCAGCCCCATCTGCGGCCGGTAACGGCAGAGTTTGATGGCTATGTCGAACAGATGGTCCGTGTATCCTCCACTTGTCTGGTGAGTAGCGACCGCAACCGCTACAGCGTACCGGCCCGCTGGGCAGGACAGGTGGTCTCCGTACGCACCACGGCAGAGCACATTCGGGTCGTGGCGGACGGGGAAGTCGTGGCCGCCCACGCCCGCTGCTTTGGCCGGGAACAACTGATCTGCGATCCATGGCATTACCTGCCGGTGCTGGAGAAGAAGCCGGGAGCACTCCGCAACGGTGCGCCATTCCAGGGCTGGGACCTGCCGGCCGCCATCCGGCGGGTCAGGGAGCACCTGCTGAAACAAGCCAAAGGCGACCGGGCCTTCGTGGATCTGCTCCTGGCAGCCCGTGAAACCGGGGTGGAAGCACTGGCGGTTGCCTGTGAGCTCGTTTTGGAGCGCGGCGGCGTCACGGCGCCGGTGATCCTGAACGAGCTACGGCGTCTGATGGCGCCGGCCATCCCCGTCGAGATGGCCCTGCCGGACCAACTCAAGCTGGCAACGGAGCCTTTGGCGGATTGCAGCCGCTACGACCACCTGCTCAGCGGGAGCCTCTATGTCCATTGAGTGCCTGGCCCGTCTCAAGGCGCTGCACCTCTACGGCATGGCCACTGCCTGGAACGAACTGCGTGCTGAAACGCCTCGTCTGCCGCCTCAGCCGGAAGTCTGGCTGGATCGCCTACTGACTGCGGAGCAAGCTGATCGCCAGGCCCGCAGTCTGGCCTACCAGCTGAAGGTGGCTCGTTTCCCCATTCACCGGGATCTGATCGGCTTCCACTGGCAGGAAACGCCGCTTCCCAGGGCACAGATCGAACAGCTGGCTACCGCCGCCTTCATGGACAGCGCCCACAATCTGATCCTGGTCGGCGGCACGGGCACCGGCAAAACCCATCTCGCCACCGCCTTGGGCGTGGCGGCCATCCACCACGGCAAACGGGTTCGTTTCTACAACGCCGTAGACCTGGTCAATCAACTCGAACGGGAAAAACAGCAGGGCAAGGCCGGCAACTTGGCCCGGCAACTGGTACAGGTGGATGCCGTCATTCTTGATGAATTGGGCTATCTGCCCTTCCCAGCCTCCGGGGGCGCCTTGCTCTTCCACCTCATCAGCCAACTCTACGAAAAGACCTCCCTCATCGTCACCACCAATCTCTCCTTCGGCGAATGGGTGCAGGTCTTCGGCGATGCCAAAATGACCACCGCATTGCTCGACCGCATCACCCACCACTGCGACATCCTGGAGACAGGTAACGATTCCTTCCGCTTCAAACAGCGCCGGAAATCCACTCAGACCGCATGAACACCTGGAAAAAATTCGACGCTGTTACCTGGAAAATATTGGACGCTGATTGACA
>JAEUOJ010000024.1 GCA_016789495.1 Accumulibacter sp. | reverse complement strand
ATTAAGCGGTTGAGGCCAGGTTCTTCGAAACCGAGATCAGTCAGAAACGCTTGCTTGTCGTCGTCGTCGAGGTCGGCCAGTTCGGCTTCGATTTTGGCGCAGAGGGCAAGCACCGGCGTGTTCTCTGTCGCGGCGTACAGGGATAAGCGGTCGAGATGCGGGTTGTTGTGAAAACCGTCTTCGAGAACGTTGCCAACATACATCGTCGGCTTGCTGGTCATCAGACACAGTGGCTTGAGCAAGGCTTTGTCGTCGGCAGTAAGCGCCAGGGTGCGTACCGGTTTGCCTTCGTTGAGATGCGGTTGCAGACGTTCGAGCAGGGTGACGAGTCTTTGCGCGTCCTTGTCTCCGGCACGGGCTTTTTTGATTTCGCGATTGTAGACGCGTTCGATCGTGGCCAGATCGGCAAGCGCCAGTTCGGTGAGAATGGTTTCGATGTCGGCCAACGGGTCGATACGACCGGAAACATGGACGACGTTGTCGTCTTCAAAACAGCGGACAACACTGATGATGGCATCAGTTTCCCGGATGTTGGCCAGAAACTGGTTGCCGAGTCCTTCGCCTCGCGAGGCTCCCGCGACCAGTCCGGCGATATCGACGAACTCGACGATGGCGGGTTGGATGCGTTGTGGTTTGACGATCGCTGCGAGCTCGGCAAGACGTGGATCGGGAACTTCGACGATGCCGACATTCGGCTCGATCGTGCAGAAGGGGTAATTCTCCGCCTGAATTCCAGCCTTGGTCAGTGCGTTGAACAAAGTGGACTTCCCCACATTCGGCAAGCCAACAATCCCGCATTTGATTGACATAAAAGTCCTTATAAATTATGTGCTTTCGAGCCGAATGTCGGCCCCGTCGAAGTTGGTGATTCGCGCCATGGCGTAGGCCGAAGGTTAGATTTGGTTTGGGACAAAACAGCAAATCCGGCGCGTTTTCTCAACGATCTGTCTTGGTTTTATATCGGAAAAACATAATTTTAACCTTCTCGGAACCGCTTCTCCAAAGACAAACTGCTTTGAAAGTCTTGCGCGACAAAGCTGTATGCGGCTTTTGTCTCAAACCGAACATGATGTTGCCCCCCGTTTGGTAGACACCTGAAACTTGTAAGACGATGGTTGGGTTGTCACAGTACCCTGTCCAGCGCTGGATCGCGCCCGAAGGCGCGTACCGATCGCCACCGTGCCTTGGCATTCGCCACCCCTGAGCGGCGACATCGACGAGAAGACCGAGAGATCCTCGAACGGCGCCGCGACCTTTGCCCACTGGTGCGTCCGTTGTGCTGGAGGCGCTCGCCCATCCCTGGCACGCGCATCTCACGCTCCCGGCAACGGGGCAGGCATTCCGGCCGCCTCACAGCGAGGGCGGGGGTTGGGACAGCGCCTCAAGACCTTTCATCATGCAAATGCACTGGAAGAAATGAAGTCGGTTCCGGCGACAACTCTCAGTCGCTGTGCGGACTTCCCGAATACCCCATCCCGCTTCTTCCTTCGCCACCGTCCGACGGCGGTCGATGTTCCTTGTTCCAGCCGCCGAAAGAGATACTGCAGATTGTTATACTGTTATAACAATATTTTAGTGCATGATTGACATCCGCTTTCGCCTAAGCCAGAGGCCGTACCCAAGCGCCAATGCGGTACGACCTGACTTGATGCGGGGAGGGCGTTGCATTCTCTTCAACAGCCCGGCCACGCCGGGGCCATGCCTGGCGGCACGTCCGACTGATCTGGATCTGGACGGTAGCAATCGACTACGCAGCATGGTCGAACGACCAAAAAGCAAGCGTTTCATCAATATAAACTGAATTAAACAATATAGTTAAAGTTGTTCATAATCGAGATTGGGTATGGCGGCAGCTGCTTGAGAAACGTTGATTTATTCGCTTCGCCCATGTTTGTCAGATCGCATATAACTCACTGATTGCATGTAATCCAGCAATCGGCAAGATGAATAAATCCGTGTGTTCCTAAACATTTCGGCTTTTCCTGCTGACAGGATCGCAGGCTTGCTAGAATTAGATATTGATGAGGCGATGGGTGGATTGGAAAGGCTTGGCAATGCGAATAATCGCAACCCTCTGCAATTGCTGGAAAATCATCGGTGGATTCTTCTTGCTGGCAATGCTCGTCAGCCCAAGTGTCTGGGCGGAAACCATCACCCTCGGTGGTGTTGGCTCGATGACTCCCCTGATTAAGCGGCTGGCGGCGGAATATACGAAGAAAAATCCGGGAATTGAAATCAGCATCATCGACCCGCCGATCGGCAGCAATGGGGGCATCAGGGCGATATCGGCGGGCAGGATCGATATCGCGTTGTCGGGACGGGCGACGAGTTCGGAAGAAGCGGGGCAGACCTGGCCATGGCTGCAGACGCCGCTGGTATTTGCCACGCAGGACGGCAAGAGCAAAGGTTTGTCCAGCGCTGAAATCGCCGACATTTTTGCGGGTCGCAAGACCACTTGGGACGACAACAAGCCTATTCGGCTGGTGCTGCGTGGCGAGCATGAATCGGAAACCAAGTTATTACGCACTCTTTCACCCGCAGTCGATGTCGCGGTCGGTGAAGCCCTGAAACGCTCAGACAGGCCCATCGCCGAAAACGACCTGATCGCTGTCGACATGCTCGGCAAGATCGCCGGTTCGCTGGGCACGACGAACCTCGGTCTGCTCAAGACCACTGGCTCCCGCCTGACCATATTGCCGCTCAATGGCGTTGTGCCGTCGGTCCGGAGTGTC
>JAEUOJ010000172.1 GCA_016789495.1 Accumulibacter sp. | reverse complement strand
AACACTTCTTCGACCCGGACATTCTTGTCGGAGCGAATCATTTCGTCGAGAAAACCGACCACGTGCGGCCGAACCATCGCCGAGGCCAGCCGGATCCCGCCGGTGAAGTCGGGTGAAATCACCGCATCGGCACCGGCCTTGCGCATTTTTTCGACGTTGCGCATCTCCTGCGCGCGGGCGACGATCCGCAAACCAGGATTGAGCTGGCGAGCGGTGATGATGATCATCAGATTGCGTGAATCGTCGCCGGTAACCGCGAACAGTCCTCGTGCATCGGCAATGTCCGCCTCCTCCATCAGATCGTCGTCGGAGGCATCACCGTGCAGATACAACAAACCGGGAAACTTGTCGATATTGTCGTCGAAACGACCAGTGTCGGTATCAATGGCCACGAAATGACGGCCGGTATTTTGCAGTTCGCGTCCAACGCTGCGACCAACCCGACCGAAACCGCAGATGATGAAATGCTGGCGTAATTTCTGAATCCGTTTTTCCATTCGTCGCCTCCGTAGAGAATGATCGAGGTCTTTTTCTAGGAAGAACACCGATAGGCTGGTAAAAAGAAAGGTCAGCGCGCCGAGTCCCGAAATGGCGATCAAACCCGCGAACAGCCGATCCTCGATGGTATGCAGTGGAATGATTTCGCCATAGCCGACGGTCGAAATGGTGATCAGCGTCATATACAGCGCATCCGACCAGTTGCCGCCTTCGTCGGCGATCGTGTAAAACCCGTAGGTGCCGATACCGATCAACATCAGGACCACCACCACCGCCCAGACGATGCGCACGACGATCCGTTGCAATTGCAATTCACCGCGTAACGTCGAGTCGCTCACACGGCGGCGGCGGCGCGCCTTGTTGGCATTCTGCAAAGGGCTTTCAGACATCAGCTGACCTGGAGCGCAGGGACCAGTCGCCGGATCGTTGGAAGTGGCACGACTCGTGCATACAGCCTATTGTCCTGGTTATCGACAAACTGAAAAAGGTTCGCACAACCAAGGGCAATTGTCCATGCTTTCCCCGGCGGAATTCCGTCAAACCGCGCCAGGAATCAATACCAGCAGCCGGTCGGACGATGTATGCAGGATGCGGGTGACAACGGCAGCTGGCACTGGGCAAGCGGGCGATGCAGCACCAAACCGCCGTCGTTACCTTAGGCTCTGAGCAGCCGATCGGTTGCGACCCCGCGTTTGGGTGGCTCAGGAAGCCGGGCGGAGGACGCGCTCCTCCTGAACCGTTCACAAAGGCGCACCTTGACCGGACGATTGACTGACCATGCTGCTGCACGCGATTTGTCGTCGTGTGTCACGAGTTGAACCCAAGTCGGAAAAGAAAGGATCGTTCATCATCGGAAGGCGATAAGATCATCTTTGCTGGGGTACATGGTGGGATCAGATCAGCCGACGATCATTTCAAAATGAACAGCGTGGTCGATGGGAGCGGCACCGTGACATTGCGCATGGAAAGGTAGGCAGGGCGATGGATCGGATTTTGGTGTGGTTTCGGCGCGACCTGCGCGATCAGGATCATGCGGCTCTCGCCCAGGCCCTGCGCCGGGCGCGCGAGGTTTATTGCGTGTTCCTGTTCGACCGGGCCATTCTCGACGCCCTGCCCAGTCGCCGCGACCGGCGGGTCGTTGCGATCCACCAAGCCCTGTGCGAACTCGATGCGGCCTTGCGCCGCCGTGGCGGGGCGCTTTATGTATGTCATGGGATGGCCGATGAAGACATCCCACGACTGGCTGGCGCTTTGCGGGTGGCGGCGGTTTTTGTGAATCGAGACTACGAACCGGCAGCGCTGGCGCGGGATGGGCGGGTCGCCATCCGGTTGGCAGCCCAAGGCATCGCTTTTGAAGCCTTCAAGGACCAAGTGATTTTTGATGGAGTTGAAGTGCTGACGCAAGCCGGGCGGCCCTACACCGTCTTCACGCCGTATCGACGGGCCTGGTTGGCGCGCTTGACCGAGGAGGATCTGGCACCGCACGACACGGCGGGCGGGCGGGGACGGCTATGTGTCGTAGCTGAAAACCTGAGCGAACCGGTCACCTTAGGCGTGCCCACCTTGTCGGCGCTGGGTTTTGAGGCGATGCCTCCATCCGAAGTGCCTGAACATGGTGCAGGAATGTCTGGCGCAGCCGTGCGGCGCCAGCATTTTCTCGGGCGGCTGACGCAGTATGCCGTGCAGCGGGATTTTCCCGCGCACGCAGGCACCTCGCGGTTGTCACCACACCTGCGCTTTGGCACGATTTCAGTGCGGCAACTGGTAGCCGACGCGGTCGCCGCCGGAGCCTTGCGGGCCCGGTCTACAGCGGAGACGCCTTCTGGCGCGGCGGCGTGGCTCTCCGAACTGGTCTGGCGCGAGTTCTACTTCATGATCATCGCCGCTTTTCCCCATGTCGCGACGCGCGCTTTCAAGCCCGAGTATGACGCGATCACCTGGGCAGACGGTGAACAGGCCGATGCTGATTTTGCGGCCTGGTGCGCCGGAAAAACTGGCTATCCGCTGGTCGATGCCGGGATGCGCCAGCTCGCCCGAACCGGCGAGTTGCACAACCGCCTGCGCATGATCGTCGCCTCGTTTCTATGCAAGGATCTGGGTATCGACTGGCGGCGTGGCGAAGCCTGGTTTGCCGCGCAACTCAACGACTTCGATCTGGCGGCCAATAACGGCGGCTGGCAGTGGTCAGCGTCTACCGGCTGCGACGCGCAACCCTACTTCCGTATCTTCAATCCGGTCACACAGTCCGAGCGCTTCGACCCTGAAGGCACCTTCATCCGCCGCTTCATCCCGGAACTTGCCGAGGTGCCAACTCGCTGGATTCACGCGCCCTGGCTCGCATCGACACCACCAACAGCGTATCCGGCCCCGCGGGTCAACCACGCCAGCGCACGGGCCGCGACACTGGCGCGCTACGGCCTGGTGAAAGCCTCGACAAAGCCGAGCGGTCGATGAGCCATTGTTCTCTCGAGTGTGTGCCACAAAAATTCCGCAGCGAAGCGCATGCGTTTGGCAGCATGGACCAATGCTTAGAGTCAGGCGATCTGGCGCCGCACAAAACGTCTCATCGGGCACTGCAACGCGCTGAGACTCTGCGCGACCAGGGTTTGACAGGCCAATCGGACAACGGCCGGTAGAAAGCACCGGTTCAAAGCTCACTGCCCCCTGAACATCGACGACTGCTTTCGCTCACCGCAAACCGTTCGCCGATAGCATGACCACTTTTCCGGCCAGAAAGGCAGCCAGTATTCCACGGCTGTCGTCACCCCAACGGCAACTGCGTACCCCGAGCAATTCGTCGCATTGCACCGGTTCGCCGATGATCTGCTTCACTTCGTCGTAGCTCTGGCCGATCTTGAGTTTGTCGTAATTTTCCAGGCTTAGTTTCTGACTGCAGCCGATCAACAAGGCGACGCTGACGAGAGGCAGGCGAATCCAGGCGAACGGTGGGCGGCGGGTGGACATCGTGATGGGCTCCGGCGAAGTGTTAAGCGGTCAGGAATAGTCGACACAGACGTTGTCGGGGCTCAACCAGTCGCGTAGCGCGGTCAGCAATTCATCTTCGAGCCGGACGCGATTGCGATCACCAAGCGCCAATTCGCAGGCGGCTTCCTGATTGCGGTAAACCAGTTGAACGGGACATTCGCCGGGAGTATACGGCGCCAGCAAGGCGCGCAAGCGTCGAGCGGTGGACAAGTCGTCATTGCGGGCTTGACCGTTGACCGCCAGACGCAACCGGCGAGCAAAGCGCCCGCGGGCTTCGGCCAGGGTCAACAAGCGTTCGGCGATGATTTTGACCTTCCCATCACCAGCAAAATCGTCCGCTTGAACTCGGCCCTCGACGATGAGCACCTCGTCTTCCCGGATCTTGGCCCGTTCGCTGTCAAGCAATTCGCTGAAGACCGAGACCTCGACCGACTTACTGCCATCGTCAAGCTGGATGAAGGCCATTTTGCCGCGACCGGTGAGCTTGGTGCGTACGCCGACGACCAGTCCAGCGAGATATTGCGAATCCTTGCGCACTTCGAGGGTGGCCAAGGGCTGACGAACGAATCGTGCGATTTCGGCCCGAACGGAGTGGAACGGGTGCCCGGAGAAATAAAAACCGAGGGCCAGCTTTTCCTCGTCCAGTTGCTGCCGTTCAGTCCAGCGCGGCGCGTCATGGTAACGCGGACCGTGCTCCGCACCACCATGGCCGTCGGCGGCGAAAATGTCGAACAGGCTGACCTGCCGAGAATGACGTTCGGCCTGCTCGGCGGCGTCGATGGCGATGCTGATCGAAGCCAACAACCGGGCACGGTGATCGTCGAGAGTATCGAAAGCACCCGCCCGGATCAGCGCTTCGCTGGTGCGGCGGTTGACCAGCCGCCGGTCGACACGTCGGCAGAAATCGAACAGGTCCTTGAAGGGTCCGCCGGAGCGCCTAGCGTCGATGATCGCGCCGACCGCCTGTTCGCCGGTTCCTTTGACCGCTCCCAGGCCATAGCGGACAGTGGCGTGGTCGACCGGCGTAAACCGGTACTGTGAGGCATTGATATCCGGACCGAGTATCTTCAGGCCATTGGCAACCGCATCGTCATAAAAAATCTTGACGCTGTCGGTGAGATCCATGTCCGATGACAGCGTCGCGGCCATGAAGGCGGCGCAGTGGTGCGCCTTCAGCCAGGCGGTATGGTAAGTGACGACGGCATAGGCGGCGGTGTGCGATTTGTTGAAGCCATATTCGGCGAATTTCTCCATCAAATCGAACAATTGCATCGCCAGCTTCTCGTCGTAGCCCTTTTTTCGCGCCCCCTCACGCATCAGGTCGCGGTGCAGCGCCATTTCCTCGGCTTTTTTCTTGCCCATCGCCCGCCGCAGCAGGTCCGCACCGCCCAAGGTATACCCGCCAATGATCTGGGCAATCTGCATCACCTGCTCCTGATACACGATCACCCCGTAGGTCGGTTCGAGACAGGCTTGCAGATCATTGATGAAATAGTCGATTTTCTGCTGGCCTTTTTTGCGCAGGATGAAATCATCGACCATTCCGGAACCGAGCGGCCCGGGACGATAGAGCGCAAGAACGGCGATGATGTCTTCGAAGCGGTCCGGGGCCAGCTTGCGAATCAGCTTTTTCATCCCTTCCGATTCGACCTGGAAAATCGCCGTGGTGTTGCCGTCCTTGAGAATCCGATACGCACCCGGATCGTCGAACGGCAGTGTCGCCAGATTCGGCCGCTCGCCGGTGAGCTGCTCGACATAGTCGAGCGCCAGTTCGATGATGGTCAGATTGCGCAGGCCGAGAAAGTCGAATTTGACCAGGCCGATTTTTTCGACATCGTCCTTGTCGTATTGCGAAACCACCGAGCGGCCGCCGTCGGCCGAATAAACCGGGCAGAAATCGGTGAGTTTTCCAGGAGCGATCAACACCCCGCCGGCGTGCATGCCGACGTTGCGGGTCAAATCCTCGAGGCGTTCGGCGAGGTCGAAAAGATCGCGCACCTCTTCCTCGTCGTCACGGCGAGCCTGGAGTTGCGGTTCGGCGGCGAGGGCTTTTTTCAGCGACAGCGGCTTGTTGGTTTCGAGTGGAATCAGTTTCGAGAGCTGATCGCAGAAGTTGTACGGCAGATCGAGAACCCGTCCGACGTCACGGATCACCGCTTTCGATGACATGGTGCCGAAAGTGACGATCTGGGATACGGCTGCCGCGCCGTACTTCTGGCGCACATAATCGATCACCCGGCCGCGGTTGTCCTGGCAGAAGTCGATGTCGAAGTCGGGCATCGACACCCGTTCGGGATTGAGAAAGCGTTCGAAAAGCAACGCGAAACGCAACGGGTCGAGGTCGGTGATACCGAGGGCGTAGGCAACCAGCGAACCGGCTCCCGAACCGCGCCCCGGTCCGACCGGACAGCCGTTGTGCTTGGCCCAGTTGATGAAGTCGGCGACGATCAGGAAATAGCCGGCAAAACCCATCTGAACGATGGTTTCGGTTTCGAGTTGCAGACGGTCATCGTAAGCCGGTCGACGCGCCTGCCGTTCGCTGGCCTCGGGAAACAATTGCCGCAAGCGGATTTCGAGACCGGCCAGCGCCTGTTGGCGCAGGAAATCGTCGAGGGTGATTCCAGGCGGCGTCGGGAAATCGGGCAGATAGCTTTTGCCGAGAGTGATCTGCAGATTGCAGCGTCGGGCGATTTCGACAGTGTTGGCCAACGCTGTCGGCAGATCGGCAAACAGCGCCCGCATCTCGTCGCTCGATTTGAAGTACTGTTCCTCGGTGTACCGCCGTGGCCGTCGGGCGTCGCCGAGCATGTGGCCCTCGGCGATGCACACCCGCGCCTCGTGCGCCCGAAAATCGTCGCGATCGAGAAACTGGATCGGGTGTGTCGCCACCAGCGGCAAATCGAGGCGGGCGGCGAGTTCGACGGTGGCGGGCACCAGGGCATCGTGCGGCGGCTGGCCATAGCGCTGCACTTCGAGATAAAAGGAGTCTGGGAAAATCTCCGCCCAATGACGCGCGCGGCTCAACGCCTGCGTCAGGTTGCCCTGGAGCAGCGCTTCGCCGACATCGCCGAAAGCGGCGCCCGACAGCGCGATCAGCCCGTCGACACCAACCTCCAGCAACATCCGTCGGGTGACTTCGGCGCGGCCATGCACCCGTGGCGACAGGTAAGCACGCGATAGCAGTTCGCAAAGCTGCAGGTAGCCGCGGTGTGAACGGCACAGCAGCAGCAGCCGATGCGGCCGATCGGCATCGTTGTCGTTGCTAAGATGAACATCACAGC
Organism: Accumulibacter sp.; assembly: GCA_016789495.1. Classification (GTDB taxonomy): domain Bacteria; phylum Pseudomonadota; class Gammaproteobacteria; order Burkholderiales; family Rhodocyclaceae; genus Accumulibacter. Next base: position 6,571 of record JAEUOJ010000172.1, on the reverse strand, counting down.
CGAGCAGTGGCTTGACACCCCGGTAACGGGCCGCGTTATAAAACTTGACCAGTCCAAACAGATTGACCAGATCGGTCAAGGCCAGCGCCGGCATGCCGTCGGCGGCGGCGCGCGCCAGCGCGTCGTCGAGGCGGACGATACCGTCGGTGATCGAATATTCGCTGTGCAGGCGGAGATGGATGAACGAAGCGTCGGTCATCCGGTCATTTTACCTTGCGACGATCCGCGCCGGCCGCCGATCGCCGAACCCCGGTGACGAAGACGCATCGCCCGCCAGCCGTCAGGGAAACGCTAAAAAATCGCCGGGCGGCACCAAGCGCGTGGCGTCCGGCGAGTAGACACCCCGACCGGGCCATCGCACAGGCGAGATGGGACGAAGCGCGCCACCGACGACTCGCCCGCACCGCCCTTGATTCGGCGTGTGCTTAGTTGTTGACCCAGTCCATGATCGGTTGCCATTGCTCGAAATCACGGGCGCCACGTGATGCCGGCAGGTCGAAGATGGTCATGCCATTCATCGCGGCCTGGACATAGAGCTGGGTCGAGCGCAGGTGCGCCAGTACCGGCACCTCGGATTCGGCCAGGAAACGTTCGAGCTCGGCTGCCGAGCGGGTGCGCGGGTCGACGCGCATGCCGACGACGGCAACGAAGGCGCGTTCGTTACGAACCGCCTTCTCGGCCAGCAGACCCTCGAGAAATTGGCGGGCGGCCAGGATATCGAACAGTGACGGCTGCACCGGCACCAACACGCGGTTGACCTGCTTGACCAAGGCATCCAGCGCCTTGCCGTACAGCCCCGCCGGAGTATCGAGAATGACGTGCGAGGTGCCTTTCGGCGGTCGGGCTGTTTTGCCGGGTTCAATTTCCCAACTGCGGATCTTCGGCAGGTAATCCGGTCGCAGGCGCAACCATTCGCGCGAGGATTGTTGTCGATCGACATCGCCGAGCATCACTTTGTGGCCACGACTGGCCAGATACCCGGCCAGGTTGACCGCCAACGTCGTTTTGCCCGAACCACCCTTGGGATTGGCAATCAGGAAGGATTTCATCGACTATTTTTCCTTGTCGTGGCAGGTCGCGTGAGCGCTCTCGCCGGCAAGCAAACGATACAGCTTGGCCCGAACCAGATTGATGTGCTCACGCAACGTGTACAGCTGATCGGTAAAAGCCAGCGGCACGTGACGCGTGCTGGCATCCTCCTCGATGCGATCGAGTCGGTCCACGTACTCCTGAAAGCGATCGGCGACGAAGTGTTGACGCAAATCGTTTTCAAGGAATTTGAGATCGCCGTAACAGCGGAAAATCTTCGAACGCGCGCGCCAGCTATAGAGCGTCGGTGCGAATTTCAACAGCGGCAACAGCAACATCACCAGTGGCAGGATCATCACCACCAGTCGTTCGACAAGGACAGCCAGCCAGAACGGCAGATAACGCTGCAAAAAAGGGGGCCCGGACTGGTAATACCGCTTGGCCTCCTCGGCCAGCGGCAACGTTTGGTCCTTGGCGGAAGGAAACTCGCCGGCGCGCTGGAAAAAGCCACCCTGGCCATTGACCTCGGTCATCGCCTGCAACAGCAACGAGGCCAGCGCCGGGTGCAGATCGTCACGGATCACGACATTGGCGGTGGTGGCCAGTAAAACGGTATCGTCGGGCGGCAGATCGCGCACCAGGTCTACAACGCCACGTGGCAGCACGATGCGCGACAAGAACGGAAACCGCCGCAAATAAGCGTCGACTTGGCTGAAACTGACCACTCGCACACCCGGCGAACGCAACAGCACCTGCACCACTGGCGCTTCCTGGGCGGCGATGATGAACGCGGCGTCGATCTGGCCTTGCTGCAACGCCTCGGCGGCGTTCAGGCCGGCCAGAGGCAGCAGATGGGGATCGTCCGGCTTGATGTCGTTGGCTTCGAGCAGTTGCAGGGCCAAACCGCGGATCCCGCTGCCCTCCTCACCGACCGCGACACGCAGTCCTTGCAATTGGTAAAGTTTGTTGATCGCTCGATCGCCGCGGTAGAACACCCACACCGGCTCGTAGGACACACTGCCCAGCGAACGCAGCGTGGCTGGCAGGCCATCCTCCGGCGGCACGACACTGCCGGCCTGCGCGAAACCGACGTCGGCCTCGTCATGAGCGACGCGACGCAGATTTTCCAGCGAGCCCGGCGAAGTCCGGACTTCGAGAGTCACGCCTTTCGCCGCCATCCAGGCGGCGTAGCGGTGCGCGTAAGCGTAATACGCGCCGCTTTCGTTGCCGGAGGTCATGATCAGCCGTCGCGGCGGCTCGGGAGCGACGAACTGGTACGCAACGACCAAGCCGATCGCCGTGATCAAGACGATCGGCCAGGCAGTCGCCAAAAGGTAGCGTAGCGCGACCAAGCGGGCGCGCAAATACGCCATCAGGGCAGCAGGATGGTCGATCCGGTGTGCTTGCGCGCCTCCAGATCGCGGTGAGCCTGCGCTACCTCGGCCAACGGGTAGCGCTGATTGATCCGGATGTTCACCAGGCCGGCAGCGACGACCGCGAATAGATCGGCGGCCAGCGCGACCAGCTCGCTGCGTTTGGCGGTGTAGTGCATCAAGGTCGGCCGGGTGAGGAACAGCGAGCCTTTCTGCGACAGCAGCAGCGGATCGAAGGGCGGCACGGCGCCGGAGGCGTTGCCGAAGCTGACCAGCATGCCGCAAGTGCGCAAGCTGTCCAGCGAGGCGGCGAACGTGTCCTTGCCGACACCGTCATAGACCACCGCAACGCCTTCGCCGCCGGTCAGTTGGCGAATGCGCTTGGCGACATCCTCGCGACCGTAGTCGATCACCTGATCGCAACCGTGCGCCCGGGCCAGCGCCGCTTTTTCATCACTGGAAGTGGTACCGATCACCGTCGCGCCCAGCGCTTTCGCCCACTGGCAGGCAATCAGGCCAACCCCCCCGGCGACGGCATGGATCAGCACCGTCTCGCCCGGCTGGACACGATACGTCCGTCGCAGCAGGTAGGCGACGGTCAGTCCTTGCAACATCATCGCCGCGCCGGTCTCGAAGGAGATCGTCTCGGGCAGTTTCAGCAAGCGATCGGCGGCGATGCAGCGTGACTGGCTGTAGGCGCCGACCGGGCCGCCGGCGTAAGCCACCCGGTCGCCGGGCTGCACGTCCGTCACCCCTACGCCGACGGCTTCGACGACGCCGGCGGCCTCAAGACCCAGACCACTGGGCAATGGCAGTGGGTACAGGCCGCTGCGATGATAAATGTCGATATAGTTGAGCCCGACCGCCTCGTGGCGGACCCGCGCTTCGCCCGCCGCCGGCTCGGCGACCGGCACGTCTTCCCAGTTCATCACCTCCGGCCCGCCGGTCCGTTCGATCCGAATGGCAAATGGCATCGAAATCTCCTTGCATGTTCGAGCCCGTTAGTCTAGTGGTTCGCCCGCTTTTTGAGCAAGGGCAAAAAAGCGAATCAGGGCAGTCGCTTGGCTCGCTTGTTCTGGCCGCTGTCCACAGCTTTATCCCCCCTGCGGTGGGAAAAACGACCCAACCGAGCAAACTCCCGGGCAATTTCAGTTAACTTTATTTTGAAACAACAGCTTATATTTTCAACATCTCGAAGCCACGACTTCCCGCAGCAAGTGGGAAAAACTCACAAAGGGAGCAGGCGGGCGTATTCGAGCAACAGCCATTTCTCACCGACGGGCCGGTCGAAATTGACCAGCACCCGTGCTTCGCGTCCGTTTCCTTCGCCGGCAACGATCACCCCGTCGCCGAAACGTGTATGGCGTACACGCTGGCCGACGCACAGACCATCGGCGATCGCTGAGCCCGGATCGGACGGCGCCGACCCGCGGGCCAGCGCCGCGACCCGGTGATCAGACCTGGCGAAGGCCGCGACGTTGGCGACCGCGGGGTTGAGCTGGCGCAACAGGGTCTTCGGCAATTCGTCGAGAAACGACGAGCGTAGTCCGTAACGGGTCTGTCCGTGCAACAGGCGGGTTTGCGCGTGGCTGAGATACAGGCGGCGGCGCGCCCGGGTGATCGCCACGTACATCAGCCGTCGTTCTTCCTCCAGTCCGTCGCGCTCGCTGGCGGCATTCTCGTGCGGAAACAGCCCCTGCTCCAGCCCGCCGATGAAGACCACGTCGAACTCCAGTCCTTTCGCGGCATGGACGGTCATCAGTTGCACCGCTTCCTGACCTTCACCGGCCTGCCGTTCACCCGACTCCAGCGAGGCATGGGCGAGGAAGGCGGCCAGCGGGCCGCCATCGACCGGTAGCGCCGCATCATAGACAGCGGAGGCGTATTCCTCGGTGAAAACGGTCGCCGCGTTGAGCAGTTCATCCAGGTTGGCCAGCCGATCCGGGCCGTCTTTCTCGGTCAGATAGTGCTGACGCAGACCGCAGCCTTCGATAACGTGGTCGACAATCTCCGGCAGCGGCAAGCGCTCGGTATCGGCGCGCAGCGTCTCGATCAGCCGCACGAAACGGGCGAGTGCCGTTCCCGGCTTGCCGGTCAGACTAGCGGCGGCATTGTACAAACTGGTATTGAGTCGCCGCGCGCTCTCCTGCAATGCGTCGATGCTCCGCACACCAATACCACGGGTAGGAAAATTGACCACTCTGGCGAAAGCGGTGTCGTCATCCGGATTGGCCAGCAAACGCAAATAGGCCAGCGCGTGTTTGATTTCCTGACGGTCGTAGAAGCGTAGACCACCGTAAATGCGGTAAGGCAGGCCGACACGCACCAGTTCGTGTTCGAGTACCCGCGATTGGGCGTTCGAACGGTAGAGCAGCGCGATCTGCGTCGGCGGCACGCCATCGTCAATCAGTTCGGTCATTTCCTCGACGATGAAACGCGCTTCATCGAGATCGGAATAACCTTCGAAGACGCGGATCGGCTCGCCAGCGCCCTCGGCGGTCCACAAATTTTTCCCCAGACGCCGCGGGTTCCAGCGGATCAGCACATTCGCGGCGTCAAGGATGTTGCCGTGCGAGCGGTAGTTCTGTTCGAGCCGGATGACCTCCTCGATGACGAATTCGCGTTGCAGATCGCCCATATTGCCGGGGTCGGCGCCGCGAAAGGCGTAGATCGACTGATCGTCGTCGCCAACGGCAAACAGGCAGGCGCCGGGCTCGCGCGGCGGCTCGCCGTGCCCGGCGAGCAATTTCAGCCAATCGTATTGCAGACGATTGGTATCCTGGAATTCGTCGACCAGGATATGACGGAAGCGGGCCTGGTAATGCTCGCGTAGCGGTTGGTTGCGTTGCAGCAGTTCGAAGCATCGCAGCAACAGTTCAGCGAAATCGACTACCCCCTCGCGTTGGCATTGCCGCTCGTATTCGGCGTAGAACTCGACGCGACGACGAGTCAGCGAATCATAAGCGTCGATTTGCGCGGCGCGCAGACCTCGTTCCTTGTTGGCGTTGATGAAATGCAGGAGATCCTGGGGCGGGAATTTCTGGTCGTCGAAGGCGAGATTTTTCGCTAGACGCTTGATCGAAGACAGTTGATCGGCGATATCGAGAATCTGGAATTGCGCCGGCAAGCCGGCTTCTCGATGGTGAGCGCGCAGCAGCCGGTTGCACAGTCCATGGAAGGTGCCGATCCACATTCCCCGGACATTGACCGGCACCATCGCCGCCAGCCGGGATTGCATTTCCCGGGCCGCCTTGTTGGTGAAGGTCACCGCCAGGATCGCCTGCGGCCCGACTTGTCCGGTCGACAACAGCCAAGCGATGCGGGTCGTCAGCACCCGGGTCTTGCCGCTGCCGGCGCCGGCGAGGATCAAGGCGTGCCGCGTCGGCCAGGTAACCGCGGCGCGTTGCGGCGGATTGAGATCGGCAAGCAGGTCGGGCATCCATTTTTCCTGGGCGGAGCAGCCGCGATTATAGCCGCCAGCGCAGTTTGTTCCGGCGATCGTTCTGCTTGGTCAATCTCACCGGCGTCACGCCTGGACCGAGCGAACGAAGGATGGCCGTGGGTGGACAGGCAGGGTCGGGTGACGTACGCGGCCCGGTCGATCAACACCAAATGGAACAATGCCTGGAAACCTTTCGCCGATCCTGCCGCTTTGATCGTTCTTTCCTGTCTGTCCGCCCTACCGTCGGAGGGCGTCCCGCATGCTCTGTCAACCAGGAGACCCACAGTGCCACTGATCCTTACTCAAACTGAAAGCGCTATCGGCACGATCGTGATGGACCACACCGCCAAACGCAACGCGCTCAGCGAAGCCTTGATCGCCGAAATCACCACCGCACTCGAAGTGTTTCGCGAGCAGCGCGTGCGCGCGGTGGTGTTGCGCGCGCAACCCGGCACCAAGGTCTGGTCGTCCGGTCACGACATCGGCGAGCTGCCGGACCGCGGACGCGACCCGCTCGGCTGGAGTGACCCCTTGCGGGTGCTGATTCGCGCCATTCAGGAATGCCCGGCACCGGTGCTGGCGCTGATCGAACGGATCTTCCTCTAGCCAGTAGGCGCCACTACGCTTTAAGGAGGGGTTTTTGTTAAAGAAAAAGGCGGAGCTGCAAAAGCGGTGCCTGCCTACACGGGGTGCTTGTCGGCTTTGGCCTTGAGCGGGAAGGACAGGC
>JAEUOJ010000142.1 GCA_016789495.1 Accumulibacter sp. | reverse complement strand
TGGCGAAGTGCTTAAGGCGCGCAAGCCGGGCGACAAAATTGTTGCCGTCGAACCCGATGCCTCGCCGTTACTATCCGGAGGCGCCAAAGGGCCGCACCCGATCCAGGGCATCGGCGCCGGTTTTGGGCCGAAAGTGCTGAACACGGCGCTTTACGACGAAGTGGTGCGGGTCAAGGCCGACGACGCGTTCGCCGTCGCCCGGGCGATGGCCGTCGATGAGGGCTTGCTGGTCGGTATTTCATCCGGAGCGGCGGTATGGACGGCGCTACAGGTGGCGCGTCGGCCGGCCAACGCGGGCAAGCTGACGGTGGTGGTCATTCCGTCGTTCGGCGAGCGCTACCTGTCGACGGCACTGTATTCGCATCTCGAGGTCTGAACGGACGTTTCCACCGGTCGCTCAGCGCACCGGTCGGAAAACGCCCGCCTCGGTCACCACGGCGTCGAGTGGCTGATCATGCGCCGCGTGCGGAAATGCGGACAGCCGCAGCAGTTCGAAGCCGATGCCGATCGCCAGCGGACGGGGGCGCAGGCGGGCCAGTGTCCGGTCGAAATAGCCACCGCCGTAACCCAGACGATAACCGGCGGCGTCGAAGCCATTGACCGGAATCAGCAGTGCCGCCGGCGTGGTGAAATCGCCGTCAACGGGGGTCGGGATACCGTAACGGTCGGTGGTCATCAACGAGGCGGGCGTCCAGGGTCGAAAGGCGAGCGCGGCATTGTCGTCGATCACCACCGGCAAGGCGGCAACGAAGCCGGGTTGCGCCGCCTGCCACCAACGGAGGATCAACGGTCGCAAATCGGCTTCCTGCCGGTAAGGCCAACAGAACGCGACACATGTGCTGGCCAGTTCCGGAAAGCCAGTCTGCAGATTTTCGCCAACGAGGGCCGACAGACGGGACCATTCCGCCACTGACAACGCCTGTCGACGGGCCAACAAGGTTCGACGTAGACGCTGCCGCTCAGCGGCGGCGTTCGTATCTTCGCCAGACGCGATCGAGGCGTCGTTTGCGGCGTCGATTGGCGAAGTCATCGTAGCCTCCTGTGATATTCTGAAAATCGCTAATCGTCACTACTGAACGTCATTCGAGCTTACCATGAACTTTCGACCGCACATTTTTCTGACCACCATTGCCTTATTGGCTGGATCGGTCAGTACGCTGGCACTGAACGGTGACGAACAATTGCTGGCCGCCCGTGAGGCCTTCCGCGTCGGGGACAAGGCGCGTCTCGACAGGCTGGCGCCGACCGTGCAAGGTCACGAGCTTGAACCGTACGTCGGTTATTGGCGCCTGCAGCTCGACCTGAAAAACGCCGATCCGGCGGCAATCAATGCCTTCCTGAGCGCCAACGAAGGGGCTTATGTCGCCGAACGCTTGCGCAGCGACTGGTTGCGTCAGCTCGGCAAAAACCAGCAATGGACCGCCTTCGACGCCGACTTCGCCCGGCTGTCCCAGCCCGAGCAGGATTTGCAATGCTACGCGTTGCAAAGCCGTCGCGCGCAAGGCGACGCGAAAGTGCACGAGGAGGCCCTGCCGCTGTGGTTTTCGTTGCTCGAGCCACCGGAAGCATGCTATCCAGTGCTCGAAGCGCTGATTGTCGATAAGCGGGTGTTGGCCGATTCGGTCTGGGGCCGCATCCGTCGACAGTTCGAGGCCAACAAGATTCCGGCGGCGATTTACAGCATGAACTACCTGCCGGCAAGTCAGACGCCGGACAAGAAAATGGCCCAGACGGTCGCCGATTCGCCCTTGGCATGGCTGAACCGCTTGCCCGACGATTTCGCCGGCAGCCGGCAACAACGCGAACTGGCCGCCCTGGCCATCCACCGGCTGGCACGTAATGATCCGCGTCTGGCCGCCGATCAATTGAACCGGATCGCTCCGTCGCTCAAAGCCAACGAAAAATCATGGGCCTGGAGCCAGATCGGCTGGCAAGCTGCGCAGCGGCACCTCCCCGAAGCGCTTGAATGGTACAAGCAGGCCGGCGATGCGCCGCTGTCGGACGAAACCGCGCAATGGAAGGTCCGTGCGGCGCTACGGGCCCAGGAATGGGGACAGGTGCGGACAACGATCGAGAAAATGGCCCCGGCGTTGGCCACGCAGCCAACCTGGACCTACTGGCTGGCACGCGCCTATCGAGCCGGCGGCCGGATCGATGAAGCCAACACTCTGTTCGCCCGCATCGCCGGCCTGGCCGATTTTTACGGCAACCTGGCCAACGACGAACTCGGTCGTCCGACCACTCCCCCGCCAAAAGCGTCGCCGCCCAGCCCTCAGGAACTGGCACAGGTCACCACCATCCCCGGGGTGCAGCGCGCCCAGGCGTTTTTCCGTCTGAACATGCGCAGCGAAGGAGTCAAGGAATGGGCCTGGGCACTGCGCCACATGAGCGACCGCGAATTGCTGGCCGCCTCGGAAATTGCCGTTCGTGCCGGGATGTACGACCGGGCGATCGCCGCCGCCGATCGCACCCGCAATGAACACGATTACTCCTTGCGCTACCTGGCTCCCTACAGCGAGCAGGTCCGTCCGGCGGCGCGCAATCAGGCGCTCGACGATGCCTGGGTCTATGGTCTGATGCGACAGGAAAGTCGTTTCGTCACCACCGCTCGTTCGCACGTCGGCGCCTCCGGCCTGATGCAACTGATGCCGGCGACCGCCAAATGGGTGGCCAACAAGCTCGGATTGCGCGAATACCGGATCAATGACACCGACACCAACGTCCTGCTCGGCACCACCTACATGCGGTTGGTTCTCGAGAGCCTGGACAATCACCCGGTGCTGGCCTCCGCCGCCTACAACGCCGGTCCTGGACGGGCGCGGCGCTGGCGTGCCGATCAAGCGCTCGAAGGCGCCATTTACGCCGAAACCATCCCGTTCAGCGAAACCCGCGATTACGTCAAAAAAGTAATGAGCAACTCGGTTTATTACGCCGCATTGTTCGACGGCAAACCGCAAACCCTGAAAAGTCGACTCGGCGTCATTCCGGCACGCACCGGCGCTGAGCCGAAGGGGGAGGAATTGCCTTAAAATTGCGTCTTCCGAATTCTTTTAATCGGTAGGACGCTATGGATCTGAAGAACGTGCTGTTGCTCGGGGGTAGTGGCTTTATCGGCGGCTGGATCGCCAGCGCACTGTCGGATAACGGCGTGCGGGTAACCATTCCCACTCGTCACCGTGAAAATACCAAGCAATTGACGATGCTGCCGACGATCGAGATGGTCGAGGCCGACATTCACGATCCCGAGACGCTGGTTCAACTGATGCGCGGTCAGGATGCGGTGATCAATCTGGTCGGCATTCTGCACGACCACGATTCACGTCTGCCGTACGGCCGGGGGTTCGCCAAGGCGCACGTTCAACTGCCGGAGACGATCGTCGCCGCCATGCGCCGCAGCGGTGTCCGTCGGCTGGTTCATATGAGCGCCCTCAAGGCCGACGGCAAGGCGCCGTCCGAATACCTGCGCTCCAAAGGCGACGGCGAGGCAGTGATCCGTGCGGCGATGAACGATCTCGAGGTGACCATTTTCCGCGCTTCGGTCATTTTCGGGCCTGGCGACTCGTTTCTCACCACTTTCGGCAAGCTGGCTCGTATGCTGCCTGTTTTGCCGCTGGGCGGCGGCAGCGCTCTTTTCCAGCCGGTGTTCGTTGGCGACGTTTCGCGAGCGATGGTCGATAGTCTGTCGCGTCGTGAGACAATCGGACAAACCTACGAACTCTGCGGACCGAAAACTTACAGCCTGCGCGAGCTGGTCGCCTATACCGCCAGTGTCGTCGGCAAACCGCGCCGGATCATTGATCTGGGCACCGGCGGCTGGGCGTACTTCCAGGCCGGGCTATTGTGGCTGCTGCCCAACCCGCCGATGTCGCCTGACAATCTGCGTTCGATGGAAGTCGACAGCGTCACCAACGGCACGATGAATTACCCGGGGTGGCAACCGACGCCGTTGGAAGCGGTTGCCCCGAGTTATTTGTCCCCCGCCGAACTGACGCAATGTCGACTCGACCGCTACCGTTTGCGTGCGGGCCGCTGAATGGGCCGCGCCGATGATCCTTGCGCCGAACGATTGACTCTGGTCATCGGCAACCGCAACCTGTCATCGTGGTCGCTGCGTCCCTGGTTGGCGGCCCGACAGGCTGGCGTGCCCTTTGCGGAGATCACCGTCCGCCTTGATCAGCCCGACTCCGCCGAAGCGATTCGCCGCCATTCGCCGTCAGGTAAAGTCCCATGTCTCCTGGTCGGCGAAGGAGCCGGACGCTGGCCGATCTGGGATTCGTTGGCCATTTGCGAATATCTGGCCGAACGGATACCCGCTTTGTGGCCGGTCGACCGCACGCAACGCGCCGAGGCGCGTTCGATCAGCGCCGAAATGCACGCTGGCTTCAGCGCCTTGCGACAAAACCTGCCGATGGACATCCGCGCCAGCCATCCGTTGCCGGCGCTGTCACCAGCCGTTGCGGCCGATATCGAGCGCATCGTCACGATTTGGGAATCGTGCCGTAGCCGTCACGGCGGACAAGGCCCCTTCCTGTTTGGCGCGTTCTCGATTGCCGACGCGATGTACGCACCGGTGGTCTGGCGTTTCCAGACCTACGCCGTCAGCGTGCCGCCGGCTTCCCAGGCCTGGCTGCAAACGATGCTTGACTTACCGGCGATGCGCGAATGGCAGGCAAGCGCGCGCGCCGAGGTCGTCTAACCGGCCGGCATGCAGATCTTCGCTGTCGGCGGCGCCGTTCGCGACGAATTACTCGGCCTGCCGGTACAGGACCGCGATTACGTGGTCGTCGGCGCGACGCCCGACGAGCTGCTGGCCCGAGGCTTCAAGCCAGTCGGCAAGGATTTTCCGGTTTTTCTGCACCCGCAATCGCAGGACGAATACGCCCTGGCGCGTACCGAACGGAAAACCGGCCCGGGATACCGGGGCTTCGCCTTCCACGCCGCACCGGACGTGCGCCTGGAGGACGATCTGGCTCGCCGTGACCTGACGATCAACGCCATCGCCCGCGCCGCCGATGGAGCGCTGATCGACCCGTACCGGGGCGTAGACGATCTGGCGGCCAAGGTCCTGCGCCATGTCGGCCCAGCATTTGTCGAAGACCCGGTGCGCGTGTTGCGTCTGGCGCGCTTCGCCGCGCGCTTCGCCGATTTCAGCATCGCGCCGGAAACGATGGACTTGCTGCGGCGGATGGTCAACGCTGGCGAACTCGATCATCTGGTCGCCGAACGCGTCTGGCAGGAACTGGCCAAAGGGTTGATGGAACGTCACCCGGCCCGACTGTTCGATGTGCTGCGCGAATGTGGCGCGCTGGCCCGGCTGCTGCCGGAAGTGGACCGGCTGTTCGGTGTGCCGCAACGCGCCGATTTCCATCCGGAAGTCGACACCGGCATCCACGTGATGATGGTCATCGAACAGGCGGCGCAAGACGGCCTTCCATTGCCGGTGCGTTTTGCCGCCCTGTTGCACGATCTGGGCAAGGGACTGACCCCGACCACCGACCTGCCCCGCCATCCCGGCCATGAGCAACGCGGTATCGAACTGGTCGCCGCGGTCTGCTCGCGCCTGAAAGTCCCCGGTGATTGTCGTGATCTGGCGCTGCTGGTGGCGCGTTTCCACGGTGACATCCACCGGGGCGAGGAATTAGCCGCCTCGACGATCGTCAGGTTGCTCGAAGCCAGCGACGCGCTGCGCCGCCCGGCCCGTTTCGAACAATTGCTGGCAACCTGCGCCTGCGACTTTCACGGCCGGATTGGCTGGCAAACGATTCCTTACACCCCGCCGATGCTTTTTCGTCGAGCGCTGGCCGTAATCCGCGCTGTCGACGCCGCCACCATCGCCCGACAAGCCGGCGAACCGGCGAAAATCGCCGCCCTGGTCCACCAGGAACGTGTCCGGACGGTGAAACGATTGTTGGCCGAGTCGTCGTAAGACGACGGCAATCAGCGGTCAAAGGGTCATGCCGCGGTCGCCGCTGACGAAGCCGAGCAGCGGCTGGTCGATGCCCTTGCCGAGCGCCATCACCTTGAACAATTCACCCATTTCAGCCGGCGAAACCAGCTTTTGCGCGGCGCTGGCCAGCGGCAGGTAACGCAGGGGCTGATCGGCCGGCGTCCGGGCCAGCACTTCGGTCAGCCCGCAATTGAGCAGAAATGCGGCCTGAGAGGTGTAACCGAGCAACTCCAGCCCGGCGGCGCTACCAGTTTCGATGATGGCGGTGAAATCGACGTGCGCGGTGATGTCCTGCAGCCCCGGCAAATAAAAAGGCTGTTCGTGCGCGTGGTGACGGTAATGGCAGATCAGCGTGCCGCTGTCGCGCTGCGGGTGGTAATACTCGTGGCGAGGAAAGCCGTAATCGATCAGCAGCAGCGCGCCTTGTCCGAGTCGTGCGGCCCATTCGTTGATCCACGCCGTCGCCGCCAAGGCGATTTCGCTACGGTAACCGGGCGCGATGGCGCACTGGTCGGCCAAGGCCTGCGCGCGCTGCCCGAGAACGCCGGTTGCTGGCCGCTCGCGCCAAACGAATTCTCCATCACTCAAGCCGACGCCGCGTTCGACGATTCCCGTGCTCTGCCAACCGACGAGATGCGTCGGCATCGCATCGAGGACTTCGTTGGCCAGCACCAGTCCATCGAAAGTTTCTGGTAATCGGTCGAGCCACCGCAGACGCGGCATCATCCGCGGTGCCTGGGCGGCGACCGTCTGCGCCTGCCGTTCACGCAGTTCGCCAGACAGTTCGAGGATGGCGTAGCTCTCGGGTAAAGCCTCCTGGTGTTCGAGTTCGAGCAATAGATCGACCGCCAATTGCCCGCTCCCCGCGCCGATCTCGATCATCTGCGGTGCGCTGAGCGACAGAATCTGCGCGGCTTGCCGGGCCAGCGTCTGCCCGAAGGCCGCGCACAATTCCGGCGCGGTGACGAAATCGCCGGCGGCACCGAATTTTCGCGCCCCGCCGGCATAGTACCCCAGGCCCGGGGCGTACAACGCCAGCTCCATGAACCGGGCAAAGCTGATCCAGCCGGCGTTGGCGGCGATGTCGTCGGCGATCCGCCGCGTCAACGCCTGACTGCTGGCCAGGGCCTCTTCGTCGGGAGCTGGCAAAACGGCGTCAGTGACCGACCGATGACGAATCAGCATGGTTGGTCAGAGCAAACGCCTGCGGGTCGTGGCGCGCACCTTGCCGGTTGGCGGACTGAGCAACGTCACCCGAGCAATCAATGGGCGCGCTTCTCGAAACGAATCTGACCATACATCTCCGGATGGGTGGTCGCCAACCAGTAATCGGCCTCGGCGGTGGCGCGCGCCCAGGTGGCGGCGCGTAACGGGATCATCTGCAGCGTGCCGTCTTTCGCCGGCCATTCCAGGGTATAGCTGGCCAGGCCACCGTGGTTGTGCAACTGGATCGTGCATACCGTTTGCGGCGGTTCGCGCTGCAGGGTGGCTTGAAGGTTTTCGGCGAACAGCAAGCGGTACTTCGGACCCTTGCCTTGATGCTGGACGATGAACTCGCCGCGCTCGCTCACTTCCGCCAGGATTTCCCAATCGGCGCATCCTTCGATGATCGCCCCCAAGGCTGCGCCGCTTTCGTCGCGAATGATTTCGGCATTGACCCCGACCGCAGCGGCTGCGCTGTCCTCGACCAGTTCATGCCACGGCGACCCCTGTCGCGTCGGTGGCGGAAACGGCAACACATGCTTGCCCTGGCGGATACGAGCGAACAACGACGATCGGCGGACATCCTCGAGGTCGATGGTCGGAAAGGTCGACCGCGGTTCGGCCCGGAAGCTGCCGGCTCCCATATAGCCGACGTTCCACAAAGTTTTCAGCCATTCAGCGGTATCGAGAGCGACTTGCGCCACGTGTTCGTCGAGTTCATCATCGGTTTGCTCTGTCTTCGTTTCTTCAACGGGTTGCGTCAGCGCCGCGGTTTCGAGTGCTCGCAGACGCAGCACTTCGCGCCACAGCCTAGCCACCCATTCGGCATCGTCAGGCGGCAAGGCTTCGATGCGATCAGCGAAAATCGCCAGGTCGTCGGCATCGAGTGGCGTGTCCTGATTGACCATGTTTAACCCCCCTATAGATCGTGTTTAATAGTTTAGCGCGCACACCACCAGACGACCGGAGTTTTGCGGGCTCGAACAGCAGAATTCGCTAGAATTGGCGGCTCGCCAGGAAAAATTAAACCATGAAAATGAAGACGGTATTGATCACCGGCGCCGCCAGACGACTCGGACAGGCCATCGCCCGCGAACTGCACGCCAGCGGGGCCAATGTGATGGTCCATTATCGTCAGGCTGCCGCCGAAGCGGAGGGGCTCGTTGCCGAACTGAACGTCGTCCGACCGTGCTCGGCGGCTTGCCTGCAGGCCGACTTGTTGCGCATCGACACCCTGACGACATTGGTCGATGGCACCATCGACCGTTTCGGCCAACTTGACGCCTTGATCAATAATGCCTCGAGTTTTTACCCGACGCCGTTCACCGCCATCGATGAGGCGGCCTGGGACGACCTGATCGGCAGCAACCTCAGAGCGCCACTATTCCTGACCCAGGCCGCCGCGCCGCACTTGATTGCCAGCCGGGGAAGCGTGATCAACATCACCGACATCCACGCCGAGCGGCCGCTGGCCGGTTACCCGCTGTATTGCACGGCCAAAGCCGGCCTGCTCGGACTGACTCGGGCGCTGGCCATCGAATTGGCGCCGGAAGTGCGGGTCAACGCCGTCGCACCGGGCGCAATCCTCTGGCCGGAAAGCGATATTTTCGATAGCACGATGCAACAGGAAATTATCGACCATACTTTACTACGGCGCGCCGGTCAGCCTCGCGACATCGCCCGCGCGGTTCGCTACCTGATCGAGCACGCCGACTACGTCACTGGACAGGTGATCAATGTCGATGGCGGACGTACCGCGCACCTGTAAGATCCGCCTTCGCCTCCGTCCCCTGCCCCTTCGTGTTGGAGAAATGCTTCGTTGGAACCGTCAAACACTTTGCTGCGCATCAAACAACGCCTTGAAAAGAACGTCGGCCGGGCGATTGCCGATTACCAGATGATCGAGAACGGCGATACCGTGCTGGTCTGTCTTTCAGGCGGCAAGGATTCCTACACCCTGCTGGCGGTGCTGATGGCGCTACGCGATCGGGCACCGGTCGATTTTCGCCTGGTGGCGATGAATCTGGATCAAAAGCAACCCGGTTTTCCGGCTGACGTACTGCCAGGGTACCTGACGAAACTAGGGGTGGACTTCCGCATCGTCGAACAGGACACCTACTCGGTCGTCAAAGCCAAGATTCCGGACGGCAAAACCACCTGCTCCTTGTGTTCACGCTTGCGTCGCGGGGTCATTTACCGAACCGCCAAGGAACTGGGCGCCAACAAGATCGCTCTCGGCCATCATCGCGACGACATCGTCCATACGCTGTTTCTGAATTTGTTTTTCGGTGGCAAGCTCAAGGCGATGCCACCGAAGCTGCTGACCGACGACGGTGCGCATATCGTCATTAGGCCGCTGGCGTATTGTCCGGAAAAGGATATCGCCCGCTTTGCGCGCGGCATGGCTTTCCCGATCATCCCCTGCAACCTCTGCGGAACGCAGGAGAACCTGCAACGACAGAAAATCCGCGCGATGATGGACGATTGGGATGGCCGCTTTCCCGGGCGCAGCGAAGCGGTTTTTTCAGCGCTACAAAACCTCGTGCCTTCTCATTTGGCCGATAATAAGCAATTCGATTTTAGAAACCTGCGTGCCGGTGCGGCGCCCGACCTGATCGATGGTGGCGATACACTGTTTGATCGGCATTTGTTGGCGTCGGATTCGTCGTTTGCTTATCTGCTGCCGAAAGGAAATTCGGGATCGGCGGGCAAAAGACGATTGGCAACCGAGGAGCGGACAGGGGAACTGCAAACATGAATGACGACGAAAAAAATTTATCGGTGATGGTGGCCGCCGTTTCCGGCAGTTCGCGATTGTTCGACAAGCTGACCGGTGCGGAAGCGCTGTATGCGGTAGACCGCTGTCAAAAAAGGATGATTCGCGGCATCGATGGTTTCCGCGGCCGTATCGTGCGCACCACCAACGACGAGATCATCGCCGCCTTCGAGCATCCGGATGACGCCTGCCAGGCGGCGATGGCCATGCAAAGACGGATCGCCGACCTGCCACCGGTGGCCGGGATCAAACTCGCCGTCCGCGCCGGCGTTCATCATGGCCCAGTGATCGACGACCAAGACGACCTGACCGGACACTGCGTCGGTGTTGCCGAGGCGTTATCCGGTCTGGCCATCGCCGGTCAGGTTTTGATCGGTGGCGAGGCGCGAGAACTGTTGTCTCCGGCGCTGAAATCGGCGACTCACGGTCTGGATAAAGTCTGGCTGCAAAGTATTTCCGCCGAACAATCGGTCTATGAATTGATCTGGTCGGAATCCCGCCACGCCGCGCTCAGTAGCGCGAGCGAAGCGGCAACGCAGAAAACAAAACAGCCTCAATTGCTCGTCCGTTACGGTCAGCAAAGCGCCGTTCTCGACCAGAACAAATCGACCGTCATCATCGGCCGGGATCAAACCTGCGATATCACCGTGCTCGACCGACGCGTTTCACGGCAACACGCGCGCATCGACCGGGTCAGCGGCTATTTTGTGCTCAGCGACCTGAGCACCAACGGCACATTCGTCACTCTGAAAGGCGAAAATGAACTGTTGCTCAAGCGCGAGGAGTTCATCCTCCGCGGCAGCGGCATCATCGCCTTCGCCGGTTCGGCCAACCGTACCACCGCCAACATCGTCGAGTTCGAGCATCTTTGAACGGCCGGCGGCCGCCGAGCGTGGCGCGAAAAGCCCTTCACCTTGGCAGGGCGCGCGCCACCACCAGCACCGCCACCTCGCTCGCGCCATGTAGCTTGACGATCCGGGCGAGTTCGTTGACTGTCGTCCCGGTGGTCATCACATCGTCGACCAGCAACACCCGCTGACCCTGCAAATCGGCGGAACAGACGAAGGCGCCACGCACATTCCTGGCGCGTTCACGCCACGCCAGTTCAGCCTGCGGAGCGGTGGAGCGCCTGCGCCGACAACTGCGCGTATCGAGTGGCGCGCCGCTGGCCCGACTGATCGGCCGTGCCAGTTCCAACGCCTGATTGAAGCCGCGTTGGCGTAGACGCAACGGGTGCAAGGGCAGCGGAATGACCCGATCGAAAGTTAATCCGGCGGCCAACTCAGCAAGCTGCTGTCCAAAATACCTCCCCAATATCAAACGATGGCCGTATTTGAAGGACTGTATCAGTCGGTCGACCGGAAAGTCATAGACATAAACAGCGCGGGTGGCATCGTAATACGGCGTTTTGATCAGGCATCGTCCGCAGAGCTCCCCAGCCGGTGTCGGCAAGGCGCAGCGCGGACAGTGCGAACTCGGCAAGCGCGGCAGATCGTCTTCACAGGCGGCACACAAGGGACGATCGCTGCTTTGCCCGCCACAGAGCAGACAATCCTGCGCCCACAGCCCGGCAAAGGTTCTGCGGACCAGTCGGACACTTTGCGTTAAGATTGTCATCCTTTCAATGCCCGCCATCGCATTGCCGCGGGCCGCAAATTACCTTCTGCATAGGTCTCGCTACCAATGAACGTCATCGCACAAGCCGCCACGCTCCCCCCTTCGGACACCGCCGCACCGGCTCAGCCCCGCTGGACGGTTGCCGACGTTGAAGCGCTCTACCAACTCCCGTTGATGGATCTACTTTTTCGCGCCCAACAGGTGCACCGTGAAAATTTCGACGCCAACGAAATTCAACGCTCGACATTGCTTTCGGTCAAGACCGGCGGCTGTTCAGAGGACTGCGGCTACTGCTCACAATCCGCTCGTTACGATACCGAAACCGGCCGCGAGGCCCTGCTGCCCCTCGATGAGGTGCTGGCCGCGGCCCAGGCGGCCAAGGACAAAGGCGCCTCGCGTTTCTGCATGGGTGCCGCTTGGCGTGGGCCGAAGGACAAGGATCTGGCGAAAGTCACCGAGATGATCCGCGCGGTAAAGGACCTGGGCCTGCAAACCTGCGTCACCCTGGGCATGCTCAAGGATGGTCAGGCCGAGCAATTGAAGAGCGCCGGACTCGATTATTACAACCACAATCTCGACACCGACGCCTCGTTCTATGGTCAAGTGATCACCACTCACCGGCATGCCGACCGTCTGGACACCCTTGATCAGGTCCGCGAAGCTGGCCTCAAGGTTTGCTCGGGCGGCATCATCGGCATGGGCGAATCACGCCGCAACCGGGCCGCGTTGATCGTCCAGTTGGCCAACCTCAATCCGCCGCCCGAATCGGTGCCGATCAACAATCTGGTGGCCATCCCCGGCACGCCGTTGGCCCATGTCGCTCCAATCGACCACTTCGAGTTCGTGCGCACCATCGCCGCCGCAAGGATCACCATGCCGACCAGTTTCGTTCGCTTGTCCGCCGGACGTCAAGCGATGTCTGATGAAATGCAGGCCTTGTGCTACCTCGCTGGCGCCAATTCAATTTTCTACGGGGACAAGCTGCTAACCACCGACAACCCGGAAGCCGATCGCGACGAAACCTTGTTCGCCAAGCTGGGCCTGCGGCCGATCTGATCGGCCATGACGGCGACGGAACATTTCGTCGACCGGCGCCAGGTCCGACGCAATTTCGCTCGAGCCGCCAAGACCTACGACGAAGTTGCGGTACTGCAACGCGAAATCGGCTCGCGGCTGCTCGAGCGTCTCGATTACGTCCGCCTTGAACCGTCGCGAGTGATCGATCTCGGCTGCGGAACCGGCGCCAGTCTCAACGCTCTGCGGGAGCGCTACCCAAAAGCGACGCTGCTCGGGATCGACCTTAGCGAAGCGATGTTGCGCATCAGTCACGCCAAGAGTTCGCGGCTGCGCTGGTTGTTGCCGTTTTTGCGCAGCGGCAGCGCCTCGCTACTGGCGGCGGACGCGACCGCGCTGCCTTGTCGCCAGCGATCGGTCACCTTGACGTGGTCCAATCTGTTGCTGCCGTGGATCGACGACCCACTGATGTTATTCCGAGAAGTGCACCGGGTGCTGGAAATCGGCGGTTTGCTGATGTTCTCGACTCTTGGACCCGATACATTGAAGGAACTGCGCAACAGCTTCGCCGACGGCCAGGTGCACACCCAGCGCTTCATCGACATGCACGACTACGGCGACATGCTGGTCGATTGCGGCTTCGCCGACCCGGTGATGGACGCCGAAGTGGTGACCATGACCTACCCCGGGTTCGACGCCATGCTCGCCGACCTGCGCCGCAGCGGCTCGGCCTGTGCGATGCGCCAACGGCGGCGGGGATTGACCGGCAAAACCGCCTGGGCGACGGCACGGCAGGCTTATGGTCGATTGGCCCATGACGGACGCTGGCCGGCGACGGTCGAAGTGGTTTACGGCCATGCCTGGAAAGCCGAAGCGAAAAAGACCGTGGACGGACGAGCGATCGTCCGTTTCGACCCCAAACAACGCGCGCGCTGAATCGGCCCTGTCGAAGAATAGCCCGGGCGCCGGCAAGTGTCTGACCGGTTACCGGAAATACACTGCCAGTCTTTCGAAAGCGCCGCGTGCTATCCGATCACTTGATATGGGTCAACCTGCCATCCCCCGCTTGAGAACTACACTTCGGCGGTTAAGATTCATTCCCAATAATCTCAGACCGCGTTGATGGATCGCCACCTCGCTGTCTTGCCTCTGGAATAAGCAATGGAACCTATTGAATTATCGAATGCCTTGCAAATCCACCGTCCGGAAACTGGAAAATTCGTCGGCGTCGCCCTATACCGTCTGTTCCGACTGGTGGCCATGGAAGACATTCTCGGCACCGGCGCTTCGGCGATCAGCTACTACGCCGGAAAAAAAATGGGCAAGGAGTTGCACCTCAAAAAGCTCGAAGAATTCCTGGCACTCTGCGACGAACTGAAAATTGGCCAAATCGAAGTGCCGGTGATGACCGAGGAAAGAATTCATGTCGATGTCCACGAATGCGTGACCTGCTCGGGGCTGTCCCCGGTCGGACGCGCCTTGTGTCATTTCGAAGGCGGGCTGATCGCCGGCGCCGTTGAAGGAATCCTTGGCAAGCACGTGCAGGCGCATGAAGTGTCCTGCATCGGCGGCCTGGGTGATAAAACGTGCGGCTTCGATTTGGAGATCGGCAGTTGAGACGGTTACGGTTGGCGCGGCGTCGAAGTTAGCCGCGTTTGCGCCCAGTCTGCCGCATCCTCCGCCTTGACGTTGCTCATGGGTTCAGTTCGAGTTCGGTGCGCCTTTCGGGCAGGTTGGAATCGATCAGGATCGTCACACGCCGATTTCGTGCCCGTCCTTCGACGAGCTCGTTGTTTTCGACAGGACGCGTGTCGGCATAGCCGATGGCGGTCAGACGTTCGGCAGCGACACCAGCGTCGGCGAACAGGCGCAACACGGTGGTGGCACGCACCGCCGACAGTTCCCAGTTCGAAGGAAATGCCGCATTGTTGATCGGTATATTGTCGGTATGCCCTTCGATGGTCACTGGAAATTCCGCCGGCACGAGCACATCGGCCACCGACCTCATCGCTTTCACCAGGGGCGCTTGCAATACCGCCTGACCGGGTGCGAAAAGGATGCTGTCGTTGATCTCGATACTCACACCACGGCTGGTCTCGAGCACGCGCACCTTGCCTTGCTCGATCAGTGGCGCCATCACCGCCATGATTTCCTTGGCCACGTTGCGCATCTTTTCACGCTGCTTCTGCTTGAAAGCTTCCTGAGCCTTGTTGGTCACACTGGCTTTGGGCAGCGGCGTAGGCACGAGCGCTGGAATCTGGCCGGCACTATTGACCTGAACGTTGCGAAAGGCTTGGACGATCGAATTGCTCAACACCCGGTACTTGCCTTCGTTGACCGTCGATAGCGCATACATGACGACAAAGAAAGCAAATAGCAGGGTAATGAAATCAGCGTACGACACCAACCAGCGTTCGTGGTTGTCGTGCTCTTCCCGATATTTTCGACGCGCCATCGTTCAGAAACCCGCTTCAAACGCGAATCGATCAGCCGCACGGCAACGATTTTCGTCCTGTCTCATCACCCTTTTCCATCCCGGTCGAAAGTCTGCATTATCACATTCCGTACACCTCAACAATCGGTCGGAATACAGAATTCTGTACTGCGGCTCCTTATTTCAAGGTCATTCCCCCTTCCGCAAGGTCAGTCCGTGGGAGCCCGGGAAATGCCGGCGGGGATTCCACCAGCCGTGCCACACCCTTGATGATCAAGATGTCGGCAAACCACTTGCAAAGTCCTATCCTGGGGGATAGGATCATGTGATGATCACGCATGCTTCTCATCCGGAAATCATCAAGCGACTCAAACGAGCCGAAGGTCATCTGCGCGGCATCGTCACCATGCTCGAAGATGGCCGGGGTTGTCTGGAGATCGCGCAGCAATTGCAGGCTGTTGAAAAGGCCATCGCCAATGCCAAGAAGACATTGGTCCACGAGCATATCGACCAGTGCCTCGACCAGGCGGTGCGCGACGCCGCACAACGCCCGGAAGAAACCATTCGCGAGTTCAAGGAACTCACCAAATATCTCTGACTTTTCCCGGAGAACCGAACAGTGCCCAACGATCCTTCATTCTCCACGCTCACTCATCAGCATATTTTCGACGAAGGCAATCTCGCCGGCGAAAAAGGCACTCGGCTGGTGATGCTGATCACCCTGCTGATGATGGTGGTCGAAATCGCCGCTGGCTGGTGGTTCAACTCGATGGCCTTGCTGGCTGACGGCTGGCACATGAGTTCGCACGCTCTAGCCATCGGCTTGTCGGCGGTCGCTTATGCCGCGGCCAGACGCTTTGCCCGCGATCCCCGCTTTGCTTTCGGGACCTGGAAGATCGAAATACTCGCCGGATTTGCCAGTGCCATTTTTCTGGTCGGCGTGGCGGCGATGATGGTCGGCGCCTCGATCGAACGGCTGTTCTCTCCGGCGCCCATTCATTACCAGGAAGCGATCGCCGTGGCGGTGGTTGGTTTGTTGGTGAACATTGTCTGCGCGCTGATTCTCAACAGCGCACACGATCACGGTCATGTCCATCACGGTCACGGCCATCATCACGGTCATGACCATCCGCATGATCATGCCGCTCATCACCACGGTCACGACCATCCGCAGGTTCATTCCGGTCATCACCAGGGCCACGACCTGAATCTGCGATCGGCCTATCTCCATGTTGTCGCCGACGCCGCCACCTCGGTACTGGCGATCCTCGCTCTGCTCGGCGGCATGTTCCAGGGCTGGAACTGGCTCGACCCGGTGATGGGCCTGGTCGGCGCCATTCTCGTCGCCCGCTGGGCTTACGGCCTGATCATCGATACCACACGGGTCCTATTGGACCGGGAAATGGATCACCCGGTCGTCGAGGAGATTCGTCAGGCGATCAATGACGATCCGGCGCTCGACGCACCACGGTTGATCGATTTACACGTCTGGCGCGTTGGCCGTAACAAGTTCGCCGTGATTCTTGGCTTGGTTACCGATAATCCCGCCGTGACGCCAGTCGCCGTCCGCCAGCTTCTCGGCCAGCACGAAGAGCTGGCGCACATTTCGGTGGAAATCAATCGTTCACGTGAATTTTTGGCGACGACACTCGGTCCAGATACCGCATCATGGGGTCAACAAGTTTGACCCCGCCTTACGGGAAAAATAATATTAATTTTTAATTTAATGTGAAAATTTTAAACGAGCCAGCCGTTTTCCTGAGCATGGCTTTACCCAGTGTCGCCGCTACGACGTACGCCTGTCCGATTGGGACCACCGCCAGTGCTTGCCGATCACCGATCTGCTGGTTTGGAAGGGCAAGATGGATCCAATGGGAAACGCGGCCCACTCTGCCGTGCTCGGCACCACCGGGTGGCTGGCGGTATTGAAGATCGTCGATCTCCCCCTTTTTCGCCGGTAAAGACGTGTCTGATCGTTCGTCAACCGCCGCCGACGGATCGCTTGAGCCGCCACCTTCCGGGCAAGGCGCATTGGCCGTCGGTTTCGCCTGCGCCCTAGGCGCCGGGATGCTGTGGGGACTGGTGTTCATCGTGCCACTATTGCTGCCCGACTATCCGCCGGTCATGCTTTCCGTCGGTCGCTATCTGGCTTTCGGCATCATCGTCTTACCACTGGCCTACTCCGATCGCCGACGGCTGCATCGCTTGCAACGCAAGGACTGGTGGCGTGCAGCCGAGTTGGCGCTGATCGGCAACCTGGTCTACTACCTCTGTCTGGCCGCCGCCATTCAACTGGCCGGGGCGCCGGTGCCGACGCTGTTGATCGGCACCTTACCGATTGTCATCGCCATCGTCGGCAATTTTGGCACGGAGGCACTGCCGTGGCGTCGTCTGGCGCCTTCACTGCTGGTTATCGCCATCGGCATCTCGCTGGTCAACCACCACGAAACGACCGGACTGGCCACTCCGCATAGCCAGCGCGCGTATCTTCTCGGTGTCGTCTTAGCCGTTGGCGCGCTGCTCGCCTGGACCTGGTACCCGATCCGCAATTCCGGTTGGCTGCGGCAAAGGCCGGGATTGTCGCCGGCAACCTGGGCGGTTGCCCAAGGACTGACGACACTGCCGCTGGCAGCACTGGGCATGGCCGCGGTAGGCTACCATTTCAGCGGCAACGCGGATTTCGACTACCCTTGGGGACCCCAGCCGCTGCCCTATCTCGGCTTGATGCTGCTGCTCGGCTTTTGCGCCTCATGGCTCGGTACCCTGCTCTGGAATCGCGCCAGCCAGTTGCTGCCCACGGCCTTGGTCGGCCAGTTGATCGTTTTCGAAACGTTGGCCGCGCTGGCCTATGCCTTCATCTGGCGCGGCACATGGCCGGATGCCCAGGTCTTGTTCGGCATCAGCTTATTGATCGGCGGCGTGTTACTCGGTGTGCGCGCTTTCCGCACCCGCTGAGTCCACCAGCCGCGCAGTGCAGCGCATCGTAGCGCCACCCATTCGCGTTATCGCTGAACAACGCATGGCGACCAAACGAGTCAGCCTGAACCGCGCCACCAGACGACGGTAGCAATGCCGGCCAAGGTCAGCAACCATGAACCGACGACATGCGCCACAATCAGTGCCAAGGCCCAGGAAACCCTCGCCTGCTGCAAAAGCGTGGTCAGCTCGGCCGAAAAGGTCGAGAAGGTCGTCAAACCGCCGCAAAAACCGGTGACGATCAGCAATCGCCATTCGGGTGACAAATCGGTAACCGCGGCGAAAAAGGCGATCGCCGCGCCGATCACGTAAGCACCGAACAAATTGGCAAGCAGCGTTCCGGGAGGAATCGCCGGAAACGACTCATTCAACCTCAAACCGAGTTGCCAGCGCAGTAGCGCGCCGAGCGAGGCACCGACCGAGATGGCGACTACCGATTTCCACATTTCTTTCTCCTGAATCGATCGCTGCCGCCGGCACAGGCAATGTTGATATTCAGCACTGTTCGGCGACTGGCCAGAAAAGCAAGCCCCGCCAGCAGAAAAGCTATCACCGGTGCTGTCGCCAAAGTCCGGCAACGCACAACAGTAGAAACAGGGTCATCACCCGGGGCACGTCGGAAAGCGTCCCGGTGATCCCCAATACCAGAAAACCGGCCACGGCGGCGATGAACGGAGCAGCGAAAGTCCGGTCCTGGCGGTTTTGTTGCCATGCCCGCCATACCGCCACCGCAATGAGAGTCAGCAATACCGTCAAGCCAAAAAAGCCGCTTTCGAAAAATGTCGCGACGTAAAGGCTTTGCATATGCCAATCAAGGTGAAAAAAGTCGCTGTAGGCCAGCCAAAACAGGCCACCAGCGGCGAAATCACCATTGAGCAGGACATTATTTCCTTGCGCATCATTGAACTGAATATCGGCCAGGTCGAGAGCGCTACCTGGATAACCCTGGTTGGTTACCGCGAAGACCAGTGATCGTGGATCGAACCAGCGCGGAATGCTGTCGGGCTCGATGTCGATCACACCTTCGAGCTTGGTGTACGACTGGCCCGGTTTGACGACGAATTTCAGTTCCTTGCTGTTCGGCAGCCAGCCTTCCATTTCCAGAATCCGCCGTGGCTGCAGCCTGACCTCCAGCGAAGCGGATGCGCGGCTGGGATTACGCACTTGCGCGACAAAGGTGTAGCGGCCGGGAATCGGCGATATCAGTCGCTGTCCCAGGGCCAGACTGCTGTTGCCGACGATACGCAGCACTTGTCCCCTCCCCTGTGGCGAAAAGAACCAGCCCGCTTCCTGCGATGCGCCTTCGATCAGGTTAGCGCGAGGAAAGCCCCCCAGACCCCGGCCAAAAAATTGCGACCCCAGATCATCAGGAACCAAGGAGACGGTTTTTTGCCAGTGCGCCATTCGCGTCTGCCAATCGGCGCTGACGGTGTTTGCCCGTG
Source organism: Accumulibacter sp. (assembly GCA_016789495.1). Taxonomy (GTDB): domain Bacteria; phylum Pseudomonadota; class Gammaproteobacteria; order Burkholderiales; family Rhodocyclaceae; genus Accumulibacter. Next base: position 6,975 of record JAEUOJ010000142.1, on the reverse strand, counting down.
ACTGCATCTGGTACCCGGACAACGCCATGACAGCGATCGGCAACATGATCGACACGATCGCCAATGACGTTAACGCCTCGCGAGGTCCGAGACGGGCGCTAAACGAACGCCCGACCGCCAGACCGCCCAGACCGATGATCAGGATCGAGGGCACGGCGATGGCCAGCGCCATTCCCAAACTGGTATCCGCCCACCGACTGTTGAGCATCGCTCGCAAAGCCAGCGCCAGTCCGACGGTCAACAGCAGCGTCATACCAACTGGCAGCGACAATTTTGGCCATCGTGCACCGAACAATCCCCCGGCGAGACAGCCAGCAAGCACCATCATGTAGGCGGCCAACAATACGCTACCACCATAGCGAAAGCCGAACCAAGCCAGAAAACCACAAAGCAACAAAAAACCGCTGCCGACCAGCATCGGCCAGCGAGATGAACGCTCAGGCCGACCGAGGAGCAGGACGAGATAGACCAAAAAGGCAAAACCAGCGGCCAGATAAGTGGTACGGGTGATGGTCACCATGATCGCATAAGCGGCCAGCGCCAAGGCCAGCGAAGCCAGTACAGCCATAGACCAGCGCCGGACGTGCAGCAGTAGCCAGAAAGCGAAAGGCCAGACCAGGATCAGAAAGGCATCGACGGCCTCCCCACCAAAGTGCATCTGTGAAAAGGTACCGGTAATCCTGTATTTGCCAGACAGGTTCAACCAATTGGCAAACAATCCCCAGCGATCCTTCGCGGTCAGCAGGTCGACCAGAAAATCGCGTTGCCATAACACGTAACCGCCGAAACCGATCATCGCCAAGGTCAAGCCCAAGGCCAGACGCAACTCGACGGTCTGACGGTCATGCGTCAATTGCGACAGCAATAGCGGCGCGAAAACCAGCGCCCAAAATCCCCCCCGGACAACCCGCACGGCGTTCCAGTGGGTCAGATAACCATACCAGGCATTGGCATCAAGCGGCGGCACCGGCACAAGCCCCTTCCACAAGCCGAGCGCCAGCACCACTGCCCACATCCAAAGCCAGAACATGCCGCGCCGAGATGGCGCCATACTGCCGGCGTATTGGCCGGCCGCAAAGGCCGTTCCGGCCAATACCGCCAGCAGCCCGTCGAATTCGTCGAGCAACAGCCAGCCCGACCAGGCGCCGAGGTCGACACTGGCCAGCAACACCGGCAAGGCCAGCAACCAGGTGTATCGGTATCGCCATTGCGCGACGACCAGAATCAGCGCCAGTAATAGCAGCCCATTGGAGGCGACCGGGTAAACCCACAGCAGCGCCAGTCCCAGGAGCAGCAAGCTCAGTCCAAACAAGCGCTGCAATAGTGAAGCGGGCGGCAAGCCGCCCAGAGAAATCGCTTCGTTAATCTCATAGCCATGAGCCGAAAAGTTGTGGCAAGCTGTTACCGCTTGATTGGACAGAAATCAGACCGATGGGGCCTAGCGATTGCCGGTAGTCCATGTGTCGGTGACCTGCTCGGAAGCATGGCTTCGCTTCGTTCGCACGCTGACCTAATTCGTTAGCCGGCATTTATCCTACGCGATGTGCAAGATGCTTCGACGTAGCCTTCGTCCCGCTCGTTCGATCCGCCGCCAGCCGCTCTCGTCATTCATCGTTAGCCACCGACGTTCTTCACTCCGATAGAACCAATCCTTGTCATGCTGAAAAAATACCTGAAAGTCTTTGCATTCGAGAATATTTAGTATCTCGTTGCCGTGAGCATGCGTCTCATCGAAGTCGGTCGTTGCCTTCTGCCCCATCTCGCTATACAAGCTGTTGAGTTCCAGTAGCAGTGCGTTAACCGTAGCAGGCAAGGGAGCAGCGTTTAATCCTATGCTCTTTGCTTCGTTCAAAAGAATCGGATAGCTATGTGATGGATATTTCGAGTTCAAGGTAGCGGCAATCTCATGCGCTTTGGCTTCATCCGCAATGTGATAGCCCAGAAGTTCACGGCAGAGCATGATGGAAAGTGACTCAGCCCTGTCCACCGCCCCAATCACGAGAGGATGTACGTAGGCGAAAAGACTCTTGTAGGGATTATCAGTGGAATCGGCTTGCTCCCTCCTCCATAGCCGAATTACTCGGTTCAATTCGTCCAAGCTGACGCTAACTCGATCGTTGTCGCGATCGATTGGCGATAATGCATGGTTGAGCGAGGTGTCCACGGCGGTCAGGTAGGCGGTTGGACCCATCAGTATCTGGTTTGCGCCAAGGGTAACCATTGTTGCTGCAGAAGCGCATTCAAGTGGGACAAGCGCTACAAGACTATTGCAGTGTTGCCTCAGTAGGTGGACAAGCCGAAGCGAAACCTGACCACTACCTCCGTCCGACTTTATGAACAAGTAGATCGTTTCCTGCATGCCAAGCCGATCAAGAATTTCGCTCAGTGCAATGACATCATTCGCACAGACCGATCCTCTTGGGTTGTTCCAGTAGCAAATTAGTGGCCCTTGCAAGATCGAAGCTACTTGTTGGATGACAGACTGCGTCTTGGCAAATAGAATGGGTGGCTGCTTGATCTTAGGCTTAACGGGTTGGGTAGATTGCGTCATAGTAGCAGGCGTGTCGAAAATGGATGGGTTGACGGGCTATACGGGATAGGAGAAGGTTTACACCACCGGAAGAACGGGTCACGTATCCGGCGGTTCGATGAATTGAATTCCCACCGCGGAACAAGGCTCGGTAGTCGCAACTGTTCGAAGAAGCGCAACGGTAGCGCGATCGACAGAGCCGGCATCCGCGACACCCGCCATGGACCGTGTGTGGACGGGCTGGAATGCCACGCTTCACGCACTGACACGCCGCGTTGGCACAGTTTCCGATAACCCGCTCGACCCCATTGCTTCCAGAGATGGCAGCGTAACCTGCGCCGGACCCACTTGTCGAGATCGCGCAGAGGGCCCAAAACCTCGGTGATTCCGCAGTACGCTTTCCAAGCAAACAGGGTTTCTCGACGCTCTGCGACGCGTCCGGCGAAAGTGGCGCCTCTTGTCCGACGGGTCATCAGTTCGGTCCGGTCGGCCTTAGCTTAGCCGACAGTCCGAAAACCGGCGCCGCCGCAGTTTCACTGCGATGCCCGAGTCAATAGCTCGCGCAAAAATTTGACTGGAATGGCGTAGCTGATCGCCGAAGGCTTGCTCATGACCGATTCCTTGGTTTCCTTGACCAGCACCATATTGATCACGCCGATCACTTCGCCGCGCTCGGCTTCATAGAGCGGACCACCGCTGTTACCCGGGTAAGCCGTCGCATCAAGCTGGTAAATATCGAAGGCGCCACGACGAATTTGGCTGACCGCGCGTGCGTTGAGCGCACGTACGCTATTTGCCGGCAAGGCAATCGGCGTAATCGCCGAAATGATTCCTCGATGCGTGACCGGTGAATAAAAACCCAGCAAACCTCCCAGTGGAAAACCGGTGAAAGCAATCGTTTGCCCTTCTCTGGCGGTATCGCTCGGATTCAGTAATAAAGCCGGCAAGGCCGGGCCGTCGATACGTAACAGAGCCAAATCATGTTCTTGATCGATCAAACTGATGGTCGCCGCGCGCGGTTGGGCACCGTTGGCGCTAGACCTGGTGAGAACCAGCAATTTTTCGTCGGCACTTATATCGACCGGCTGGTCGACGACGTGCGCGTTGGTGGCGATTTGCCGACCATTGCCGACCACGAAACCTGTCCCGCGCATGATGAACTGCGGGCTGCGCTTCAGTTGAAAGGTACCGATCACCACCACGGACGGTTTGACTTTGTCCACTATCTCGGACAAATCCGCCGCGAAAGCCGATGCGGTCAGCAACGGACAGAGCATCAGGAAAACGAGCAATAGCGCAAAGGATTGCTGACGACAAGAGCTGACAGGAAAGCGTCGTTTTCTTCGCCAGACGAGCTTTCTCAACATGGTCGGCAATTCCTTGATGGTCGTCGTGGTCCTGGTAAAGGCAATCTCAACGGTTGGTGATATTTACCGCGAACACCTGGCCGAGAAGTGTTTGTCGACGCTCACGTGTCGGAACAGCGGAAGCGACCACCGGCCTAAACGGCAGAACCGTCACTCTGAGGATTCCGCTTGCTCATGACCCCTTGGTCAGGCGAATTTTTTGCAGCTCAGGTGACGGCGCGGTCACCCTACGATCATACGGATGATCTTCACGCTGGAATAGTCCGACAATCCGTTTGACATAGCCACGCGTTTCGGCATACGGCGGAACCCCGCGATAACGATTGACGGCTCCTTCCCCGGCGTTATACGCCGCGGCGACCAGACTGACATCTCCTTCGAAATACGCCAGCAACCAGCGTAGATAAGACAAGCCACCACGAATATTCTGCTCGGGATCGAAAGGCTGCTTGACATTGAACCGGGCCGAGGTATCTGGTATCAGTTGCATCAGTCCTTGCGCGCTTTTGTTCGACAAAGCGCTTGGGTTGAAATTCGATTCGGCCCGGATGACCGCCAATGCGAGGCGTGGGCTGACTCCATATTGCGGGGCCAGTTGGTTGACCAGGGCGATGACCTTTTTATGGACTTCACTCGTCGGCTGGATCACTTCGGGCGGATCGACGGGAAAAACTGGCGACCGTAGACATTCCGGCATATCTGAAGAAGGAGCGCCGAAAAAGCGCTGCATTTTCTGCGATGGTAGATGCCCTTGCTTGGCCGCCATGTCGAAGAAATAAGACGCGATGGCATCGTTCCTGTCGACACCTCGACCGTTGGCGTAGATCCAACCCAGACTGTATTGCGATTCCGCATCACCCAGTCGGGCACCTTCGCAATACAGTTTGACGGCCCGGGCGGTGTCTTTCGGCACGCCTTCGCCGTGCTCATAAGATAGTGCCTCCTTGCGCAAGGCAAGCAAGCGCTCGGCATCGCCTTCACGCGGCAATTCGGCAGCCAGTGCCGACAATGAAATCGCCGCCAAGCCGACGCCTCCGGCCAGCGTCAAGACCGCCAAAGGTGAAACCAGTCGTTTGATAAATCCACCCATCAACAAACCTCATCCAGCGCCGAAAATCGTGAAACATACCATGGCATCGCGGCGCGTATACCTTCCTCGATCCGATGACTGGGCCGGTAACCCAGCAAACGTCTGGCTTTGTCGATATCGGCCTGGGAATGTCGCACATCTCCGGGGCGAAAATCGGCGTACGTCGCCTTCGCTTCGCCGATATTGGCTCGAAACCCGGTCAACGCGTCTCGCAGCAATTCGAACAAGCGGTTCAATGAGGTCCGGTCGTCAACGGCGACGTTATAAACCTGATTGAGGGCTTGTGGTTCATCAACCGTTGCCGCCAGCAGGTTGGCCTGCACGGCATTATCGACAAAACAAAAATCACGACTGGTCTCGCCGTCGCCATAAATGACCACCGGTTCGCCGAGTAGTAGCGCCCGAGACCACCGGGGAATCACCGCAGCATAAGCCCCGTCAGGGTCCTGGCGCGCGCCAAAGACGTTGAAATATCGCAGACCGATCGACGGGAAACCGTAACAGCGGCCAAACACTTCGGCGTAAAGTTCGTTGACCAGTTTGGTGACCGCATACGGCGACAACGGCCGACCAATCGCGTCCTCGACTTTCGGCAGTGCCGGATGATCACCATAAGTCGAACTCGAAGCCGCGTAGATGAAACGTTTGACGCCCTCATCACGCGCAGCGACCAACATGTTCAGAAAGCCATCGATGTTGGCTGCATGCGTGGCCAGGGGATTGACCAAGGACCGGGGCACCGAACCCAGCGCCGCTTGGTGAAGAACGAAATCGATATCCTTGCATGCCAGACGACAGGCGGCCAGATCACAAATATCGGCTTCGACAAAATGGTGGCGCGCCCATTGCTCCGGAGTAACCTGCAACTTGATTTGATCGAGGTTACTACGGGAACCAGTTGATAAATTGTCCAGCCCAACGACAGTTTGACCAAATTTCAGCAACGTCTCGACCAGATGGGAACCGATGAAGCCGGCACTACCGGTCACCAACCAGCGTGCCGGGCGTGCAGCGAGCCGCTGGCCAATTTCGGTCAGAACTGTCGCTGAACTCACAGACGCCATACCGTAACCCCGTGCGCAACCAATTGCGCCGCATCGAACATGCTTTTGACGTCGGTAAGCACCCCACCCGCTTGCAATTTATCGGCATAATCGGTCAGCGGTCGCTGTTTGAACTGGCGGTGAGCAACGGCGGCGACGATGGCTACGGCTTTCGGTAAAGCCTCCCAATCAGTCAATTCGACGCCATATTCATGCGAGGCCTCGTCCGAATCGGCAACCGGCTCGTGTACCAACACCTTGGCTCCGTATGACTCGAGTTCACGAATGACATCGATCACTCTGGAGTTGCGCAGATCCGGACAATCTTCTTTGAAGGTCAGGCCTAGGACGATAATTGGCGCATCCTTGACCGGCAGCCCTTTACAGATCAATTGCTTGACAGTCTGCTCAGCGATGAATTTGCCCATCCCATCGTTAATTCGCCGCCCGGCGTTGATCACTTCCGGGTGGTAGCCCAACATTTCGGCCTTGTGCGTCAGATAATAGGGATCGACTCCAATGCAATGGCCTCCCACCAGGCCCGGGCGGAACGGCAGAAAGTTCCACTTGCTTCCCGCCGCTTCCAACACTTCCAGGGTATCGATACCGATACGATTGAAAATGATCGCCAGTTCATTCATCAAGGCGATGTTCAAATCACGTTGTGTGTTCTCGATGACTTTGGCTGCCTCCGCCACCTTGATACTCGACGCTTCACAGACGCCGGCAGTAATAATGCTGGCATAGATATCGCGAACGCGCTGCAGCGTCTCGGGGGTGTCACCCGAGACCACCTTGACGATTTTGGTCAAGGTTCGTTCCTTGTCGCCCGGATTGATTCTTTCAGGAGAATAACCGACGAAAAAATCCTTTTTCCATTTCATTCCCGAGTGTTTCTCGATTATCGGAATACAGACTTCTTCGGTGGCTCCTGGATAAACCGTC
>JAEUOJ010000141.1 GCA_016789495.1 Accumulibacter sp. | reverse complement strand
GTTCCTTCTGTCGAGCCATCGCCGCGTCAAAGGCGGCGACATCGACGATGACGCCACGCTCGCGGCAGACGTCGGCGGTCAGATCGAGCGGGAAGCCGAAGGTGTCGTGGAGTTTGAAGGCCGTTTCGCCATTGAACACCTTCATTCCGGTGGCTTGATCGGTTGGCGTTCCCGCCGCTGCCCCGGGCTGGATTTTTTGCAATTCGCTGTCCAGGATTTCCATGCCGTGCTCGATGGTTTCGAAAAAGCGGCTTTCCTCCTGGCGCAGAACGTCGGTGATCCGCTGCTGGCTGTGCACCAGTTCGGGGTACGCCTGGCCCATTTCGGCAACCAGATCGGCAACCAGTCGGTGGAAAAAGGCCGCTCGCGCGCCGAGTTTGTAGCCATGGCGGATGGTCCGGCGGATGATCCGCCGCAGGACGTAGCCCCGCCCTTCATTGCCGGGAATCACCCCATCGGCGATCAGGAAGGCACAGGCGCGGATGTGATCGGCCAGCACGCGCAACGACGGGTTGTCGTTTTGCGACACTGCCGTTTCGCGCGCGGCGGCGGCGATCAGGCGCTGGAAAAGATCGATTTCATAATTGCTGTGCACATGTTGCAGCACCGCGGCCGTTCGTTCGAGGCCCATGCCGGTATCGACCGACGGTTTCGGCAATGGATGCATCACGCCGGCTTCGTCACGGTTGTACTGCATGAACACCAGATTCCAGATTTCGATGAACCGGTCACCGTCTTCGTCGGCTGAGCCGGGCGGTCCGCCAGCGATTTCTTCGCCATGATCGTAAAAAATTTCGGTGCACGGCCCGCAAGGACCGGTGTCGCCCATCATCCAGAAATTGTCCGAAGCAAAGCGTGCCCCTGTGGTGTCACCGAGGCGCACCACTCGTTCCGCTGGCTCACCGACTTCGCGGGTCCACAACTCGTAAGCTTCGTCGTCCTCGGCATAAACCGTCACCCACAACCGCTCGGCGGGCAATCGATAGACTTCGACCAACAGTTCCCAGGCGTAGAGGATCGCGTCGCGTTTGAAATAGTCGCCGAAGGAAAAATTGCCGAGCATTTCAAAAAAGGTATGGTGCCGGGCGGTGTAGCCAACGTTTTCCAGGTCATTATGCTTGCCGCCCGCACGGACGCATTTTTGCGCCGTCGTCGCGCGCAGGTAAGGTCGCTGATCGAATCCGAGGAAAACGTCCTTGAACTGGTTCATGCCGGCGTTGGTGAACAGCAGCGTCGGGTCGGCGTGTGGCACCAGCGAACTCGACGCAACGATCTGATGGCCTTTGGAGGCAAAGAATTTCAGGAAGGTATCGCGAATTTCGGCGCTGTTCATCGTCGTTTGTCCTGCTCGGAGATCGTCCAAAGAGGCACGATTCTAACGTGAAACTCTCTCCGGCAGACCGCCGCAGCGGCGGCTTTGGCGAAGTCAACCGGCGTCGTGGTCGCCCAGGCAATCAATACGATCGGTGAATACCGACGTGACACCCCGTTGAAAGAGAGCGGCCGCCGTTGCCGGATCATTCACGGTGTAACACAGCACCGCGATCTGTCGTTCTTTGGCGATCCGCAGGAGCCGATCGTCGGCACAATCGGCATGACAGTGCAAGGTTGCCGCCGCCAGCCGATTCAGGCGTTCCGGCCAGTCCGCTGGCGGTCGATGGTACAGGGCGCCGATCGGCAACTCCGACGCGCTGCCGCGCGCGGCGGCCAGCGCGCGTTCCGAAAACGACGACAGCAACGGTAGTGGCGCGCCGACCCACAACCGACGGGCGGCGGCGGCGACCACCGCGCCCGTTTCCGCCTCTTGGCCGGGGGCAGGCTTGATTTCAAGGTTGACACGCAAATCGAGTTCGCGACAGAGGCGAGCCGCATCGTGCAGTGTTGGCAGCGGTTCGCCGGCGAATGCAAGATGGTGGGCCGAACCGGCGTCCAGGCGGTTCAAGACCGTGTCATCTGTCTGGCAAACGTGGCCTCGACCCGTGGTCGTCCGCTCGAGCGTCAGATCATGAATCAGCCATGGCGACCCGTTGGCAGAAAGCGTAACATCGAATTCGATCGCCCGCGCGCCTAGCCGTGCCGCCAGCCGCAGACCGGCCAGCGTGTTTTCCGGCGCCAGCGCGCCGCCGCATCGATGTGCGAAAAAACGTGGCAGGCGCCAGCCGGGACGCGGGGCAATCACTACTTCTTGCGGGCGGCTGGACGCGGGGCTGGAGCCGGTGCGAGTAGCAGGTTGCCGCGATGGACCGCGTCGTCGAGTGCTTGCTTGGCCGATTTTCTGCCGGCCCAGGCTGCTTCGAGTTCTTCTTCGACGACGGCCCGGATTTTTTCGTTTTCCGAGACGCGGAAGGTCGTCAGTGCCGCCGGTCCTTTCAACTGGCTGTATGCGACGGTCAAAGCCGGCACGTCGTTACGCAATAGCTTACCGCCGACCGCGGCGCGGGCGGCGGTGGTCATCGGCAGGAAACCCCCGATGGCGCTGAGCTGCACCTGAATATCCGGTTCGGTAATGAAACGGATGAACCGCGCCACCCCCTGGTATTCGGCGGGTTTCCGTCCGCCGCCGATCCATAGCGACGAGCCGCCGGCCAGGGTTTGCTGAGGGGCTTCGGGTTGATCATCGTGATAGGGTAGAGCGGAAACGCCGGTCGCCTGTTTGCGTCTGTCGTCGAATGTGGCATAGGCCGACGATGAACTGGTCAGCATTCCGCAGTCGCCAGCGGCGAATCGCCGATCGGCTTCGTCGCGACGGTCGAAGTAAATGAAATACCGCGCTTTCGCCCAGGTGGTGGTCAAGGCCAGGTGTTTG
>JAEUOJ010000194.1 GCA_016789495.1 Accumulibacter sp. | reverse complement strand
CGGCATAAGTGTACGAGAGCGTGTCAATACCGGCACCGCCGTCGAGCTCGTTGTCTCCCGCGCCGGCGTAAAGGACGTTGTCTAACGCGTTTCCGGTGCCATTCACCGCGATGGAATCGAAGATACGCAGGTTCTCGACGTTGGCGCCTAAGGTATAACTGACATAGCTGTAAACAGTGTCGATGCCGCCGGTAGTTATGCTAGTGGATTCGTCGACAAGATCGGTGCTGCTGTCGACTACATAACAATCGTTTCCGTCGCCACCCCGCATGTGGTCGTCGCCCTGACCTCCGTCGAGAAGATCGTCACCGGAACCGCCGTTAAGTGTATCGTTGCCGTCGCCGCCCTCCAGAGTGTTGGGTGTGTCGTCGCCAGTGAGCGTATCGGCGAAATCGCTACCGGTAAGGTTCTCAATACTGAACAGTACGTCTTGGCCTACGCTGACAGGGGATTCGACGTCAGTGCCGCGAGTGTCGACGGTGACCCCAACCGAGGCTCCAGCGTAGGATGCTGTATCGTTGCCGGGGCCACCGTCGAGTGTGTCGTCACCGCTGCCGCCGTTCAGTCGGTCGTCTCCGGCCAGTCCGGACAAGGAATCGTTGCCGGCAAACCCACTGAGTCGGTCCATCCGCGTGCTGCCATTCAACTCGTCGTTTTCCGGTGTTCCTTCTTGGACCGCCGGCGCTGTTACGTCCATCAGATGAGATTCCCGGAGAGCTGCGACGGTCCAAGCAGTCGCATTAACTCCGGACCACGGTCTGGCCCAGTGAAAAGGGGGTGCATCGCCGTGTTCTGTGCTGTCGTGAGGGATCCCGCCATAATCCATCTGAACACCAAGGATCTCCTGCAGGAATGTCGCAGCCAGGGGATCGTCGGCAGGCGCGACAGCAATGTAGTGCGCTGTCAAGTCATAGTTGATCCCTTGCACTGGTAGCTTCGAATCTAGACCGACCGGATTTCCCGGAGGGAATCCGAATACGTCGACCGCCTTCATCAGCGCCAATTGCGCCTTGTTCTGGTCTCCGACATCGCTAAGAAACCAGGCTCCCCACGTCTGGGTATCGAGGTAAACAGTGACATCGCTTACGCTCTCTCCATCCAGGTTGTAACCGGCAATGAAGTGGTCGCCAGCCCATGCTCTGGTCAAGAGATGGTTTTGCACTTCAGCTCTGCGGACATCAAACGTGGCATCGTAACGAGCGAGCGCCCTAAACGCTGCGTAGGCCCCCAGGTTGGCCTCCGTGACCGCGATCGCTGACCCCCAGTCGAACGTGGCCACCGCGCCATTCCGCATCTGGCTCACCAGCCAGTGTCCTCCTTCGGACGCGGCCTTGAAGGCGGCTGTGTTCTGGACGGCTGTCCCTGGGTTGCCTTGATGCTCCAGGATTGCGCAGTCGACCAACGCGTTGACCATCCAGGCCACATTACCCGCATACGCAGCGAGGGTCGACGCCCTTACTCCTTGCCCATCGAGCTCGTAGGCGTTCACCCAGGAGCCGCTCGTGGTCTGCAAACCAACCATGGTGGCAACCACTTTGTCGACTTTCTGCTTTAGCTCACTCGTCCACCGGTCGCCAGACTCCAGTCTCCCGGCTTCCAGCACCAAAGCCTTCAGCCCTAACGCCTGATCAAATGTATGCATCAATCCATCGTCGTCTGTCCGATAGGATTTAAACAATACGTCGCCAGTCTGAAATTCGATCAACTGATGAACCAGGAAATCGTTCCCTGCTGCGATGGCCCTCCTCTCCGCGGCGACGGCCGCGGCCACGACGACTTCTTCGATGCCAAAGGGATTGTGGTGGTTGTCAGAAACGCTACCCGTAGGCGACGCCGAGGCCGTCTGGATACTGTCTGAGCGTAATCCGTCAGTCAGTGATAGCAGATCAAGCATTGTTCTCTCCCAAGAAAATGCAGAAGATGGTCCGTTTCGCGGCGAACTTTGTGGACCTTGAGGGAGGTCGTCGCCGCGAGCGCCAAGCCACGTCGATCGACCGAGACCTCAAGTCACCCAAAAATCCAGCGCCGTGAGCGCCAATCCCGGCGCCGGAACGGAACGACGCCGCGGCCAGCGCGGCAAACGCGGTGTCATTGCCGAACACCTGCGTCACGGGATTCGTGCCGTCGATCTGATCCGCGACCGCGCTGCTGTTGCCGCCGAAGTTCCAGCCGACGAAGGGTCTGTCGCCCCAGGTCACCACCGAGCCATCGGCACGCAGCGCCGCAAACGAGGAATAGTTCGACGCGATACGTGTCGCGTCGATCGTTCCGCCTAGCTTGTGAGCGGCCGACGAGCTGTCGCCGAATGCGAAGGAATCGCACGACAGCGAAGGCGTTTTCATTGCGATACTCCCAGGTCGTGCGCTCCGGAGTATTCCGGAGTGGGATGCCTGTGACCGTCATCCCAAGCACGCCTCGCCACTGCGGGACGGCGAACGGCTTCGTCCGCAGCGCGCCGACGTCGAGCCGCCAGTCGCCGCCGAGCTCGCTCGCTGTGGCCGATAGGTGTCGACGAGGCGGCGACCGGCGCGCCCAGCCCGTCGGCGAGCGCTTCGACGAAGACGCAGCCGGTGGAGCCTTCGCCGACGGCGCAGCCGTAGAGCTGGCAGTCGCCGCCGGCGTTGAGGGCGCGTCCGATCGCGGCGAATTCGTCGGCGCGAGCGCTGAGCGTGCCGGCATCAACCTCCATAGCGCCGAGCAGGAACGCGCCCGGCCGGCCATGGGCGAAAAGACGGATCGAGTCGACGCCCGAAACTCCGGCAAGCGCTTGGTTCATCTGCCGCAGACCGTCGTCGTCAGCGCTGACGGAGATTGGTTGGCCCTGGCAGTCCAGCGCGGCGAACAATTCTGCCTGCCGCGGAACCCTGGAATCAACGAAAACGAGTTGGGTCATAACGCCCTCCGTAGGGAATGATCAAGGTAACGAGCTGTGGGTGAACAGGATGGTCCGTGGAGGCTGGCTGCCAATCGAACGACATCGAACGGCGCCTGACCCGCCCGCGGATGAGGTGGATGATCCCGGCTGGGTGAAGCCGGTGGTTTGGCGTGGCGGGCGGCGGTGCCGTCGGCCATCCGTGAGCTGATGCCGCAAACCGTTTGCCAATCGGCTACCGCCCAAGCCGGGCGGCAGTTCGCGGCCTGGGCAGAGGGGGAGGGAGAGACATTTTGTCGTGGAGCTGGCGCGCACCTGCCGCGTCCGCCAACGCCCAGCAGGGTATCGATCCGGCGAGCGGCACTCCCCTTCGCCGCGACTGCTCGGGAAAGGTCAGGAATCGAACACGCTGGCGGATGGGTGTGGCCACCAGTCATTCAGTCGTCTCCCCATGACCGTTATTGCACGTGCTGCCCGCGACGCGCCCGCTCTCGGCGGGGAGCGAAGCGTCAGTCGTGCGCGTACCGGTCAGACGAATAACATTCTGGGCAGTAGTGGTACGAGTTTTTTATTAACCCGGTCCTTAAATAGATACGCTATCTTCCCACCTCGGCCTTGCCGGCAGGATTGCCGAATTCACCACTAGTGCTACCGTGGAAATGGCTACCGGTTGCCGTACCGCGACTGTTGGTCACGGCAAATGTGACGCCATCACTAAACAAAGATGCCGATGCTGTGGGAACAAGGCTCCACATGAAGGCCGAGGCAATGAGCGAGGCTAACACTGTTGATTTCATGGCTATTTCGTGAAGACCGGAAGAAGGATAGGCCAAGTGCGACGTGGTGCAGAAACTATCCCCGCACAGACGCACGCCCTGGGTGACACCATTATTTACTGGCAGACCTATTTGCTCTCGCCATACAATTCCACCGCCACCAGTTTGGCAAATTCCTCGTATAACCAGCTCAGTCGGTTGCCGCTCTGGCCACCCGCAAGGCCACCCAGTGCATAGGAAGCACTAACCGTAAACGGCGTGGTATCGCCATTCGGACCGCGCAGCCGAACATCGCCGGACACTTTGTCGTTTCCTGCCATGAAACCGAACAACACGGCTGCCGCAGTAGAACGAACGCGGAGGTCCTTCACCTCGACGTCCAAGGCGGTCGGCAACCCGCTTTCCAGCATATTGCGGTGGCCAATCTGATTTCTGATCACCGAAGCGAGTTCCTCGGTCGAAAAACCCGGATTGTCGGCGGCTTTACTCTGAGCTTCCGGACTTAAGCGTACGACGACCTTGCCGATGCGTTCGGACGAAAGATGCGGTGTGACACCACTGCTACCGGCTTGACGTGAGACTCCAGAGGCGCAGCCGACCAATGCCAGAGTCGCGGCGCTGAACAAGATGCAGCGCAGGAAATGTTTCGACATCAAAATGATCCTTTCGAAAAAGATAGGCTCAGGTTTCCCCGATAGCCTGTCGGGTAAGGAAATGTGCTGGTCGCGTCGCCCACGTGTTTGCCGCGTGAGCTGTAGAAGAGAGACGCCTGGTTGCCCCCTTTTTTCGGTCCTGAGATGATGGTGACTCGAGAAAAAGTACTGCGAGGACTGTAACAAACTCACGACGGCGCAGAGCAGGGCTAGATGGGCAAATCCGTCTTACGTGCAGCATACAGGGCGTTCCCGCCGGCAGACGTTCAGACGGTTGCCGCCTGCGGCCAGGCGATCAGCAGCCGCTTATGTTGGCTCCGGGAGCGTTCATGGCGGTAGCGCCAGCTCGGCACGCCGCGTGACGCGGGGGAACCCCGGACCTCACGTCAGCGGTCGGCCTTCATTTGGCAGCGCGCCTCGGCCAGCTACGCATAGTTGCGCGAAACCAGCCAAAACACGCCAAGCGACAGGCAGAACGCCGAACCCCAATGCACCGTTGCCGCACGCCGGCGTTCCAGTGCCCAGCGCAATGCCGGCCATGCCAGTGCCAGCAGCGCGATCTGGCCGAGTTCCACGCCGACGTTGAAGCCGATCAGCGCTTGCACCAGACGCGAGGCGGGCAGTTCGCTTTCGACCAGCACCGAGGCGAAGCCAAAACCGTGGATCAGCCCGAACAGTAGTGCCACGCCCCAGCGTGCGGCAGCCGGCTCGCTCCGGCCCTGCATTAGCCGGTGCTGACAAACCAGAAACAGCAGCAGTCCACCCCAGCACAGCGCGGCGATCTTGCCCAGTCCGAAAAGAGCCATCAGACCGAGCGTGCTCAGCCCTGTCCAAGTGCTCACCGGCAAATGACGTTGGCTAGGTTGAAGCAGCCAGACGTTCTCTACAGCGACCAGGGCGATCGACAGGCCGATCAAGGCTTCGACCGCCGCGACCTGTGGCCGCACCAGATTCAGCACGGCCAGCGCCAGCGTGATGCTGTGGCCGACCGTAAACCCGGTGACCACGCGCACCAAGCTGCCAAAGCTGCCGCCGCACAGCAGCAACGCGAAGAGGAAGACCAAATGGTCGTATCCGGTGAGGATGTGCTCGAAACCCAAGGCGACGAAATCCCGTCCCGACGAGGGAGCGCCGGCGGCGGCGACTCCCTGCCGGGAGAGTGGCCACTTGCGTTCGGTACCGGAAAGATCCCGCTGCACCGGAGCGGCCACGTCGTCGACGGTGGCGAAGTGCAGGTGACCCGCAGCCGGATCATCGAACAGTTCACTCTCGATATGCAGTGACTGGGCCGCCGGACAGGCCAGTCGCCAGACGATACGTAGGCGGCCCGCCGGTGCCTGCTGCCGGCGTGGCACGTCGGCGACCGCACAGGGCTGGCCGTCGGCGCTCAGACGCAATCGGGAGGTGGCGTAAGCCAGCAGAGAGTCGGCACCGCCGGCACCCGAGCCCAGCGACTCGGCATCCTGTTGGGCAACGATCAGTGTCACAGCGGCACCTTGCCCGTCGAACTTCCAGGACGAGTAGGAAGCGCTGCGCTCGTGTGCCGCACCACTCGCCGCCCACAGGCCGATGAGCGCTCCCAGCAAAGCGTTGGCCGTGCGGCGGCCAGGGGTCACGGCTCGAACTCCACTTGCTCGATGGACGCCGAACGGCGAAGCTGCGCCGCGTTGTCGGCCAGTGCTCGACGCGCCTGCTCGGCGGCGAACTCGGCCTCGACATCGAGCCGCGCCGCTTCGAATGTCGGCGGCGAAAGCGCCTTGCGTGTGACCACGCGCAGGACATGGAATCCGCCCATGTCGCGCACAGGGTCGGTCACTCCGCCCGGAGCCAGCGTGAGCACCGCGTTGAGCGCCGCGCGCCCGACCAGGCTGCCCAGATCATCCGGTGACAACACCGCAGAAGGCAGCTCGCGTGGCGGCTTGTTGCCGGTAATCTCGACCACGACGGAAAACGCCTCGCCTTCGCGCAAGAGGCGGGTCGCGGTACGCGCGCGCGTATAGGCTTCGCCGAGGTTGCCTTCGATGGCCGCAACCCAAATGTGCTGCACGCGCAGCGCGCCCCGTTGGGCGAAGCGCTGCCGGTGGGCCTCGAAGTAGCTCCGCAAGTGCGTGTCGTCGGTCTCCTGCGCAGCGGCGGCGACCACGGATTCGGCGACGATAGTGGCCAGGTCCATGCGAACGCGGGGGTCGTTCAGATGCAGGTTCAGCGCCACTCCGTGCTGCGCGCGCAGTTCTTCGTCGATCATGCGATCGAGCACACGCCGACGAGTGGCGGCGCTGGATACTTCGCCGCCGGCTACCTCGACCGCTAACGCTCGCTCGAACTCGCTGCGCGTCAACTGATGCCCGTTGACGCGCGCAACCACGTCAGACGGCAGACCGGCCGGCGAGGTCGCCGACGAAACCGACTGGACCGACTCAGGTGGTTCGCGGACGAGACCGGCTGCCGCCATTACAATGCCGACGACGGCACCGCACAGCAGCAGCGCGCGGCCTCGCCGTTGCTGCTGCGCGCCGGGTGGCGGCGGCGGACTCACCGCTGGGCGAAGGTAGCCTTCAGGCACTCGGGTTTGTCGGCGGGGCAACAGGCGTCGGTCGGCCCCGCCGCATTCGGACGCCTGGTCGGCTGCTGACGTGCCTGGACGCAAGCCTTAAGCCTACGGCGAGCATCGTCGTCCAAATCGTTGCCATCGCCGAGACCCACGGCGGCACGGAACGACGCGATCGCCTTGGATGTGGCGGGACCCTCGGTACCGTCCACCGCGCCGCGGTAGAAACCGAGTGTACGCAGCGACTGCTGGTCGCTGCGTACGACAAGCGCACCGCGTTTTCGGGCCTCGGCACGGGCCTGCTCCTCGAAGCTCGAGTAGCCTCCCATAGCAGCGCACCACGCGTGCGCGTTCGGCGGAAAGGCCGCAGCAAAGGCGGCGGAACCAACGGCGAATAAAACTAAGTGACGACGATTCATGGCGCGCTCCTGGGTGTAAGAAAGGGAATAGTCGTGCTGGTGTGTAACTTGAGTCGTCATTCGACCGCGGGGGCGGGCACAGCTCTCGACGCTCGAAGAATTCATCCGTTTCTGCCGACCGAACTGAGCCATCGCCCGGGCTGGCGACGGGACATCTGGAAAAGGGGAACAGGTGATGGTTACCGGCAGGGCAATCATCCACCGCGAGCCGACCGTGGATTCCGGGTCTCGCTTGCGAGACTTGACGAAAATCCCGGCAAAAAAAGCGCCGATAGCGCCGAGGAACGATCCCACCCCGAGCAGGCCGTCGGGTGCTTTCAGCGCTCGTGCACCGCACATGGCCTACCCCGAATATACGGGTTCGGAGACCCCCTCGATCATCATGGCAAAGGCCATGGATCCCGAGATGTGTGCGGGACGGCCCGTGTCTCGATCGAACTGGTAGACTTCCGATTCACCCACGCCAAGAAAGCGCTGTGCCGTTTCCGCATCGGAAATACAGATTTGGTCGCCGCCGAGCCGGCTTCCGATCACCTGGCCCCAAACTATGGTGGCAACGAAGAGCACATCGGAAACTTTTGCAACGGTAGATGCTGTCTGTTTCATCACAACTCTCTCCGTGACCGTATCATCCATCGTGGTGGCCGCTGGTGCGTGGGCCTGTAGTTGCTACGACTAGTGTAGTGTTCCATTCTGTTTAGAACTTAAACGGCTGTTGGCGCGGATGACCTTCTGCAGGATGTCGGCTGCGCTCTTGGTCCAGATGAATGGCTTG
>JAEUOJ010000201.1 GCA_016789495.1 Accumulibacter sp. | reverse complement strand
AAAAAAATGCCAGGTATGTTGCCTGGCATTTTTTTGACTGGTCATTATTCCATCAATATTTTTTACTTTTTTAATACAATTGGTTGGCTTGAAATCTGTAATTGATCGCAGGGCAGGCTGAAGTTGGCAGGGAATTCTCCGAATTGCTTTTGTTTTCGAATTGGCTTGTACAAGATTTCATTGAAACAATGCGCTACGCGTTGGCATGCAGCAGTTCTCATTTTAATTTCATCGTAGCGGGAGGTGAGAGTATTGGTTGTTCGGTGCTGTAAGCCAGTTGGAGTCTCGGGCGTTGGCAACGAGGCGCCTCTGAATGCAGTGCATGGGGTGATTTCAGTCATCGAACGGCAGGTGCTGTCGCAAGGCTCGCAGGTGACCGAAGTTGTGGTCGGTGAGGGCATGCGAGGTGGCGCAAGTGATCTTGAAGAGGATGACCCGCGGACATCGGTGGTGACGCGGTCCAGCCCGTTGGCCCTCTTGGTATCGTCTGTATTGCGTAATGGCCCTAAGCTTTTCAAGTGTCGGAAAAATTTACACTGACGGGCAGTCAAGCGCCAATTTGAGTTGGTCACCTAAAATAATATATTGATAATTATTAGTTATTTTATTTAGGTACAAAGATTGCTTAAGCTTTGCGCGTCGAAATTTTGACGAGTTTGGTGAATTTTTATGTGTACTACCCATTGGCGCGAAGCAAGGTAAGCTACAGGCGCAATAAAGCATCGAATATGTAAAATCTTCAGCGATGCGAGAAAATAGTGCCACCAAAAGCTAACGCAGTTGCTGAGGACAAACAACAGCCTTGGTGCTTCTAACTTTTTAAGTGAGTTGGCGGTAGGTGTTTCATCCTGCGTGGTGTCATCACCTCGTGCAATGATTCTAAGAATGGATGCCATATGTACAATAATAATTTGACGCGGCTGTTCGTGGTAGCGCTGTTGACTTTGCCGGCCGTTGGCCAAGCAGTTCCGATCAGTATCACGAGTCCCGAGATTATTTTTAGTGGACTGGGTGTGTGTGGTACAGGGCCCATTCAGGGGGCTTGCGAAGTCCCGCAAACTGCTCAGCCTGGCATTGGCACGGTTGGCAACGGTGCGCCAACTTGGGGTCTGGGCCTCCCGTATGACATGGTTCGTCTGCAGGCGCTGAATATCAATGCGGATACTAACATTCCAGGCGCTTTGAACGGTCTACTGCAAAACTTCGACTTCGCAGTGGGTGACACTGGCGGTGGTTCGGCGGGACCTTGCTTGCCGGGGCCCTTCCCGAATTGTGGTCAAGGTGTTGATTACACGCTAAACTTTAGCCGACCAATCACGGTAAATGGAGTGACTCAGACGCTCAATCAAACAGCCAAACTGACTATAGGCTGGTCCGCTGATACCTTAACCATTAACAGGGCTAACGTTAGGTTTACACTGCCACAAGGGCAACTGACGCTTGTCTTCAGTGCTAGCCAACCACTTACCGCGGATGGAGATCCTCCTGGGGATATGCCCATCCTTATGGACCTGTCGCCTGCCGTCGTGCCGGAGCCTTCCTCGCTAGCTCTGTTTGGGGTCGCCCTTGCAGGATTCGCTGTGCGGCGTCGCCGTATCTGATTTTTTCGAGCGGCGCGCCTGTTTTGTACCAGGTGCGCGCAGTTGCAAGTTTCGAACACTGCAGTGTTAGCACTTGTTTTTGTTTGACACTGCTTAGATCAGCGTTACGAATCATGCCATTGGAGCTTGCCGGTCTTTTTGGTTGGCTGATTTTCGATTTGGTATGTCGACTGATCAGTTGAGGGCTTGCTTCCGAAGCCGTGTCGATGGCCAGGGCGGCGGGGTTCGGCATCAGGCGGGCTCGGCCCAGCAAGTGCCGTGACCCGCTGAGCCGACTCGTATACCGGATTGCTGCCATCGAGCGCGCGCATTGAAATGGGTTGCGCAGGGCTGGTCGGCATATTTCAGGGAGAGGCGGCATGCGACGAAGCGGCGTTTCTCGGTCACATCCTCGCCGCTCGCCAGCGAGGCGTCCTCATGTTCCTCTCGCGCACGCATCCAGATTCCCCGCCTAGTCCAGCTTCTTGTCCTACTGTCGAAAGCCTGGTGGTCGCTGCAATGCTTACGGATATTACAGCTGGATGTCTGTATGCTTGCTGTCAAGCGGCGATTGACAGCCTATTCTGCAACGCTTTGAAATGCTGGCGCCGTCGCGCGGTGGCTTCTTCGCTGTAGAGAGCGACAACGGTTTGCCGCATTCCGGCGGCCAGATCCTGTGCGCTCATATGGGTCGGTTGAAAGTTCACGTCGAACAGGGTGCAACGTTCCCAGGCCCGATCTGCCAAGAGTCGCCCTTCTCGTTGCAGTTGCGCGAAAAATGGCGTACCAGGAAACGGTGTCGGCACCGTCACCTGCACGTCGAACGGTAAGGCGTCTTCGACGAAGTCGAGAACTTGGTCAAAGACGCGCGTTGTCTGGCCATCGAGTCCAAGGACGAAGCAGGCGTTGACCCGGATGCCATGCTCTTGGATGCGACGGATCGCTTCGCGGTATTGCGGCGCCCGGGTAAGTTTCCAGTTGCGCTTCGTTTCCAACCTGTCGAGCCCTTGGTCGGTTGGACTTTCAAATCCGATCAGCACCTCCGCACAGCCGGCCTCACGCATCAGGATTAACAATTCCTCGTCCTCATAAATCGAGAGATCGCTTTCGGTGAACCATTTGATCTGCCGCTTGGCGATCTCCGGCAACAGCGCTTTCCAGTAGGTGCGGTGACAAAAGCTGTTGTCGTCGGCGAACTCGATGAACGGTCGCGACCAGAACGAGCGGATGCGGTCGATTTCAGCCAATACTTGCGCGGCGGGTTTCTGCTTATATTTACGGGTAAGCAGAATCGAGCTCGCGCAAAAATTGCACCGCCAAGGGCAGCCGCGACTGGTTTGCACGGTGATTCGGTTGTAACGCTCGATGTCCAGTAGTTCGTAAGCCGGCATCGGTGCCGCGGCGAGATTGAACTCGGCACCGCGGGCGTCGTAAAGGGAGCGCAATTGACCACGTTCGACATCGTGCAGGATTTCGAGCCACACGGTCTCGCCCTCGCCAGCGACCGCTGTCGCCCCATGCGCAATCGCCTCTTGTGGCAGAGCCGTGACGTGCAAGCCGCCGATGACGACAGGGATGCCGAGCGCGCGGTAGTACGCCACCACCTGATAGGCTTCTTTGATCTGTGCGCTGAAACTCGAAATGGCAACCAGGTCGATGTCGCGCGGCAAGGCGTCAATGTTGCTGAGGTCCGGCATTTCAAGATAGCGCCGTTGATGGCATGTTGGCGTCATGCCGGCCAGAGTCAGCAAGCCGAGGCTGGGCAGCGAAGCGATACTGCGGTTGCGTTCGACAAAGCCGGGTAGCGTCAGTCCGAGTGCAGTCAATTCCGGATCGCAGGCACGCAAACCGCTCATGGCGATAAAAGCGATCTTCAATGTTCTCTTTGGCATAACCGCCGTCATTCTCTGGCTCGTTGTCGATGGTGGCGACGAAGACATGAAGTGAAAATTGTTCATCACAACACCTCGCCAAAAAGCACGCCGGCGACACCGCTCAATAGCGACAGAACTGGCAGGAAGAAAAGGTGGCGAAAGGGTTGGCGCCACGCGGCAAGGAAACAGACGGCCGGCATCAACACCGCGCCGGCAAGCAGCGACCAGGCGGCAAAAGCAGGAGGATCACCAGTGACCAAGTTAAACGTACTGGCGAAAGCCAGATTGAGAAAAGCGATGCCGAAGAAGCTGATATGACCTAATCGTAGCAGGCGCCGGCGCCAGCTATCGTAGCCGCCCAACCACGCCTGATGATGGAAAAAGAGACCGATCAGTGCCCCGCTGAGCATGCCCAGCAGGATTCCGATCCAAGCGGCCCAGAGGTTCATATGATTCAGAGTGATGTTCATCCGAATGTCTTTCGTTGAAGTTGGAACATAAGCTTTCAAGCAGATTTTGTGCCATTCATAGTGCTTTAATTTACAAGTAATAAAATAAGAAGGTCATATTACTTGTAGGCATTCAGTGCGTGCATCCATTACATAAAATGTACGTTTTTTGGAGGTGCTTCCATGGTTGGGTCGTTTGCTTTGAGCGCAGAAGATCGCGATTTTTTCCTGCGTGTCGGACAGATCGTCTTTTCCAATCCCTTCTCGGACGACCGCGCGCAGCGGGTACGCGAAGCGGTTGGCGAGATGATGCGCCCCGGAATGGCCGACAGCGAAGCTTTAAAGGTGGTTATCGGCCGCCGTTTGCAGGCACTCGATACCACGGGGCGAATTGCCTTGAGCACCCTGGCTGCCGTCGACGCCCGCTGTCTGAAGCCGGTATTTCTATTCGATGTTTATCACCGGCATCTCTCCAGTATCGATGCCTTGATCGAGCGCCAAGCAAGTCGGCGCGAAACGCGCGTCGAGGCGCAACTGGCCGATCGGCTGCTTGGCGAACTGGTCAACCGTGGCTTCGCCGAGGACGAAGCTGCGCGATATTTCGCACTGTTCCACCAGCTGCGTCGGGCGTATTACTTCATTGAGGAGGGATTGGCGGGCGACAGCCCGTCAATGAAGCGCTTGCGTCTCGCG
The DNA here is from genome assembly GCA_016789495.1 of Accumulibacter sp. Lineage (GTDB taxonomy): Bacteria > Pseudomonadota > Gammaproteobacteria > Burkholderiales > Rhodocyclaceae > Accumulibacter. The sequence goes on along the minus strand of JAEUOJ010000201.1, from coordinate 68,786 downwards.
CTCTGGAACAACGTTTTCACCCATGACATGCAGCTCTTCGACGCCCATTTATGGAGCCGGATGGAAGATTTTTCGACGCTGCTGCTGGGAGAAACCGGAACCGGTAAAGGACAGGCGGCGGCGGCCATCGGACGCTCGGCGTTCATCCCCTATCTATGCCGCGAGCGGCGCTTTGTCGCCAACTTCGCCGATAGTTTCATCGCCATCAATCTGTCGCAGTTTCCCGAAGGTCTGATCGAGTCGGAGCTCTTCGGCCACCGCAGAGGCGCCTTCACTGGCGCCATCGAGCATCACGAAGGCGTTCTCGCGCGGTCAAGCGCGCACGGCACCTTATTTCTCGACGAGATCGGCGAGGTCAGCGTTCCGATCCAGATCAAGCTGCTGCAAGTGTTGCAGGAGCGCAGTTTCACGCCGATCGGCAGTCATCAGGTACAGCGCTTCGCCGGACGAGTCATCGCGGCGACCAATCGCCCCTTGCATCAGTTGATGGCCGGGGGCAAGTTTCGTCACGATTTTTATTACCGCCTGTGCTCGGACGCGATCACGCTGCCACCGCTGCGCCAACGTCTGGCCGAAGCGCCGGACGAGTTCGCCACACTGGTTGGACGGTTGGTGACACGCACACTCGGCACCCCCGACCAGACGGTCAGCGATCGTGTCGTCGATGCGCTTCGCCGCTCCCTGCCGCGCGACTACCTGTGGCCGGGCAATGTGCGCGAACTTGAGCAGGCGGTGCGTCGCGTTCTACTGACCGGACGCTACTCAGCCGACGACGAGACGCCGGCGACAACGCGTGGCGAGGCCATGTGGCAGGTGAGTGAAGGTGGCCGCCTCGCCGCCAGCACCTTGCTCGTACGCTATTGTCAATGGCTCCATCAACGTTTGGGCACGTATGAGGAAGTCGCGCGGCGAACGGGTCTCGATAGACGGACGGTCAAAAAATACGTACACCAGTCAGTACAGACCGCTGAAGAAACTCTGCCGCCGAACCCGGCGGAGGTGGTGGACCCACAGGGAAGCCTTGATGACCGGAAGTAGACAAGCTCCACCCGAGCTACGATCGTTTGCCAGCTGATTCGGCATGCGATGCGCTTTCCTCCCGCCGTTCCTGAGCCATTTGCTCCTTGGTGGTGGACTTTTCAGGCGCGGAGGTCACAATTCTCCGGCTTGCGGCCGCGGCGCACGCCTTGCCAAGTGCAGGCTTGTCAATGGATCCGTGTGACTGCCTGGGCAGAGTGATTGCCAGCCTCTTTTCGCGCCTTTGTGGGGGTAGCCAAATTACCGCTTGGTCACCCGAGGCGAATCTTCAAACCGGTTTCGCGCCGAAGACCGTTTGCGGTTTTCCTCGTCCGCATGACGTAAATCAGTCGAGCCAGTTTATGAGCGGTGAAAGAAAGGAGCTGCGGCCGATGGAGGCGGGCGCAGGGGCGACGGTGGTAGGTACCCAATAGACTGACGGGAACAAGGCCAGCGTTGGCCATCCGCAGGGTCCGGGTCGTCCGGTTGGCGGTTGCGCGCTGGTGGTGGACAAGACTCCTTGGTAGGGCTCTTGTCAGCTATCGGTCAATCGAAGAAAATTAAGCAAGCGCTTGCTTGCTTAAAAATCATTCAATCTTTCCGTTCGAGGAGAAACTGTCATGCCTCATCGCGCTTATCCGCATCTGCTCGCGCCGCTCGACCTTGGCTTTACGACCTTGCCCAATCGTGTGCTGATGGGTTCGATGCATACCGGGCTGGAAGAAATGCCGAAAGGTTTTGCACGCTTGGCGACGTTCTATGCCGAGCGTGCGCGCGGCGGTGTTGGTCTGATCGTCACCGGCGGTATCGCGCCCAACCAGGATGGCGTCATCGCCACCGGCGCCGCGGTGCTGGAAAACGAAGCACAGGCCGAAAAGCATCGGCTGATTACCGATGCGGTTCATCAGGCGGGCGGCAAGATTGCCATGCAGATTCTGCACACCGGACGCTATGCCTATCATCGCGGCGCGGTGGCGCCCTCAGCGCTGCAAGCGCCGATTTCGCCGATCGTGCCGCGTGAGCTCAGCGAGGAGGAGATCGAAAAGACACTCGCCGATTACGCGCGTTGCGCGTCGCTGGCGCAGATGGCCGGTTACGACGGCGTCGAGGTGATGGGCTCCGAGGGTTATCTGATCAATCAATTTGTCGTTCAGCAAACCAATAAGCGCAGTGACCGTTGGGGAGGTTGCTTTGAAAACCGCTGCCGTTTCGCCGTCGAAACCGTTGCGCGGGTGCGCCAGGCGACCGGACCAAATTTCATTGTGATTTTCCGGTTGTCGATGCTTGACTTGGTTGAAGGCGGCAGTGACTGGGACGAAGTCGTCGCCTTGGCCAAGGCCGTCGAAGCCGCTGGGGCGACGATGATCAACACCGGCATCGGCTGGCACGAAGCGCGCATCCCGACGATCGCCACGATGGTGCCGCGTGCCGCTTTTACCTGGGTGACGAAGCGGCTGATGGGCCAGGTGCGGGTGCCGCTGATCACCACCAACCGTATCAACACCCCGGCTGTCGCCGAAGAGGTGCTTGCTGCAGGTTGCGCCGACATGGTCTCGATGGCACGGCCGTTCCTGGCCGACGCGGATTTCGTCAACAAGGCCGCTGCTGAACGGGCGGACGAGATCAATACCTGCATTGCTTGCAACCAGGCTTGCCTCGACGAAATATTCGCCGGACGACCGAGCACCTGCCTGGTCAATCCGCGGGCGTGTCGTGAAAGCGAGCTGCCGATCGTCAAAACAAACGCGGCGAAGCGGATCGCCGTCGTTGGTGCCGGACCGGCCGGTATGGCCTGTGCGGTCACCGCCGCCGAGCGCGGACATGATGTGACTTTGTTCGAAGCGGCGGCGGAAATCGGCGGCCAGTTCAAACTGGCCCGACAGATTCCAGGCAAAGAAGAGTTCGCCGAAACTTTGCGCTATTTCGAACACCGGCTGCGCGCCCTGGAAGTCAGCGTTGAACTCGGTCAGCGTTGCGTAGTCGCCGACTTGACCGGCGGCCGCTTCGACCATGTGGTTCTGGCCACCGGCATCGTTCCGCGACAACCGGCGCTGATCGGTTTGGCGCACGAAAAAGTGATGTCGTATATTGATCTGATTGACGGTTTTCGTGTTGCCGGCCCGCGGGTGGCGATCATCGGTGCCGGCGGCATCGGCTTTGATGTCGCCGAATTTCTGACCCACGTCGCAGACGAACATGACGAGATCGAACGTTTCCAGGGCGAATGGGGAATCGATCCCGCGTACAGTCGGCGTGGTGGACTGACCGAGCCGAGCCGCCAGCCGGCACCACGTCAGGTCTGGTTGCTGCAGCGCAAACCGGCCAAGGTCGGTGACGGTCTGGCGAAAACGACCGGCTGGGTTCGCCGTTCGCTGCTCAAAAAACGTGGGGTGCATATGCTTTCCGGCGTCAGTTACCAACGGGTCGACGACGCCGGCTTGCATTTGCTGATCGATGGCCAGCCGCAATGCCTGCCGGTCGACCACGTGATCATTTGTGCCGGTCAGGAACCGTGTCGGGATCTGGAAGACGGGTTGCGCGCCGCCGGCGTGCCGTTGTCGCTGATCGGCGGGGCGGATGTGGCCAAGGAGCTCGACGCCAAGCGGGCCATCGATCAGGGGACGCGTCTGGCATTGACCCTCTGAACGCGATGAGCCGCCGCAAGAAGGCTGACGCGTCACTGGAAGCCAATCGCCGCGACGAATTGTTGCAGATGGCGACGCGACTGTTTGTTGCGAAAGGATTCGAGGCGACCACCACTCGTGACATTGCCGACGCGGTCGGCATGTGTCCCGGCAGTCCGTTCTATCATTTCCGCAGCAAACACGATTTGCTCAAAGCGGCGATGATCGCCGGCATCGACAGTGGTCTACAGCGTTTGCAAACGGCGGTGGCCGGCATCGCCGATCCTGAGCGACGTTTGCGGACGATGATCCGCACCCATCTTGGCACCTTGCTTGAAAGCGAGTGCCCGGCGTCGCTGCTGTTCTATGAGTCGCGCTCGTTGGCAAGCGACGCCCACGCTGAAATCACCGCCGCGACCGACCGTTATCAGCAACTCTGGCAAGCGACTCTCGACGAACTCGCGGCCGGCGGTCGGCTGCGCGGTCCGGCGAAAGCGACGCGCCTGTTGCTTTTCGGCATGCTCAACTGGTGCAGCCAATGGTATCGGCCCGACGGAGCGCTTTCGCTGGATACCATCGCCGATCTCGCTGCGACGATGGTGCTGGTCGACTCAGCGATGGAGGAATGAGTCTGGATCTGCCTGGCAAGACGGTCTCGCCGGCGCGGCTTGGTGCGGAGCGGTCACCGGGTAGCGGCTGTGAACTTTCGGGAGGCCAGCGTTCTTCATGCTCGACGCCACTTCCTTTCGCCCGCCAGCCGGCTCTCCCTCGGTCATTGCCATCAATCAGGTCTGGAACCTCCGGGCCGGCAAGCCGATCGGCGGTCGATGGGCGACGATGGTTCATCGGCTGGCTCCGTTTCTCCGGGATTGCCTTCGTCAAGTGAGGCGACGGCGGAGCTTGCGAGCTGTCATCGGCTGGGCGGGGCAGGACAAAATTTATTTCTTTGCACTTACTAAATAATTAGCTGCATTTTCCAAGTGGACGTGCTATGGTTGCGCCATGGCAACTGGACTGGCACGTTATGAATTCAGCGAGCGACTCGCCGACATTCTCGGCGAATCGCGTCGCGACCTGCGTTTCCGCGTCACCTTGTTGGTTTCGGGCGGTTTGTTCTCCCCGGGGCCACGTGGTCGTGGCTCGCCGCCGGCGACACCGCAATACGCCGCCGATCTGCTGATCGGCGTCATGGCGGCGCCGCAACAATCCCAGACCGTCGAAGCGATTCGCTGTTACGCCGCTCTGCGCGCGACTAGCGTGACGCCCGACGGCCACACACCGCGGGTCCTTTTCGGTCCGCGGGTGGCGAACAGTGAACACACGCCGGCGCTACTGTCGTCCAACGTGGTTGACGGCCTGTGCTTCGGTGAAGCCTTGGCTCATTTGCTGTCCTTGGCGGCCAGCGAAGACACCCGCGCCGTTGTCGCCGGCGAACTGTTCGGGGTGTGGGTTAACCGGGGCTGCCCGGTGGCCGCCCTGCAGTTCAGCAGCTGGTGGCAAGGGCGTCGGGCGGTCGTCAGTCACACCTACGGGTTGGCGGCGGGCGCCAACCCGCCCGCCTGGCTGGATCCACTACGCGAAGGTCGAGTCGAACCGGGTTTGTCCCATGCCGTTTTTCTGCCGGTCCGAAAATTGATCGAGATCGGTTCCCTTACTACCTTGTCTGATGACAGGAGAAGCCCAATGTTGAACAAACTGAGCCAAAAAATGGCTTCGATCAAAAAAATGGCGCAGTTGGCGGCCAAAACACCGCACGGCAGTCGCTGGGAAAAATTGTTGTCGACGCTGGCCAACGTCCAGGCCTGGTCGGAGCAGGTGGAGGCGCAGGAGACACGCCTGCGCGAAGTCACCGATTTCGGCCTGAATCCGGGTGAGCTGCGCATGTTGACCTACCTGCCGGCCGATTTGCCGGCCAACGCACCGTTGGTGGTGGTATTGCACGGCTGCACCCAGAGCGCGGCGTCGTACAACAAGGGCAGCGGCTGGTCTACGCTCGCCGATCGTTACGGTTTCGCATTGTTGTTCCCTCAGCAACAGTGGAACAACAATCCCTTGCGCTGTTTCAACTGGTTCCGGCCGGAAGACAACGACCGACAGAAAGGCGAGGCATTGTCGATCCGGCAGATGGTCGATCATCTGGTGCGCACACAAGGACTGGATGCTAGGCGGGTTTATGTCAACGGCACCTCATCCGGCGGGGCGATGAGCGCGGTGATGCTGGCCACCTATCCCGAAGTCTTCGCCGGTGGGGCGGTCATCGCCGGGGTGCCATTCCGCTCGGCCAAAGGTTTGCAGGAAGGACTGGAAAGCATTTTCGTCGGCCGCTGTCGCTCGGCCGGCGAATGGGGCGATCTGGTTCGCCAGGCGTCTGACCATCAGGGTCCGTGGCCCAAGCTGTCGGTGTGGCATGGTGACGCCGATACGGCGGTCAAACCGGTCAACGCCGAAGAAATGATCAAGCAATGGACCGATGTGCATGCTCTGGCGATCGAACCGACAAGGCAAATGACCGTTGCCGGCTATCCACGACGCGTCTGGCTGAACGCCGATGGAGAGGAAGTGATCGAGAGCTACACGATTACCGGCATGTCGCACGGGGCGGCGCTCGATCCAGGGGCCGGTCCGGATCAGTGCGGCACCGCGGCACCTTTTTTCAATGCGGTGGGGATTTCATCCACACATCGGATCGCCGATTTTTGGGGGCTGCTGGCTACCCAGTCAAGCTCTACGCATAGCGCCGGCGACTTTAACCAAAATACGTCAACCGAGGCCGATGAGCGGTCCGCAAGTCGTCGCCCTGCCGCGGAACCACTGGAAGTCAACGAACCGTTCGTCACCGACATCCGGCGTGACGGCCCACGTAGCCACACGGCCGAGGAGCAGCGGACACCCCGAGGAACGAGTGATAGAACCTTCGGCCTCGACGTGCATGGCATCATTTCTGCTTCGCTGGAAGCCGCCGGTTTGCTGAAGAGCGGCACTACCGCCAAACGTCCCGCCAGTGGCGCGCCGCTCGGCATCGATGTTCCCGGAATCATAGCGACGGCGCTGGAAGCGGCCGGGGCGATGAAAGGAATCAAAGGTCTGGCACAACGTTCTGGTGCCGGTCGGTCGACGGCGGAACTGCACAGCGCCGGTTGGGAAGGTGCCGGGTGGGAATTGTTGGTTGACGATCCGCGCGCTTTTCGCGGCGGCTCGATGCTCCATGGCCATGTCGTCTCCGGCGACGAGGGTGCGATTGGTCCGCGTGCGCAATCGATTTCCCGGCGAGTCCAACTCGGCAGGCATCCCGAATTGTCGTACGTGCGTCGTCTCGATCTTCAGGCGGCGATCAACGACTACACTAGCGCCAGTTTCCGGATTCTGGTCGATGGGGTGGTGGTGGACGAAGTGACGGCGATCGGCATGGCTCACCAGGAAACCGAGTGGCTGCGCCAGACGGCGATCGACCTGTCGCGTTTTGCTGACCGGATGGTTACGTTGACCCTCGAAGTGGCGGCGTATTCAAATCTGCACGCCAAGGTTTACGCCCAGGCGTGGGTCGATCAGATTGCCATTCAGAATGTCGTCGATCTGACTCCCTGCTGAACACGGGGTCGGTTAGCCAATGAATCCTGGCCCGTCTTCGGTGCTTCGACGACGGGCCAGGCTATGAACGCGGCGGAGGTTGCCGCGTAGCCTTATTTATTGTTGAATGACGCTTTGCGCTTTTCGACGAAAGCGGCCATGCCCTCTTTCTGATCGTCGAGGGCGAAAACGGCATGGAACGTCCGGCGTTCGAACAGCAAACCTTCCGATAGGGAGCTTTCGTACGAGCGGTTGATGCATTCCTTAATCATCATCACTACCGGCAGCGAGAAACTGGCGATCTTCTTGGCGGTGGACATCGCTTCTTCAAGCAGTTTGTCGGCCGGGACGATCCGCGACACCAAGCCGGCACGTTCGGCCTCCTGCGCGTCGATGTTGCGCGAGGCCAGGCACATTTCCATCGCTTTGGCCTTGGAAATGGCACGCGGCAGACGCTGCGTGCCGCCGGCACCGGGCAGGACGCCCAGGCGGATTTCGGGTTGGCCGAACTGTGCGGTGTCGGCGGCAATGATGATGTCGCACATCATCGCCAGTTCGCAACCGCCGCCAAGCGCGAAGCCAGCCACCGCGGCGATTACCGGCTTGCGGCAATTTTTCAGGGTTTCCCAATTCCGGGTGATGAAGTCGCCTTTGTAGGCGTCCATGTAGCTCAGCGATTGCATGACGGTGATGTCGGCGCCGGCGGCGAATGCCTTTTCTGAGCCGGTAATGACCATCGCGCCGATGTTTTCGTCGGCTTCGAAAGCCAGCAAGGCCTGTCCCAGTTCGTTCATCAGGTCATCGTTGAGCGCATTGAGCTGTTTGGGACGATTGAGGGTGATCAGACCGACTTTTCCTTGCACTTCGACAATGATGTTGTTATAGCTCATGAGTAAAACCCTCCAGAGAATGATTATTGGGCGGTTGTTACACGGGTGTCGACTGGCGGTACGTTCTGAAACCGCCGCATCAACCGGAAAATTCGTGGTGGATGTCGTCGCCTCGGGTCGATGAAACTGTCGCCGGTCCGAACGAGGTTCGGCCGGCGACTGGCGTCGGGTAAGATTGGCAAACCTTATTTCAGAGGGCGACCCCGACGCGGGTTATGCCGGGTCATGCTTCAGGCCGAAATGTCCATCTGGAACTTCACCGGACCGCGGCTGGCTTTGCCATTGGCATCGGTGAATGCACCATTGACCGGTGCTTTCTTGGCATACGGGCTGGTAAGGATTGCCACGTGTCCGCCGAAGAAAGCGACAGACTCAAGGCCACTCCAGTCGCCCAGATACTTGTTGCCGGCGGTGGCGCACGGCGGAGTGACCAGATCATCCTTGATCGCGTAATTCTGATACCACGGCACATTGAGGTCGATCAGGCTCTTGATGTTCAATGGTTTGTCGAACAGTTTCACCGGTAAGGTGCCGTCGTCGGCAATCGGGTCCTGGAACGTGTGCGAGCTCATGTTGGCGATGGCTAGTGGCAGGTGCACCCGCTCCTTGAGCAGCCAGCGGAACAACGCTGCCGGTGTCTTGCCCGGATTGAGATCGGTGGCGCGATGCAGCGATGCCTGGTCGAGTACCTTGACCAGCGGCGTCTCGCGGTCGATGGCGACGAAACGCATCCCCAGGCTCAGCAGATAACCGTTGGCGACTTTGTTGCCGCTCGGCAGGGTGGTGGTGATGAAGTCGTGGTGCATCGTCGGCATGCCGCTGATCGCCGCGCTGTAGGTGCCGTCGACCGGCGTGACGTTGGTGATCAGCGCGTCGCAGACGTCTTGCAGTTTGCCGGAGAGGATGTTCATCAGGCAGATGTAACCCCCCTGGCAGGTACCGTTGAGGGTGACTTTCTTGCCGCCGTTGAGTTCCTTGATCTTGGCCAGCAATTCGTAGGTTTGCTCGCAGTCCTGTTCGGGAGTCATCGTCTGGACTTTGTCGTTGGTCATGATGTCCTTGACCACGCGAACATAGGTCGGAATTCCTTCGTTGGCGAACGAATGGCTGTAGCTCTTGTTTTCGTACGGCAGGAAGGACAGGATGTGCACGCCGAGCATATACGGCGGGACCAGCATCACGGGTTTGAGGTCGGTACGAACCTCGACGCCCGGCTTGAGCGGTAGTACCTGATACAGCTGAAAGCCGTCGGTCTCATGAACCAGCTTGTAATTGGCGGTATTGAAGTGGAAGCCGAATTCGTCGGCGATGGCTTCGATCTGTTCATTGAAGTTTGAAACCGATTCCATGATATCTGCTTCGCGGCGCATGTAGCCGCTCAGCTTTTCGCCATCGGACTGAAGGAGCGAATTGAGGAAGGCACGGGTGGCCTCTTCGATCTGGTCGAAAGCGTAATCAGCCATTTTATCCTGCATGCCGCTGAGTCCTTTGCGGGCCATGCTGGCGTTGTGTTCAACGATTTCCATGGTTTCCATCATACTCAACGGGTTGTCGCGCGCAGCGGTCAGCGCGATGTGCGCGGCAATGAAGAGGTTGTCGTTGAATTCACTCACTTCACGGTTCGAGGCGCGCATCATCGCCAAGGTGTACCGGCACCAACTCGTCGTGAAATCAGGTATTTCTCTAAGCAGTGCAAACATTTTCAACCTCCAGAATCTAACGATAGTAAAACGGACCCGCCCGACGGGGCGATCCACGATTACCTTGACCTCGCCGAAAAATCTTAGTCGTAATTTCGTCGTGGGCAACGATTTGAATCAAAACTGATCTGGCTCGCTCCAATCCCCAAACGCACCAGCTTCCGCAGATTGCCGACCAATCCGCGAGGTGGATGGAACCATCCGGCGGGGTGCCTTTCATGGGACATCCGCTGACATTTTGCCGCGCAATCGAAGGGACGATTTGCCAGAATGCATCCTGCCAACGTTGACCGATCGTCGGCCGCAGTGGATTTCGTTCGCTGATTTTGCGATCCTGCGAAGGATAGCGACCTGCCCATCGGAAGGCATCAAAGGAGGACACAAATAAACCTGTCGAGAAAACTGTTTCAGCGGCGTCATTCTGCACCGCACAATTCATTTTACTCCTCTACGCTGGTTTTGTTGCACCCATGGATCAGTTTCCTTGCGGCCGATTCTTTACGAAAAACGCTGGAAGAAATCTTGTTTTTGCGCGTCTTGCCGCGAAGCGCCGGCGGTGGACAATTCTTATCGGGGTGAAGTGGCTGCGCTGGCTTGAACGGTCGAGAAAGCATCGTTTCTATCACTGTTTGTTGCGTTGCGATAAGCTGTGGCCGGCGACCACCAGCAGCCTTCACCGCGCCAGGGAGGCGTCTGGAGGTCATCCGGATCCCCGTGTCACGGGAACATTTCTTGCGGTCCGCTCGTATCCGGCGCGTTCGGGCGGCAAATTGACTGTCAGGAGGGAAGATGCTGCAATTAAGCCATGTGATCAGGCACCATGCCAAGTTCAAGCCAGAACAGACGGCGGTCGTTTTCGAGGATCAACGTTTGAATTGGCGGCAATTCGCCGCTCGTGTCGGTCGTTGTGCGCACGCCTTGCAGCGATTGGGAATTCAAAAAGGCGACCGGGTGGCGACGGTGCTGGCCAACTGCGACGAGCTGCTCGAAATCTACTGGGCCATCCCAGCGATCGGCGCGGTACTGGTACCGCTGAGTCCATTGCTGATGCCATCTGGACTGTCCAGCCTGCTCAATGATTCGGGCGCCCGCTGTCTGATTTCCCAACGTTCGATGGCGGTGGTGATCGACGAGGTCCGTGCCGAATTGCCCGGGCTTGCCACCGAGCGGATACTGCTTGTTGATGGTGCGACCGGCGAGTACCGGGATTACCAAAGCGTACTGGCCGATTGTCCGGCCGACTTGCCCGCCCCGGTGGCCACCCGTTCCGACGATCTGTTCAACATCATGTACACCAGCGGCACCACCGGCTTGCCGAAAGGAATCATGCATAGCCACTTCGTCCGCTCGATGTATTGCACCTTATTCGCTTCGACCTGGCGAATGTCGCCCGAATCGGTGGTTCTGCATACCGGCGCGATTGTCTTCAACGGCGCCTTTGTCACCTTGATGCCCTGTTTCTATCTCGGCGCGCGCTACGTGTTGCAACGGCAATTCGATGCCGAGGAGGCGATCGACATCATTGCCCGTGAGCGGGTGACGCATACGATGATGGTGCCGGCGCAGATCATCGCCGTGCTCAACGCCGCCAATTTCGCTCCCGAAAAGCTGGCGTCGCTGGAAATGATCCTGTCACTGGGCGCACCGCTCTATCAGGAGCACAAGGATCAATTGAACAGGCTGCTTCCGAATCGCTTTTACGAGCTTTACGGCCTGACCGAAGGGTTCTGGACCATCCTCGACAAAACGCAGTCGTTACGCAAGGCCGGTTCAGTCGGCTCGCCGCCGTACTTTTTCGAGATGCGCATCGTTGGCGAAGACGGCGTCGATCTTCCTCCTGGCCAAGTGGGCGAAATCGTCGGCCGCGGACCGTCGTTGATGTCCGGTTATTACGGACGCCCCGACCTGACCGCCCAGGCGCTGCGCGACGGCTGGCTCTACACCGGCGACTTGGGGTACGCCGACGAAGAAGGCTATCTTTACCTGGTCGATCGCAAGAAAGACATGATCGACAGCGGTGGGGTGAAGATCTATCCTCGGGACATCGAAGAAGTCGCCGCTCGTCATCCGGCGATCCGCGAAGTCGCTGTGTTCGGTGTCGAACACGAGAAATGGGGCGAAACACCGGTTGCTGCCGTGCTGCTGCAACGCGATGCCGTGATCGCTGCCGATGAGTTGCGCGCATGGATCAACGCTCGTGTCGGCGCCCGTTTTCAGCGGGTGCACGAAGTGATGATTCTGCAGGATTTTCCCCGCAACGCCGCCGGCAAGACCCTCAAGCGGACGATGCGCGACGCTTATGCCGCCGTGAATTCACCCAATCACTGATCGCTCGTTGCGGAAGGGGCTGATTCGCGCTGGGCGAGTGTTGTCATTCAAGACCCCTTTCCGTCAGTGGCGAAACAGGCCCACCGTCGTTGCCATCGATATTCAATCTGTACAGGAATTGAATGAGGTTTTCGGAAGAATTCTACCTGCCCTATGAAACCACCGAATGATGAACGCAATCGGTCGTTTCTCGACGTGGCTGAATAGCCCTCGATTTCACGAAGATCCGCCCTCCGATCGCGCACAAATGGAATTGCCGACGATCCGACGACGGTTATTGAAGAGGTGGCGAACCGTATGAGCGGAGAAGTTGCGGAAAAGATGGTCCGCTGAGCGGTCCACATGACCGCCGCCGGCAACGTGGTTGCCGGCGCGGAAGTCGATAAAAAAGACGGCTATCGATTCGGCGGCTAGGAGTCGGCAATGGGCTAGGTTGATAGAATCACAATGAAACCCGTCAGTGACAGTGCCTCAGGCCGCGTGCCGGTGATCGTTGAGCAGGCTGGTCCAATTCGCCTGCCACAATCTGAGTAGATTCTGGGTGGTGATCATGCTCAATTTGGAAATGCGGTTTTGATGACGCCAGAGCCAGGATACGCACGTCTTTTGACCCGTCGCTTCGCGAACCACCGCATGGCCACCTTCGGCCTCGGCATAATCGATGAAACGTTCCATCGCCAGTCGATAATAATCCGAATTGTCACAGCAACCGGCTAGCACTTCGGCTTCACCAGCCGCACGACGCCACAATTTGAGCGCCAGATCCTCGCTGATGCCCGACTTGTGGGCAATCCACGGAAGAATTTTCGGTGCTTTCATCACATCTACTCCTGAGTCGATCTCATTACCAAATACTGAACGGACGGTCGTTTGCAGGCTGGCAGCGAGCGTTGTTGCAGCGCACAACGATTATATCGGTATTTCCCTGGAAAAACTGAGTCCATTGCCTAACTTTATTTCCTGCCACACGCTGTGGCCTCTGTTCGGATTTTCAACCCATATAGGAATGCTCCACATCACAAGCTTTTGAATTAATGATGTCGAATGCCTTTTTTCGTTGAAGCCACATGATTTGAATTCGTTCTGATCTGATTCCAGCTTAGCATCGCCACTAATGACCCGCTGTGAGCAAATTCGCAAAGACCCTGACTTCGATCAAACTTTTTTGAAAAAAGTTCCCCGCGCCAATGGGGATGAGCGTCGCCACCCTGCATTCTGAAATCCCGGTGGTTTTCTGTTGAACGTCACCACGTTACCGCCGTAGCTTGAAACGGACTCCTGGTTGCGGCAGGGTGATGGCGTACGGCGCTGTGTCCGGAACCTGACGCTCAGGGTGCTGACAGAGCAAATCCAGTCGCCGATCCGGTTTTTCAATCGCGCTCCCCGTGCTTCGACCAACGAAATTTGGGGATGGCGGAATGATTGTGGCTCGTTTTCATTTAAAATTAATTTTAATAAATTATTCAGATCAATACGTTCCGATAAGGAGCTGCGATGGGGAGGGCTTGCGGTTCAACGAGTTTCGGCTCTGGTGGACTGCTAACGATCGGGGTTGCCGGTTTGCTGCTGATGTCTTTGGCGGCGGTAGCCTGTGAACGTCCGGTCGGGACGCTGGTTGCCATGGAGGGGATGGTCGAAATGCGGGCCAGCGGCGAGGCATGGCGGTCGGTACAAGTTCGCCATCGATTCTGTCCTGGAGATCAGTTGGCGGTGCGCGGTCCAGGACGTGCCGCGGTCGTTCTCGAAAACGACGTCTTGATCCGCCTGGATCAACATACCACGATGACTCTGCCTGCGAATGCCAGGGACACTGATAGCGGATTGACGCTGCCGGCAGGAGTGATCCATGTCATCAGCCGGTTTCGCAAGCGATTCGGAGTTACCACGCCTTTGGTCAATGCGATGGTGGACGGAACCGAATTCGTCGTGGCCGGCGATAGTCACCACACTCGGTTGACGGTGGCAGAGGGACAGGTCCGGGTCGTCACCGAAACCGATCAACGTCAACTCGCCGCGGGCGAGGCGGTCGACGTCCGGCCCGGCGGTCGGCTTGGTCAGTCGCTGCAGGTCAAGCCGCTGAACGCAGTGCGTTGGGCGATCCACTATCCGCAAGTACTGCGGCCTGGTGACCAGCCGCTGGCCCTGCTCTCTGCGGAGCACCGCCAGGCGGTGAACCAGTCGATGGATTTGGCGGCAGCCGGCCAATTCCGTTCGGCATTGGCAGCCCTTGACGGGGTGCCAGATCTCGCTGCCTATCGAGCCAGTTTGCTGCTCGGGCTGGGTCGGGTGGACGAAGCGGAAGCACTGCTCGACACGCCAAGCATGAACTCGGCGGCGCTGGCCGTACGCGCGATGATCCAAATGGCGCGTAATGAGGATGTCGCGCTGGTTACGGCGCGTTCGGCAGTCAGTGACGATCCACGATCAGCCGCGGCCCAACTCGCCTTGAGCTATGCCCTGCAAGGTGACCGACAGCTTGCGGCCGCCTTGGCGGCCGCGCAACACGCCACCTGGCTAGCGCCGGATCACCCAATCGCTTGGGCGCGTCGGGCTGAACTCGAATTGGCGCTGGCGCGTGTTGACGCGGGTGCCGAATCCGCGCGGCGAGCGCTCGCCCTGGCGCCCAATACACCGCGTGCGCAGGCGATGGCCGCTTTCGCCCTGTTACTGAAAGGGCAAGTGGATGCGGCGGCGACGGCATTCGAAGCGGCTCTGGCGAGCAACGGCACCGATCCGTTGGCCCATTTTGGTCGGGGTTTGACGTATATACGCCAAGGAGATTTTCCTGCCGGTCGGCGCGACATCGAAATCGCCGTGTTGCTCGATCCGTCGAACGCTGAATTGCGCAGCTATCTGGGACGTACCTATCTGGCCGAAGGGCGCGACACACTGGCGGGCGAGCAATTCGACCTCGCCCGCCGTCTCGACCCGGCCTCTCCGACGCCTTGGTATTTCGACGCTTTTCGAAAACTGCAATCCCGGGATTTCCTTGGCGCCATCGCTGCCGGAGAAGAAGCTGTCGCGCGTAATGACCACCGGGCGGTCGTGCGAGCCGACGAACTCCTCGATCAGGATCGCGCCGCCCGTACTGCCAGCATCGGCGACGCCTACCGGGAAGTCGGACTGTATGGGCCGATGCAGGCTCAGGCGATGGACGCCCTGGAAGACGATCCGCAGAGCGTGCCCGCGCACCGCTTGCTGGCGGAGGCCTATGCCGGCCTGCCACGCTTCGAAACCGCTCGGCTCAGCGAACTGTTTCAGGTGCAACTTCGTCAGCCGATCGGTCAAATGCCCTTGCCGCCACAATTTGTCATGCCGGCGTTACCGGTGCTCGACGGCCCTCGCGCTATTTCGCCCGACGAAGGCAGCGGATTCTTTGCCCGTCAGCCCTGGCACTTTGCCGGGTCGTTGTTGGCCGGTAACCAGGAGAGCCAGGCAGGCAGTCTGGTGGCGGCGCAGTCCGGTGAAACGGCGCAGCTTGCCCTGGGTGTCTTCGATTACCGTGGCCGGGCGCTGGTAGACGGCCAAGCGGATACCCGCCTGTCCGGGGCGCGGTTGAACGGCCAACTGGCGTTGACCGCGCAAACGATGCTGCTGGCCGAGCTTCGCCACACCGAACGGCAAAGCGGCGATCAGACCGTTAGTTTGTTCGAGCAGGAGAGCAAGCATCTTCGCGATAGTGTGCGTACCGATCTGGGACGACTGGCCCTGCGGCATGCGCCGAGTACCGATGAAGAATGGATCGCCGCCTTTAGCCGGCAACGAATCGACGAACGTTCCCAGCTGCAAAGCAACCTGACTGATCCGGTTTGGGGATTGTATTCGATTGGCTACGACCTTCGACCCCAACTGTTGACCCGCGGCCTGGAGATTCTGTATTCACGGCAAAGCGGGGCGGACAGTTTTGTGCTCGGCCTGCGTCAATTCAAACTGACCGGCGCCAGAGAAAGCCGTGTAAGCATTTGCTGCCTGTTCGACCCGGATCCGATCACTGTGTCAGATATCTCTACCCGTCAGCAAATCTCACGTCGATCACTTTTCGGCTACGGCCAATGGCATCCGAACAAACGAGTGACACTGCATGGTGGCGCCGAATACATCCGCTATGCCGAACAGGACTACACTCATGTCGAACGGCTCAACGCAAAGCTCGGGGCTTCTTTCCGTCTGGCGATGGGAACGACATTGCGCGCCGCTGTTTTTCAGGGGGTCAAGGGAGCGAAATATGACAAGGAAAGTCTCGAGCCGACGCAGTTCGTCGGGTTCAATCAGTCTTTCGACGATTTCAACGGTAGCCGGTGGACGCGTACGGCGCTGGCGGTAGACCAACGCTTCGACGGCGGCATCCGCGCCGGTCTCGAATTGTCCCGGCGGCGGCTCGACATTCCGAACCTGGGATGCGACAGCGCCGATTGCCTGGCTCGGTGGCACGAGCGCTTATACCGCGCGTATCTGGTTTGGCCTTTCGGCCATTACGCCGTGCTGTCGGCGGAATGGCGGCACGAGGATAACCGGCTTGATGGCAACCACTCGTCTCTGGCGGGATCCTTGCCTCATCAATTGCGTACCGATCTGCTGCCCTTGCGTCTGTGGTTTCGAGCCGGCGATGGCGATGTGTTGCTGGAAACCTGGGGCGTTCGTCAGCTTGCGACGCTCCGCGAACCTGACGGTTCTGATACGTCCGGTCGTTCGTCCTTCGTCATCACCAACCTGCGCTATTCCCTGCCGATTGGCAATAAGCGGCTGGTCGCTAGTCTCGCCGCCAACAACCTCTTCGACCGCCATTTCCTCTTCGAAAATGGCGACTACAATGGTGATCCCAAAGCTCCCTTGTTCCATCCTCGTCGTTCGCTGTTGTTTCAACTGACGTATCGTTATTGATCAATGTTGGTTTCGACCAGCCCAGCAGTCTATTTGAGAGAACCTCCTATGAACCACTCTTTTTCCCGCATTGCTACTCCACTTGTCGGACTTTTTGGCTTGCTGTTCTTGGGATTGGTCGCTGTTTGTAGACAAAGAGCCAAGCCAACCGTTGTCGACGAGGCTGATCTAAGCGAATTGACCAAGCGTTTCTTTCGATCAAATCATGAAGTTGAAACGGTTGTTCTCAGTAAGAATGGTGAGATTCTGTCGTTCGATGCCAATGGAGAGCCGCTGAACTCTTCCCGATCTCTGAGAGAGAATGCCTCTGCGCAGAACGGGCTTGATCCGGCCGAGTCTCACGATGTGCCCGATACCGAAATCAGCGTCTCGGGGTTGCAGAGATCTGCCTCAGCGACAACAATCTGTGTTTGGGTTCCCGGCGTATATATTGGTGGCCAGTGGATTCCTGGGCATAAGGTTTGCCTCTAAGTAAACACTGATCTTTTCGTGTTGCCGACTTGATGATCGCGTCAATTTATTGATTTGTAATATTTAAAACATGCGAGAACCTAATAAATCAGTGTGTCATTGGTGGTTCGCGTTAATAATTATTGACTTTTCGATGGGAGTCGAAGAAGATTACCCATTATTCTTAATTGGGAGGAAGGATATGAAATTCTGTTGCATTGCAGAATTAGTCCTTGCTGCGACTCTCTCTCTTGCTCCACTGCCATTACTAGCAACGAATTTTGGCTCTGGACCACCTCTTGACATCGAGGGCGCACGCAAAGCTGGCGAGCATCGGGTCTTGCCGCAGAATGACGAATGGGATGAGGGAGCTGATTTCTATCGCGTGCCGGCAAATCCCAATGCGAAAGGGAATTCGACTGATTACCTTGGGCTGCAGCCGAGCTCGACCTGCATCACCTATGGCGGCGGTATCGTCGGTGGCAAGAGAATGCCGTCGTATCAAATCTGCTACCCGTGATTCCGTGGCCAACTCGTCGATGACTTGATTGACGCTGTCTTGCGGCAATCACTGCTGATGAAGACCATGATCGCCTTGTCCCGGTTGGTTTCGGCGGAGTGAACACGCGGATCTAATCCGGCGCCGCCTGAATTTGGCTTGTTCGCGTTGGGGGTCGCAAAAGAAATCAATCCGGGTTTTCAGCCGTAGCGGCATGAATGAAACGACCGGTTTCGAGAAAAGCGGCGATTTGTTCGGCGCATAGGCGCGAGGCGAGCATTTCCGAGTGAGCGACGGGCAGGGTGATGAAGTCGGTGGCGCCAACCAGGCGGGTTTCATCAACCCCGACCAGCCCATCGTTAGGCAGGGGCAAATCCGGGACCACGCGTCCAAGACCGACACTTCGGGTGCCGGCGACAACGCCGATCTCGACCATCGATCCCTGTACCGATCGGATCGCTGGGCCACGTGACAGCCATTCCATGGTCGACAAGCCGAGCAGCGACGGGAGCAGCGGCAGGTCGATCAATTGTCGACCGCAATAGCTGTCGTGGCAGGGGGTGCCCAGCAGTACCGCCCGCTTCAGGCGCGGATCGGCGTTGTCCAGCAACATTTCGAGGATGATCAGTCCGCCCAGACTGTGGCCGACCAGATGAATGGTCTCGGCGTCGGTCTGGGCGACGAAGGATTTCAGTTGGAAGGCGTTATCCGACAAACTGGCGCGGACGCTGTGGTAACCATAACGTCGCGTCCGGTAGCCCCGGCCCTTCAACCAATGACTGTGCAAGGCAAAGACCAGCGCCGGGGTCCACAAACCGTGAATCAAGATTACCGTTTCGGCGCTATGCGCTGGCGTGTTCTCGCCGATGGTCGATGGTTCGGGTGACAGCGGTTCGCTCATTCAGCCACCACAAGTCGTCGACGATGGTCGGTTTGCGGAGGGCGTTCGGCCGGAGCTATCGGATCTCTCGCGGATTCATTGCGGGTTGCCTTCGAATTTGCCTCGCGCGACCGGGTTCGATTCTGGTCGCTGATCCTCGGCGGCCAGGCCGGTAATCACTTCACCGGCGATGCGATACGACTTGCCGCGGAACAGGGCAATCACCTGTCCGCTAAGATTGCGGATCGTCGTGTCATAGACGCCGGTGCGTCCGGAGAGTGAGCGCTCGACACATTCGGCCTCGAGTTCCTCGCCTTCACGGGCGGGGGTCAGAAAATCGATATGGCACGCCGAAGCGACCGTGTTGCGGTTATAACTGTTACAGGCGTAGGCAAACGCTGTATCGGCAAGAGTGAATAGATAACCACCGTGACAGATATGATGGCCATTGGTCATGTCCGGTCGAACGGACATCGCCATCAGCGAATAACCCGGGCGGATGGCTTTGATACGGATACCGATCAGCCTGAGCGCGGAATCGCGACGATACATGGCTTCCGCGGTTTGTTCGGCGAGCAGGATGGCTTCGGGGGTGTCGCGGTCGGTGACCATCGGTTTGGACATGCGGATTCCTTTCGAAAAACCTGTGCAACGGAAGTCGAGGAAAGCGCTAAGGCGCGGCTGTCAGGAAGAGTAAAAATGATACGACGGCATGGTATCGGCACGATGCCGATTGTCCGACTTGGCCCAGTCGGCTAGCCGATCTGATGGCGATATCACGATTTTCGGGTGATGGCGCTGATCAGGTGACGCATTGATCAACGGCGAATCCTGAGAAATGGTACGAACTAAGCCATTCAACGTCGATAGGCGTATCATAACGCACTTTTTTGGTCCGGCGCAGCCCGGCAGAGTGTCCTCTGGCATACGAACCCGAAAAATGATGTCGCTGACCCATCTCCGCCCAATTCCGTGAAGACACCCGATGGCGGCAACCATACGTAGGCAAATCGCTGATTTCAGTCGTCAGAAGCGGGTTCATACCGGCTCCTTGTTGATCTCGTTGTTCGGAGACGCCATCCTGCCGCGTGGAGGTGGGGCCTGGGTCGGCAGTCTGATTCGTTTGCTCGAACCACTGGGAGTCAACGAGCGCTCGGTGCGTACGGCCGTTTTTCGCCTGACCAAGGATGAGTGGTTGTACAGCGAGTCGTCGGGACGGCGCAGCGAATATCGACTGACCCCTTCGGGCGAACGCCGTTGTGCCGACGCCGCCCGACAGATTTACGCCGCCCGCGCGCCGGCCTGGGATCATCGCTGGCGACAGATTCTGGTGCTCAGCGCCTTTACTCAGAAAGAACGGGACGTCTTGCGGCGGGCGCTGTTCTGGCAAGGCTTCGGCGCTTTGGGTGCTGAATGTTTCGTCCATCCGAGCGCCGATTTGGCGAGCGTCTTCGATGCGCTGCTTGTCGAGGGTCTGGGTGGTCTGTTGTCCGGTCTGATGCCGCTGGTTGCCGCCGATACCAGTCTGGTTGGTACCGCCGGCAACACCGATCTGGTTTCGCGGGCCTGGGATTTGCGTGAAATGGCGCGAGATTACGCCGAATTCGTCAGCGTCTATACCCCGGTGCTGGTGGAAGTTCGCGGTGATCCATTGGCGACCGCCGACGACGAGGAGGCCTTTTTGCTGCGCCTGTTGTTGATTCATGACTATCGGCGCCTGCTGTTGCGTGACCCGGAACTGCCCGAGCAGCTGTTGCCTGACGACTGGCCGGGCGAGTCGGCACGCTTGTTGTGCAAGGATCTTTACCGCCGGTTGCTGACGCCCGCCGAACGTCATCTCGATCGCGTGCTGCGCACGGCCGACGGCGGCGCCTGTCCGCCGCCGCAGCCGGCTTTCGGCTCGCGCTTTGCGGAAGACGACTTGTTGACGACCGTTTGATGGTTTGATGCCCGGCTGGCGGCGGTCAGCGTCAGCCGCGCAATGAACCCGCCACAAACACCGGTTGCTCAGCAACCGGTGTTTGTGGTGTGAAGGCAAAGAATCAATGCTGCGCAACCGGGCGGCTGCTGACTTTCCGGTAGTAACCGGTTTCGGCCAAGACGTCTTGTTCGTCGAAAGCGGCGCGTTCTTGGGCAGCGGATTCGCTGGTGTCGAGCACCGATGCCAACCAGGCGATGAAAAAGGCCAAAGGCATCGAGAACAAGGCCGGTTGTTCGTACGGGAACAAGGGGGTCGGGTTGCCGAGAACGGTCACCCAGACAGCCTTCGAACAGATCACCAGCGCCAACGCCGAAATCAGGCCGGCCATGCCGCCGAGCACCGCGCCACGCGTGGTCAATCCTTTCCAGTACATCGACAGGATCAGCACCGGGAAGTTGGCCGAGGCGGCGATGCCGAGCGTCAAACCGGACAGGAAGGCGAGATTGTGCTTCTCGAACATGATGCCGAGCGCCACCGCCAGGATGCCGAGACCCAGCGAGGCGATTTTCGAGACGCGGATTTCCTGCTGCTCAGTGGCCGTGCCTTTCTTGATCGCGTTGGCGTAGATATCGTGAGAAATCGCCGAGGCACCCGCGAGCGCCAGACCTGAAACCACCGCCAGAATGGTCGCGAAAGCCACCGCGGCCATGAAGCCGAGCAACAGGTTGCCGCCAACCGCGTGCGCCAGGTGCATCGAGGGCATGTTGCCGCCGCCGAGCAACTTGCCGCCGACAGCTCCGCCTTCGAAATATTGCGGGTCGGTGCCGACCAGAACCACCGCCGACAAGCCAATCAGGCCGATCATCAGGAAAAAGAAGCCCATCAGGCCGGTGGCGACGAAGGCGCTCTTGCGTGATTCGACGGCGTTCGGGACGGTGAAGAACCGCATCAGGATATGCGGCAGTCCGGCGGTGCCGAAAACCATCCCCAGGGCCAGTGAAACCGCGGAAACCGGGTCGGCGAACATCACGCCCGGCGCCAGGATCTTGATCCCGTCTTTATGCACCGCCACCGCCTTGCTGGCCATCGTTTCGAAACTGAACCCAAATTTCGAGAACGCGAGCATGGCGACGACCGTCCCGCCAAAGATCAACAGCACCGCTTTGACGATTTGCACCCAGGTGGTAGCCAGCATGCCGCCAAAAGTGACATAGATGACCATCAACACTCCGACAGCGACGACGGCGATCCAGTACTCGATGCCGAACAGTAGCTTGATCACCTGTCCCGCGCCGACCATCTGGGCAATCAGGTAAAAGATGACCACGGTCAACGAGCTGATTGCCGCTGTAGTGCGCACCGGACGTTGCGCCAGCCTGAACGAAGTGACATCGGCGAAGGTATACCGTCCCAGATTGCGCAAACGCTCGGCCATGATGAACAGAATCATCGGAAAGGCGACGATCAGGCACAGGCAATACAGGAAGCCGTCATAACCTTTGGAGTAGATCAGGCTGCTGATGCCGAGCAAGGTCGCTGCCGAAAGCAGGTCGCCGGCGATGGCGAAGCCGTTCTGCGTGCCGGTGATGCCGCCGCCGGCGGCATAATAGTCGGAAGCCGTTTTGGTCCGCTTGGCGGCCCAGTAGGTGATCCCGAGGGTAATCCCGACAAAGAGCAGGAACATGGCGATCGCCGGAATGTTGGCGGTCTGCCCCTTGCTTTCTGGTGCGGCGAGTGCCAAGCCGGTAGCGGCGGCCAAGACAAGGCCCGCCGTGAATTTAAGTGTCAGTGCCTTCATTTGAGGGCCTCCCGGACGATCTGATCGGATAATCCGTCGAAATCACGGCTAGCCCGGCGAACGTAGATGCCGGTCAGGATCCAGAAATAAATGATCATGGCGACGCCGATTGGTACGGCGATCGTCGTTACCCCGGATGCGGAGACGGGGGTCGCCAAAATGCTTGGACTGAAGGCGATGATCAGGACAAACGAAAAAAACACGCCGAGCGTGCAGCCAGCCAGCAACCAAGCCAGACGCTTGCGGCGTCCAACCAATTCAGCGTATCGCGGATGGTTGACTATCCTTCCATAGGTGGTGTCGGTGGACATAGGACTCTTGTCTCCTCTTTTGAATTTGTGAGGGTTGAATGTGCGAATTCATGCCTCACTTATAAATCAATGACGGTCTCCAGCCAATCAAAGTAGTCTCGCCGATCTCTACATAGGCTTCCCCTCCTTTTCGACATGGTGGTCGAATGAGCCATTGGCGGCAAAAATACCAATGGTTTTCAGTGCGCGCAAGATTTGGCGCATTGATCCGTATGGGTTTTCGTTAAATCCAATACGGTGGTCGCTTGAATAAGCGAGCCGGTTTTTCCCGTTGCACGTCGCTGACGCCTTCCACGCGATGTGCGTGAGGAGTCGCAGAGGACTGGATCGATGGAAAAACGTGCCGGTCGGCGACGGCCCAAGCGGCCAGTCGCCAGGCGTGACCTGCGTGCTGCGCTATCTCTGTCACCGGTGCTCAACGGTCTGCGGTCTGCAGTGAAACCATCTGGCTGGCTGGCGGAGTAATCGGCCGTTGTTGCGGGTAGTAACCTTCACTGTGGATCATCTTCGGCTTGGCGCCCAACGCTTTTACCGCGATGGCGCAGTCGTCGACGAATTCCGGGCTGCCGGCGATGAAGATCGAGAAATCAGACAGGTCGCTGAACAACGACGGCAGAATGGTGGGCACCCGTCCGGACAGACCGTCGTGCTTCTCGCGAGTCAAAGTGTAGAGGTACCGGAAGCTGGGGTGCTTGGCCTGCCACCAGGCCATCAGCCCCGAGTCATACAGGTCGGCGCTGGTGCGTGCCGAAAACAGCAATGTCACCGGTTGACTGTAGCCGCGACGCAACGCAGCGTCGGCGAGCGCCAGCACCGGCGCCAGACCGGAACCGGCGGCGATGCACAGCACCGGCGCATCAACCGATGGATCGCCGATGAAGGTCCCATACGGCCCGGAAAGTTTGATTGCGTTGCCGACTTTCAGATGGTTATGCACCCAGGCGCTGGTTTGTCCGTCATTTACCCGGGTGATCTGTAGGCTGATCTCACCATCCGGACGTGGTGCGTTGGCAATCGAGTAGCAACGCGGCGGGATGCCGGCTTGCGGGTCACCAAGCATCAGGTATTGACCAGGCCAATAGCGCATTGGCGTGCCCAGCGGCCGCAAGCGCAATTCCATGATCCGTGGTGTGCGCATGAAGCGGTCGACAACGATGAATTCCTGGTTTTCGCGCGGCGGAAACAGTTTCGGCTGCGCGTCTTCGGTTCCCCAGTCGATCACCAGTTCGTCGGAAATCGGCTTGGCCATGCACATCAGCCCGTAGCCTTCGTGGCGTTCCTGCTGGGAAAGAGCCATGTCGAGGACGAAGCCCTGGTCGAAGGTGCCGCTCAATACCTTGACCTTGCATTCGCCGCAGGCGCCGGCACGGCAATTGTTCGGCAAGGCGTAGCCGGCCGCCTCCAGTGCTTCGAGAACGGCACTGCCTTCCTGGCATTCGACGATGTGCCCCGAGGGGTGCAAACGAATATGTTTCATGGCAACTCACGCGATCGGTGGAAAAACGAAAGACGGCTCGCCAGCGAGCCGTCCCGCCCATGAAAGCTTCTCGGACTTGTACTGATATGATCTACGGTACCGGTGGCAAGAACGGCTCATTTTCCCCCCGATTTCACGGCGCATCGGCCCCCGATGCGCCTCGAAATCGTGAAAACCTGTTCCCGCCCCTCCGGCTTGCGACAATCGCTTCAGTCCGACAGGCCCCTGGACGACCAGGCGATCAGAATACCGGGATGATGTCCTCCATGTCGACATCACGAATTTCTTCGCCGGTGATGCCCACTTCGGGAATCGCCGGGAACGGGATGTCAAATTTATCGAGAACGCCTTTGAGGTTGAGCATCGCATTGCGCCAGTTGTCTTTTTTGGCTTCGTATTCCGGAATGTGGAACCCAGCGGCGCGGGCGATCGCTTCCGCTTCTCGCTGGTTGGCGATGAAGTCGCTCGGGATGTCCCAAAACGCTTCTGGCGGTTCGAAGAGAACGCCGGACAAGAACAGGAACCCGGCGCGAATCTGTTTGGTGATCAACGGCCGGTCCGACAGGTCGAGTTTCGGGTAATCACGTTCCATCAACGACATGCAGATTGCCATATGGCGTCCCTCGTCGCGGCCGACGTTACGGAAAGCTTCCTTGAATACCGGTTCGACGCAATGGGCCGCCATTTGGTGGAAGATGGTCGCGGCGGCAATCTCGCCCATCAGGAACGAACTGAACAGCACCGCCAGACTGTATTTCGGGACCGCCGTCTTGTAGCCTTCCCAGTAACGGGAACCGTTGTAGTACAGCCAGTGCGCATTCTTTTGCACTTTGCGGCCGATCTCCGTTTTGGGCACATAAGTCAGCACATCCGGGTGTTCGAGCAGGCGGGTGATCGCCATGCCGCAAAGCTGCTCATGATTCTGCTCGTCGCGGGTGACCGAGAAAAAGCAGCGCCTGACGGCTTCTTCTTCGTGAGCCTCGTAGGTCTTGATCAGCGCGGCAGCAAAAACAGGTGGCGCGGAAGCGTCAAAAACGGAAAGAATCGTCCACCAATAGGCAATCGCTTCGCGTTGCTCCCAGGTGTATTTGGACAAATCCAACGTCTGCCAAGGAAGCTTCTTGGGATCCCACGCCTCACGCAATGAGGAGTCCCAGATATCCTCGAGTTTCTTGGTCTTTGCCGGCCAGCTCAGCGGAAAAATGTTCGGCTGGGTGGTGGGTGTCGGCAATTCCATCGTGCCGGCGATGCGTTCGTGTTTGGACATAAATCATTCCCTCTCAGTGAGTGGCAAGCTCCCACGTTGCCGGGACGGCGGTGACGCGGAAAGTTTAAAAGGTGTTTGTGCAGATCCCGAAGCAGTACGCCTCACGACCCGGAACGGCGGCCTGTCCGGCGCGCGGGACCTGGGGGATGCCTGCAGCGCGCCAGCCAAAACAAAAATTTCGACTCGCCGTGTGACGAGATAATGTTACAAATATTTAGCATATGTCAACAAATTATGTATCACGAATTCAGCGGTATCGATGCGGGCTCCATGCTGACGAGCAGGTTGTCCGACGTTTTGTGTGGACTCTAACAACCCGATTGGTCGCGTTGTTTTGCAAGGCGGCGGTCGTTGGTTGACGAACATGAGCATGGGACTGGCTCGGGGGGACTCAATATCGATACAAGGCGTTGACAGCCCAGCGTCTTCTTTGTAACGTTTCTCCCCGTATCTGCTTTTGCCTAACCACCGCCCTGATCGAGCCGACGACGACGGGGTGACTATGTCGTGATCATGCGGAGGAACTATGAACCACCCCTTGTTTGAAAAGCACCGCGCAACTTTGGATGCCGCTCTCGAAGCCATTCGCAGTCGGGGCTACTGGTCGCCGTATTCGGAAATGCCGAGTCCGAAGGTCTATGGCGAAACGGCGATGCAGGATGGCCAGGCGGCGGTCGATGCGCTGCGTGGCAAAGCGTTTGCCCTGGAGATGCCCGGACAGATTGGCTGGGTCGCTGGCGAGAGTTCCCCGTATGGCGTCGATTTGTCGGTCAGCTACCCGGAATGCGATCCGCAAGCTTTGATCGACGCCGGGCTGGCTGCGATGCCGGCGTGGCAAAAGGTCGGCGCCGAAGGCCGGGTCGGCATCTGTCTGGAAGCGCTGCAGCGGATCAACCAACGCAGTTTCGAGATCGCGCACGCGGTGATGCTCACCACCGGTCAGGGTTGGATGATGGCTTTCCAGGCCGGTGGGCCGCACGCTCAGGACCGCGGACTGGAGGCGGTGGCTTATGCGTGGCGGGAGATGGCCTTCGTTCCCGCTGAAGCAACCTGGGAAAAGCCGCAGGGCAAGAATCCGCCGCTGGTTTTGCGCAAGCATTTCGAAATCGTCGGCAACGGCGTCGCATTGGTGATCGGCTGTGGCACTTTCCCGACCTGGAACACCTACCCGGGACTGTTTGCCGCGCTGGCTACCGGCAACGCGGTGATCGTCAAGCCGCATGAAAATGCCATCCTCCCGGCGGCGATTTCGGTCGGCATCGTACGCGACGTTCTCGCCGAAAACGGTCTCGATGCCAATCTGGTCACCCTGGCGGTCACCGAAAAGCGTGCCGTTACGCAAGCCTTGGCCACCCATCCGGCGGTCAAGTCGATCGATTTCACCGGTGGCAACGCTTTTGGCAACTGGTTGCGCGAAAACTGCCCCCAGGCGCAACTCTACGCCGAGCTGGCCGGGGTCAATAACGTGATCATCGAGTCGACCGATGCGTACAAGGCGATGCTCAGAAACTTGGCGTTCACTCTGTCGCTCTATTCCGGACAGATGTGCACCACCACTCAGGCAATCATCGTCCCGGCAGGGGGGATCGACACCGACGAAGGACATAAAAGTTTCGACCAGGTGGCTGCCGATCTCGGCGCGGCGGTCACTGCGCTGCTCGCCAAGCCGGAAGTGGCGACCGCCGTGCTTGGCGCGATCCAGTCGCCGGATACTCTGGCCCGCATCGCCAACGCCGCGACGCTCGGTGAGGTGGTCGTCGACTCACGCAAGATCGAGCATGCTGAATTCCCGAATGCCGAAGTGCGGACGCCGATCATTCTCAAATGCGACGCTTCGGCAGAAAACGCCTACATGCAGGAGCGCTTCGGCCCGATCAGTTTCGTCGTTCGCGTCGCTGACGGTGTGGCGGCGATCGCCTTGTCCGAACGCCTGGTGCGCGAGCACGGCGCACTGACCGTCGGCGTCTATTCAACCCGTCAGGAGATCATCGAGGCGGTGACCGAAGCCATGTGTCGGGCCAAGGTGGCGTTGTCGATCAATTTGACCGGTGCCATCTATGTCAATCAATCGGCGGCATTCTCCGATTATCACGCCACCGGCGGCAACCCGGCGGCAACCACTTGCTATGCTGATGCGGCGTTCGTCGCCAACCGGTTCCGGGTGGTGCAGCGCCGCTATCACGTCTGATTCGCACCGTGTCGCGACGGACGCCTCGTCCGTCGATACCGTCAGACCTGGCGGGCGGCCGGCATGTCGAGGGGCATGCTGGTGGTGCCCGCCAACGGATTCCTCCAGCCGGGGTCGCTGGCGCCCGGCCGACAGAACCGATCATTGCAAAGGGTGAGCTATGACTTTCGAAACAATCGTATTTTCGGTGGTCGACGGGGTGGCGCGACTGACGCTCAATCGTCCTGATCGACTGAACAGTTTCACCGAGCAGATGCATGCCGAGGTCCGCGAGGCATTCGCGCGGTTGGCAGAGGACAAATCCGCGCGCGTTTTTGTGCTCAGCGGCGCAGGTCGCGGTTTTTGTGCCGGCCAGGATCTCGCCGACCGTAGCGTGCTGCCCGGTGAAGCGCCGGTCGACCTGGGTGCCAGCGTCGAAAACAATTACAAGCCATTGGTCCTGGCGCTGCAGAATCTGCCGATGCCGACGATCTGCGCGGTCAATGGGGTGGCCGCCGGCGCCGGCGCCAATCTGGCGCTGGCCTGCGATCTGGTCATTGCCTGCCGTTCAGCGTCATTCATCCAGTTGTTCAGCAAGATCGGCCTGATTCCCGATACCGGCGGCACCTATGTTCTGCCGCAACGGATCGGGGTTGCCCGGGCGATGGGTTTGGCCCTGCTGGGTGACAAGTTGTCCGCTGAACAGGCGGCTGAATGGGGATTGATCTGGTCGTGCGTAGACGACGCCGAATTCGCCGCGACCATCGATCGTCTGGCCGGTCAATTGGCGCTTGCTCCGACCAAGGCCCTGGTCCGCACGCGGCAGGCGATGCGCGCCGGTCGGCTGAACACGCTGGAGCAGCAACTGGATCTCGAACGCGATTACATGCGCGAACTTGGCAATAGCGACGATTATCGTGAGGGAGTGAGCGCGTTCATGGAGAAGCGGCCGCCGCGTTACCGCGGCGAATAGCCGGCCATGGATCGCAGATGGCTGTCGCCGCACCGCTCGCCATGGGATTCCTGGGGGCGGCGTCGACAGCCGGGAGGAACAAGAAACCGTCGCTCGAGGAGCGGGTGGCGTAACTTCGGAGGAGCGTGCAAATTCAACGTCTACGTCGGCGCTGACTCCCGGCAAACCCTCCGTCGCACGCGGAGGCTTTGCCTGATTGTCGTTCCGTCCGCCATCAACGTTTCAACGTTTTCTACACTGTCACCGTCATCACCAAGGGCAGTCTAGCGTAGTCCGGCAACGGTTTTTATCGGATAAATCAAAAAAATCATTGCGCGTCGCGTAATGGAAACTCTGGAGATCAGCCGCAGCAAAACGAGGAGCAATTCACCGTTCATCCCTACAAGAGGAGGAAATTATGCCCAGTAAACAGCCCCAGCCCGGAGATTTGGAGCCGATCGAAATCGCCAGTCGCGATGAAATCGCGGCGCTGCAACTGCAGCGTTTGAAGTGGACCCTGAAGCATGCCTATGACAATGTTCCGCACTATCAGCGGACGTTCGCCGCGGCCGGCGTGCATCCAGACGATTTGAAGACGTTGGAGGATCTGGCCAAGTTCCCCTTCAGCGGCAAGGCCGATTTGCGTGAAAACTATCCCTTCGGCCTGTTCGCCGTGCCGCGTGAAAAAGTGGTGCGGGTACATGCCTCTTCAGGAACGACCGGCAAACCGGTGGTGGTCGGTTACACCAAAAATGATATCGACATGTGGGCCAACGTCGTGGCGCGATCGATTCGCGCGGCTGGCGGTCGGCCGGGCGACATCGTGCATGTCACTTACGGTTACGGGCTATTCACCGGTGGTTTGGGCGCCCATTACGGTGCCGAGCGGCTGGGCTGCACGGTGGTGCCGATGTCCGGTGGCAATACCGAAAAACAGGTGCAGATCATTCGCGATTTCAAGCCCGACATCATCATGGTTACCCCGTCGTACATGCTGGTCATCGCCGAGGAGTTCGCCAATCTGGGGCTGGATGGCCGCGATTGTTCGCTGAAGGTCGGCATTTTCGGCGCTGAACCCTGGACTAATGAGATGCGTCGCGAAATCGAGGCCAAGATGGGACTGGATGCGGTCGACATCTACGGTCTGTCGGAAGTGATCGGTCCGGGGGTGGCCAGCGAATGCATCGAAAGCAAGGATGGTCCGGTCATATGGGAAGATCATTTCTATCCCGAGATCGTCAATCCGGAAACCGGTCAGGTCTGTGCCGATGGCGAAGAGGGCGAGTTGGTATTCACTTCGCTGACCAAGGAAGCCTTCCCGGTGATCCGCTACCGCACGCGCGATCTGACCCGGTTGTTGCCACCGACCTCGCGCTCGTTCCGGCGGCTGGCGAAGATCGTCGGCCGTTCGGACGACATGTTGATCATTCGCGGGGTCAATGTCTTCCCGACGCAGATCGAGGAACTGATCCTGCGCGATGACAAGTTGTCCGGTCAATACCAGATCGTCGTCTCCCGCGACGGCCTGATGGATCAGATGGAAGTGATGTGCGAATTGCAACCCGGCATTGCCGCAAAGATTCCCGCTGAAGAAGTGGGGCAAATTGGCCGGCGCTTGCAACAGGCGATCAAGGCATTGATCGGCGTGTCGACCAAGGTCAATGTGCTGCCGACCAATTCGATCGAACGCACCTTGGTTGGCAAGGCCAAACGGGTGATCGACAAGAGGCTGACCAATGGCTGAAGCCTACATCTGCGATGCGGTGCGCACGCCGATCGGCCGCTACGGCGGCAGTTTGGCGGCAGTGCGCACCGACGACCTGGCGGCGTTGCCGATCCGGGCGTTGGTCGAACGCAATCCGGGCGTGCAGTGGGAGCAGATCGATGACGTGATCTACGGCTGCGCCAATCAGGCCGGCGAAGACAATCGCAATGTCGCGCGGATGGCCGCGTTGTTGGCCGGTTTGCCGGATGCGGTTGCCGGCACGACGCTCAACCGGCTGTGCGGCTCCGGTCTCGACGCCATCGCTCAGGCGGCACGGGCCATCCGCAGCGACGAGGCCGATTTGCTGATCGCCGGCGGCGTCGAAAGCATGTCCCGGGCGCCGTTCGTGATGGGCAAGGCGGAAAGCGCGTTTCAACGTAGCGTCAATGTCTTCGATACCACCATCGGCTGGCGCTTCATCAATCCGAAAATGCGCGCCGCCTACGGGGTCGATTCGATGCCGGAAACCGCGGAGAATGTCGCCACCGACTTCGCCATCAGCCGCGTCGATCAGGATGCTTTCGCCTGGCGTAGCCAGCAACGTTGGGCCGCCGCCGACACGGCCGGACGTTTCGCCGAAGAAATCGTCCCGGTGGCGATTCCACAAAAGAAAGGTTCGCCGACGCTGTTCACTCGTGACGAACACGCGCGACCGGAAGTGAGTTTGGCGGCGTTGGCCGAGTTGAAAGGCGTTGTCCGAGCCGATGGCACGGTTACCGCTGGCAATGCCTCGGGGGTTAACGACGGTGCCTGCGCGCTGATCATCGCCAGCGAGAGGGCGGCCGTTCGTCACGGCCTGACCCCCAAGGCGCGGGTCGTCGCTACTGCTGTTGCCGGGGTGCCGCCACGGATCATGGGCATCGGTCCGGCGCCGGCGACGCGCAAATTGCTCACTCGGCAGGGCATCAGCCTCGATGCGCTGGATCTGATCGAATTGAACGAAGCCTTCGCCGCCCAGGGACTGGCCGTCTTGCGACAGCTGGGACTGCCGGATGACGACCCGCGGGTCAATCCGAACGGCGGCGCGATCGCCATCGGTCATCCGCTGGGCATGAGCGGTGCGCGCCTGGCAACCACCGCGACCTACGAATTGCGACGGCGCGGCGGGCGTTACGCCTTGTGCACCATGTGTATCGGTGTTGGTCAGGGCATCGCCATGTTGCTGGAACGGGTGTGAATCGTCTCGGGAAAAGGCCGGGTGTCAGCCACCCGGCCCTTGGCGATCGGTTTGCAGCGTGCGTTGCCGGTACACCCCTGGGGCGACCCCGGTCCAGGTTTTGAAGGCGCGGTAGAACGTGGCGGCATCTGAAAATCCGACCAGTTCGGCGATTTCCTCGATTGGCAACCGCGAATGATCCAGGCAGTCGATGGCGACGTCCCGGCGCAAGCCGTCCTTGATTTCCTGAAAGGTGGTTCCTTCGGCAATCAGCCTGCGGTGCAGGGTGCGTGGCGAAAAACCGACCGTGCGCGCCGCGGCCACGATATCGACGTGTGCCGGTAACGCGTCTTTCAGGATGGCGCGGATTTTTTCGCTCAACAGGTCGGTGGCGCGGTATTGCCACAGTAGATTGCCCGGCGCGGCGCGGAAAAATTGGTTCAGCGAGTCGATGTCATGATTGACCGCGCGGTCAAGATAATGCGCCGGGATGCCCATCGCCGAGACCGGCGCAGAGAAGGCAATGTCGCCGGGAAACAGGTGCGCGTATTCGTCGCCGTGTATCGGCTGCGGGCCGGAAAAGCGTACCGCCGTCAGCGTGATTCGTTCGCCGATCAGCCAGGAGGCGAGGATATGCAGGCTCTTGAAGTAGACCACCGGCAGGAAAGTCGGGTAAGCGGCGCCGCTGCGGCTGGCCCCGGCCAGCGTGATCCAGGCGACATCGCCTTCCTTGCGGAACGACAACCTTACTTCATCGGTCAGCAAACGGTGCGCTTTCACCCAGCGCGCCAGTACGACATGCAGCGAAATGGCGCCGAAAAGCGACGCCCGAGCGAGAAAGACGAACGCGCCGCGGCGCATCGGTCGGTTCAGATGACCCATCATTTCGTCATCGAGGTCGTCCATCAACGCCAGCACCAGACTTTGATACTGCGTCCCCGAAACGCGCGCCAACGGCAGCTTGATCAACTCCTGGTGAATGTTGGCGCGGGCGAGAAACGGCTGCGGGTCGTGCCGACTCAGGGTCAATCCGCCCAGCGTTTCGCGCACGAAACCCATGTGTACGGAGATTGGGGGTGCAGTACTCATGGCCATCAACTTTTTAAAGAGTTGGCAAATTTTGCAATTCAAAGACCGTCTGCGCAATGGTCTACGGCCCAGGCATTATCTAATATTCGGCTTGTGGGATGTCGTGGAAGGCAGTACTTTTTGATAACGGCAATACTGGACGGCCCCGGAATCCGGGCTGGTTTACAGGAGTGAGAAATGATCGACAAGAAGTGGATTGGCTACACAGGACCAGAAGTAACCTTTGATATTGAACGCGGTAGGCTGAAATTTTTTGCCCAGGCGATCGGTGAGACCAACCCCGTGTATGTGGATCGGGAAGCCGCGCAAGCGGCCGGTTATCGCGACTTGCCGGTACCGCCGACTTTCCTGCTGGCAGCCGATTTCGATTCGGACGAGTTGTTCAGCACTTTGGCAAAAATGGGCGTGCCGCTCGGCAAAATTTTACATGGGGAACAGGGTTATACCTACCATTTACCAGTGTGCGCCGGCGAAACGGTCGTCGTCCAGTCGAAGATCAGCGATATCTACGACAAGAAAGGTGGTGCGTTAGTGTTCATCGTTCGTGATTCGACGGTGACCAATGCCGCTGGCGAACTGGCCGCGGAGTTCCGCAGCGTTATCGTGGTACGCAACTGAGGAGAAATCGTGATGGCTGAACAAAATGTAAACATCGCCGTGGGTGACACTCTTCCCGAGTTGACGCTGCCGCCAGTGACGCGGACGACGCTGGCCCTGTTCGCCGGCGCTTCCGGCGACCATAACCCGATTCATATCGACATCGACTTCGCTCGCAAGGCCGGGATGCCGGACGTTTTTGCACACGGCATGTTGAGCATGGCCTGGCTGGGCCGCTTTCTCACCGGCTGGCGTCCGCAGTCGCAGTTGCGTAACTGGTCGGTCCGCTTTCTTGGCATTACCCATCTCGGCGACCGGATGACTTGCAGCGGACGAGTGGTCGAACTTTTCGAGGAGGGCGGAGAACAGCGCGCCAAACTCGAAATCCAGACCAGCAATCAGAACGGCGAAGTGAAGATCGCCGGCGATGCCGTTGTCAGCCTGTCCTGATTGATCGGCAGGACGGATCGCGGTTGAACGACTGACGCCAAAGGAGAGACTTGGGTGTTGGCACAGATGATGCAGGAGCCGTTGCTGCTCGCCAGCGTGTTGAAACATGCGGAAACGTATCACGCCGACGAGGAAGTTGTCAGCCGGCTGCCGAATGGCGTTTTGCATCGCTATACCTACCGCGATCTCGGTCAGCGTGCCCGGCAAGTCGCCGGCGCGCTGCTGTCGCTGGGTATCGCCGCCGGTGAGCGAGTGGCGACACTGGCCTGGAACAGCTACCGGCACTTGGAGCTGTATTTCGCGATTCCCTGTCTCGGCGCGGTTTGTCATACCGTCAATCCGCGACTCTTCCGCGAACAAATCATTTATATCATTAATCACGCCGAGGACGTGGCCTTGTTCTTCGATGCCTCGTTCGCGGCGCTGGTGGCTGAAATTCGTCCGCGCTGTCCGACGGTCAAGCATTGGGTGGTGCTGGTCGATGCCGACGAGCGGCCTGCGGAAACGCCGTTCGCCGATCCCTACGAAACACTGGTCGCACCACAGGCGGGGGTGCGGGACTGGCCCCGGTTAGACGAGAATACCGCCGCCTTGCTGTGCTACACCTCGGGAACCACCGGCAACCCCAAAGGCGCGTTGTTTTCACACCGCACGACACTCCTGCACAGTCTGTCGACCGCCTTGCCGGACGCCTTGGCGATTTCCGCCAGCGAGGTGGTCTGTCCGATCGTGCCGATGTTCCACGCCAACGGTTGGGGCCTGCCCTACACCTGCCCGATGGTTGGCGCCAAATTGGTCTTCGCCGGCATGCATACTGATGGCGAGAGCCTCTACCGGTTGTTCGAGAGCGAACGGGTGACTTTTGCCGGCGCCGTTCCCACCGTCTGGCAAGGGCTGATCGATCATCTGCAGACCCATCGATCTACTCTCGGCAGCTTACGACGCTTCCTGGTGGGTGGCTCGGCGTGCCCGTTCTCGATCATCCGCACGATGTGGGATGACTACGGGGTCACCGCTTTGCCCGGTTGGGGAATGACCGAGCTCAGCCCGATCGGCACGCTGACCACCGCCAAGCGCAAACATGACTCATTGTCCACCGAGGCGCGACTGGGTTTTCTGACCAACCACGGACGACCGCTGTTCGGCGTCGAGCTGCGGCTGGTCAACCTGGACGGCGAGCCGGTGCCTTGCGACGGCCATTCGGTTGGCGAGCTGCAGGTCCGCGGACTGTGGACCATCGAACGCTATTTCAAGGACGATGAAAGCGCCTTGCGCGACGGCTGGTTTCCGACGGGCGATATCGCCTCGATCGACGGTGACGGTTACCTGACGATCACCGACCGCAGCAAGGACATGATCAAGAGCGGTGGCGAATGGATCAGTTCGATCGAGCTCGAAAATATCGCCATGTCGCACCCGGCCGTGGCGATGGCGGCGGCGATCGCCGTCGCCAGTGAAAAATGGGGGGAGCGCCCGTTGCTGGTGGTCGTATTACGGGAGGGTCGGGCGGTGGCCAAGCACGACCTGTTGGCCTGGTTCGAGGGCAAGGTCGCCAAATGGTGGATTCCGGACGACGTGCAATTCGTCGCCAGTTTGCCAATGACCGCGACCGGGAAACTCTCGAAACTGACGCTGCGTAAAAACTATCGGAATCATCAATTGCCCGTCAAGGGCGAATAGCTCCGCCACGGATCGGCTCTGCCTTTCAGGCATGTTCCGACGGGTCGGACTCCAAGTGGTAGGTGGCAATTCAAAGAAAGGAAAATGCCATGAGTAGGGTTGCTAAAACTGACAAGTCGATGGCGGCGAACACCGAGGACATCGGTTGGGTTCCCCCGGTTCTCGGTTTCGAAAGTCGCGGATTTAAGGAAACGCTGAAGGCGGTGGTAGCCTCGCCGCTACGCGATCCGCTGAGCGTTTTCAAACATCAGATGACCTTGGCCGGCGAGATGTTCAAAATTTTTGCGGGCAATTCGACCTTGGCGCCCGACAAGGCCGATCGGCGCTTCGCCGATACGTCCTGGCATGCCAACCCGATGTACAAGCGGATGATGCAGGCCTACCTGGCGAATACCGCCTACTGGCAATCGGTCGTCGACGATCTCAAGGTCGATGAAACCGACCGTGAGCGGGCGCGCTTCTTCATTTCATTGTTCACCGATGCCTTCTCGCCGACCAACACCATGATGCATCCGGCGGCTGTCAAGAAGATGCTCGAAACCGGTGGTGAGAGCTTCAAGGTCGGCGCTAAAAACATGCTCCACGACCTGGTCAACGAAGGCGGCATGCCGAGCATGGTTGACAAATCGGCATTCAAAGTGGGTGAAAATCTGGCGACTAGTGAAGGCGTCGTCGTCTTCCGCAACGACCTCGTCGAACTGATCCAGTACAAGCCGCTGTCGCCGCAGGTCCATCAGCGGCCGTTCTTCATGATTCCGCCGCCGATCAATAAGTATTACATCATGGATCTGACTCCCGAGAAGAGCATGGTCCGCTATCTGCTGCAAAAGGGGCAGCAGGTGTTCATCATCAGTTGGCGCAATCCGAAGCCCGAGCATGCCGACTGGAGCTTCGACACCTATGCCAGTGCCGCCCGCGAAGCGATCCTGGCGGCGCTGTCGATCAGCGGTGCCAAGGATTGCAACTTGTGGGGCGGCTGCGCCGGCGGGATCATCGGTTCGGTGATGCTCGCGCAGATGGCGGCGCGCCAGGAGCGACTGGTCAATTCCTTCACCCTCAACGTGACCATCCTGTACATGCCGCAGGACTCGGTGATGGGGATGATGGCCACCGAAGGTCTGCTCAAGAAAGCGCGCAAGCATACCGCCAAGAAAGGGGTGCTCGACGGCAAGGAAATGGCGCGGATGTTCGCCTGGTTGCGACCGAACGATCTAGTGTGGAGCTACTGGGTCAACAACTATCTGATGGGCAACAAGCCGCCAGCATTCGACATCCTCTACTGGAACTGCGACAACACCCGGCTGACCTCGCGCTTCCACACCGAACTGATGGATATCGTCGCCAACAAATTCCTGGCGCACCCCGGTGAATTCGAGTCAGGGGGCATCCCGATCGACCTGAAAAAAGTCGACTGTGATCTGTTCGTCATGGCCGGTGACACCGATCACATTACGCCATGGAAGAGCTGTTACGAGTCGTCGTTGTTCTTCGGTGGCAAGTGCGAGTTCGTGTTGAGCAACAGTGGCCACATCCAGGCGATGATCAATCCGCCGGGCAACAAAAAGTCGCTCTACTTCACCAATCCGGCGCGGTTGGCCAGTCCGGACGAGTGGCTGGCCGGGGCCACCGCCAATCACGGCAGTTGGTGGGAACGTTGGATCGTCTGGCTGAGTGAGCGGGCCGGCGACAAGCGTGATGCACCGACCGCGTTGGGCAACGAGCAGTACAAGCCGATGGAAGCCGCTCCTGGTACCTACGTCCTGGAGCCTTGAGCAACATCACCCGCAACACGCCGGCGACGGCTGTCGCCGGCCGGTGCCTCCTGGGTCTGCCGGTCAGGACGTGCCAAGGCCAATTCATCCAGCAGGTAGCCGATAGCGGAAGAGGTTCAAAATGAAAATCAAGATGGTCGATGTGGGAAGGCAGCGGCTTCGCGTCGCGATCTGGCCGGGCGATCAGCCGGGCAGGACGCCGTTGCTGTTGATCAACGGCATTGGCGGTAGCGTCGAAGTGCTGCGGCCTTTCGCCGAGAAACTGCCACATACCGACGTGATCGCCTTCGATGCCCCCGGCACCGGCGCCTCGACGACGCCGGTGATGCCGATGCGCATGCGCGGTTACGCCAAACTGATCGCCGCCATGCTTACTGAACTGGGCTATGCGCAAGTCGATGTGCTCGGCGTGTCGTGGGGGGGGGCACTGGCGCAGCAATTCGCACATTCATTTCCCGGCCGTTGCCGCCGGCTGATCCTGGCGGCCACGTCCACCGGTTTGTTTTCGGTTCCTGGCGATCCGCGCGCGTTGTGGAAGCTGATGTCGTCCGCTCGATTCGACGATGCCGAATCAGTGGTCAAGCACGCCGACAGCATCTATGGCGGCGTCTTTCGAAACAACCCCGAGTACGCGCGGCAGCACATGAGCGATATCGTACCGCCACGTACCTTGGGCTATTTGGGGCAACTGTTTGCCATCTGGGGATGGACCAGCGTCCATTGGTTGTTTACTCTCAGGCAACCGACACTGATCATGGTTGGCAGCGACGACCCGTTGGTGCCGGCGATCAACGGGCGAATCATGAAGATGTTGGTTCCCAATGCCGAACTGGTCGAGCTCGATTGCGGGCACCTGTTCCTGGTGACGCAAGCCGAGATCGCGGTGCCGGTGGTGCGCGATTTCCTCGAGGGCAAACGCAGATCGGCCGGCGTCACTACCGGACTGCAGCCGGTACCGCAGGCCCAATGAAGGTGCCTTGTTGATTAAACTAGCTCCTGGTTGCTCCGGCTGAAGACCATCGGCCGGACGCCTGGTTAATTCTGAGCGGCGGGAGACGCCGTATTTTTGGAGGAGAAGCATGAGTTCTCAGAGTCTTGTTGTCCGCAAAGCGGCGGTCCTGGGGTCGGGCGTGATGGGTGCGCAAATCGCGGCGCACCTGGCCAATGCCGACGTGCCGGTGGTGCTGTTCGATCTCGCCGCCAAGGAAGGCGATCCGAACGCCATCGTCAAAAAAGCGATCGAAGGCTTGAAGAAACTGCAACCCGCGCCGTTGGTCACCCGGGACCGTCTGGCCCATATCGACATTGGCAACTACGACCAGCACCTCGACAAATTGCGGGACTGCGATCTGGTGATTGAGGCCATTTCCGAGAAAATCGAATGGAAAGTCGACCTGTACGGCAAGATCACCCCTTATCTCGGTGAGCGGACGATCGTCGCCTCGAACACCTCGGGGATCTCGATCAATCAACTCGCCGGAAGTTTCCCCGCCGAGCGCCGGTCACGCTTCTGCGGTGTGCATTTCTTCAACCCACCGCGCTACATGCAATTGGTTGAACTGATTCCCGCCCAGGTTACCGACCCGGCAATGCTTGACGCCCTGGAAGCCTGGCTGGTGACGCGGATGGGCAAAGGCGTCGTTCGCGGCAAGGATACGCCGAGCTTTGTCGCCAACCGTATCGGCTTGTTCTCGATCCTGGCGGTGATGTATCACACCGAGCAATTCAAACTCGGTTTCGACGAAGTTGACGCCCTGACCGGGCCGCGCATCGGTCGTCCGAAGAGTGCCACCTATCGCACCGCCGACGTCATCGGCCTCGATACCATTGCTCACGTCACCGATTCGCAATTCGACACCCTGGCCAGTGATCCTTGGCGCGACTACTTCAAGTCGCCGACCTGGCTGAGCGGTCTGATCGGCAAAGGCGCCTTGGGGCAGAAGTCGGGTGGCGGTATCTTCCGCAAGGCCGGTCGCGACATCATGGTCCTCGATAGTGCGTCGATGGACTATCGGCCGTCGACGCTTGGCGTCGCGCCGGAAGTAGAGCAGATTCTGAAGAACCGCAACGCCGCCGAACGCTTTGCCGCGCTGCGCGCCAGCAGTCATCCGCAAGCCCAATTCCTGTGGGCGATGTTCCGTGACGTCTTCCATTACAGCGCCTATCATCTGGCCGAAATTGCCGATAACGCTCGGGACGTGGATTTCGCGATGCGCTGGGGATACGGCTGGGCGCAAGGACCCTTTGAAATCTGGCAGTCCGCCGGCTGGAAAGCGATTGCCGACGCCATCCAGGCCGACATCGCTGCTGGCAAGACGATGGCCCAGGTGCCGCTGCCGGCGTGGGTTGCCGCTCGCGACGGCGTCCATCAGCCCGATGGCTCATATTCCGCCGCCGACAACGCCGTCAAGCCGCGTTCCAGCCTGCCGGTCTATCGTCGGCAACTGTTCCCCGATCTGATTCTCGGCGAAACGCACGAGCGCGGCGAAACGCTACTCGAAAACGACGGCGTGCGTATTTGGCGGATGCCGGCGGTAGACGCGCGCATCGCCATCCTGTCGTTCAAGAGCAAGATGCACTCGCTGGGCAAGGAGGTCGTCGAAGGCATCTATCAGGCGGTGGCGATGGCCGAAGCCGATTTCGACGGCCTGGTGATCTCGCACGATGCGCCCTTCGCCGTTGGCGCCAACCTGGCCGAAGTGATGCAACTGGTCAAGGCGCAGCAATGGGATGAACTCGACCGGGTCGTCGCCCACTTCCAGGGGGCCACCAAGGCCCTGCGTTTTGCTCAGGTGCCGACTGTGGCGGCGGTTGAAGGCATGGCGTTTGGCGGCGGCGCCGAAGTGGCGATGCACTGCGCACATCGGGTGATGGCGCTGGAAAGCTATATCGGTCTGGTCGAAGCCGGCGTCGGCCTGATTCCCGCCGGCGGTGGCTGCAAGGAAATGGCACGGCGGGCGTCGGAAGCGGCGATGCGCCGCGAACGGCAGGATCCCTGGGAAGAAATCCATAAATCATTCGGTTCGATCATTCGCGGCATGGTCTCGAAAAACGCTGTTGATGCCAAAAGCATGGGTTTTGCCTGTGACGGCGACACCGTGCTGTTCAACGCCCGCGAATTGCTCTACGTCGCCATCCGTCAAGCGCGGGCGATGTTCGAAGGGGCTTACCGGCCACCGCTGCCGGCGCGCGCGATCAAGGTCATCGGCCGTCCCGGCAATGCCACTCTGCACATGGATCTGGTCAATCTGCGCGAGGGCGGCTTCATGAGCGCTCACGACTACGTTGTTTCCGAAGCCTCGGCGCTGGTGCTGTGCGGCGGCGACGTCGAACCCGGCACGCTGGTCGACGAACAGTGGCTGCTCGATATCGAGCGCCGGCAATTCGTCGAGTTGCTGAAGAATGAGAAAACTCAGCAGCGGATGGTCTATATGCTCGAAAACGGCAAGCCCCTGCGTAACTGAGCAGCCGCGTTCAACGTTGATATCTGGAGAGTTTGAGAATGAGCAAACAAGTTCAAGACGCCTACATCGTTGCGGCGGCCCGACTGCCGATCGGCAAACGCAACGGCTACTACAAGACCACCCGTCCGGACGACATGCTGGTGCATGCGATCAAGACGATCCTCAACCAGACGCCAGCGCTGGATCCGGCGCTGATCGACGATATCGTCGGCGGTTGTGCCTTGCCGGAAGCCGAGCAGGGGCTGAACGTTACGCGGATGGCGGCGATGATTGCCGGCTTGCCGCCTAGCGTTCCTGGTGTGCAGGTCAACCGTTTCTGCTCGTCGGGGCTGCAGGCGGTGGCGATGGCCGCTGACCGCATCCGCGTTGGCGACGCCGACGTGATGATCGGCTGCGGAACGGAAACAATGAGTCTGGTGACCATGCTCGGCAACAAGATCGTCCTCAATCCGCACATTTTCGAGAACGACGCCAATCTCGGCATCGCCTTCGGCATGGGCATCACCGCCGAAAAGGTCGCCGAACAATGGCAGGTTTCGCGCGAGGACCAGGACGCTTTCGCCGCCGCGTCCAACCAGAAGGCGATCGCCGCGATCCGCAACGGCAAGTTCAAGGACGAGACGACCCCCTTTACCGTGCAGACCCGGGTTCCCGACCCGGCCACCGGTCAGGTCAAGGTCGTCGAACGGGTGGTGGTCGATGACGAAGGTCCGCGTGCCGACGCCACACTGGAAAAACTGGCCCAGATGCGACCGGTCTTTGCCGCCAAGGGAACGGTGACCGCCGGCAACAGCTCGCAAATGTCCGATGGTGCCGGCGCGTTGCTGCTGGTCTCGGAAAAAATCCTCAAGCAGTTCAACCTGCAGCCGCTGGCTCGTTTCGTCAGCTATTCGGTGCGCGGTGTCAAGCCGGAAGTGATGGGCATCGGTCCGATCGAAGCGATTCCCGATGCGTTGAGGAAGGCGGGTCTGCAGAAGTCCGATCTGCAGTGGATCGAATTGAACGAAGCGTTTGCCGCGCAGTCGTTGGCGGTGATCCGCAGTTGCGAACTCGATCCAGCGGTGGTGAATCCGCTTGGAGGGGCGATTGCCCTGGGCCACCCGCTGGGAGCCA
This sequence comes from Accumulibacter sp., assembly GCA_016789495.1. Lineage (GTDB taxonomy): Bacteria > Pseudomonadota > Gammaproteobacteria > Burkholderiales > Rhodocyclaceae > Accumulibacter. The sequence goes on along the minus strand of JAEUOJ010000201.1, from coordinate 26,971 downwards.
CCGGTGCGATACGTGCCGCCACGCTGATCCACGGTCTGCGTCGCGAAAAAATGAAGTACGGCATGGTTACCATGTGTATCGGTCATGGCATGGGTGCTGCCGGCATTTTCGAAGCGCTCTGATCGTTCGCCGGCCGCGCGCGACCCTGGCCGGAGTGTTCAGGCCGGCCAGGGCGCTTAAATCCTGGCGTTCCATCGAAACGGGACGTCAGGATGCGCGCTGCCCGATGGCAGGGACGATGAGCCGGAGCCTATGACGGACGTCCGGGGGACCGGGCGCCCTCCGTCGTAAGAGATCGATTCACCAAAACTGACCCTGGTTGAAAACCTTCCCATCAAAATGAATAAGCGGGCTTGGTAAAGGCGTCACCTCGCCAAGCTGTTTCGCCCGGTCTTGGGCGTGGATTGAAACATGACATCAGACGGGGCGGTCGTCCCCGGCGGAGTACCCATCATGTCCTCAGAGTTGGTCAACTATCGTTGCGATGGGCACATCGCTTTACTGACCGTCGATAATCCGCCGGTCAATGCCTTGTCTCAACCGTTGCGGGCGGCGCTGCTCGCCGCGGTCAGGCGCGCAGGCGCCGACCCTCAGACGCAGGCGATGGTCATCCTTTGCGCGGGCCGGACCTTCATCGCCGGAGCCGATGTCGGCGAGTTCGATCGTCCGCCGGAAGAACCGCATCTGCCGGAATTGACGCAAGCGATCGAGTCGGCCGGCAAACCGGTGGTCGCCGCGCTGCACGGTACCGCGCTGGGCGGCGGTTTCGAAATCGCCCTCGCCAGCCATTACCGGATCGCCACCGCCGACAGCAAGGTCGGCTTGCCGGAAGTCAAGCTGGGCGTCATTCCCGGAGCCGGCGGCACCCAGCGCCTGCCGCGACTGGTCGGCGTCGAAGCCGCCTTGCGGATGATCGTTGGCGGCGAGCCGGTGAGCGCCGGCGAGGCCTTGACGCTCGGCGCGATCGACGAGATCGCCACCGGCGACCTGACCGGCGCGGCGCTCGCCGCCGCAAGCCGGCTGGTCGCGCAAGGCGGTGCCCCGCGACGTACCGCCGAACAACCCTTGGCAACGGTCGAACCGGCGATTTTCGACGCCGCCCGTCGGCAGGCCGCCGTCAAGCAGCGGCATTTACTGGCCCCTTTGGCGGCGATCGAGGCGATTGAGGCGGCCGTGACGCAACCTTTTGCGAAAAGCGTACAGCGCGAGCGTCAACTGTTTCTCGAACGTCGCTCCTCCGCCCAGGCGGCGGCCTTGCGCAACGCCTTCCTTGGCGAGCGTGAAGTGGCCAGGGTGCCCGGATTGCCAGACGATTTGCCGACTCGCGAAATCAGACGCGTGGCGGTGCTCGGGGCCGGCACCATGGGTGGCGGCATCGCCATGTGCTTCGCCAACGCCGGTTTCGACGTGCTGCTCAAGGAGGTGGACGCCGCTGCGCTGGACCGAGGCATGTCGATCATCCGCAAAAACTATCAGGCCAGCGCGGCGCGCGGCGGTTTGTCGGCGCAGGAAATGGAGCGCCGCCTACAGCGTATCCAGCCGACCCTCGTCTGGTCCGATCTGGCCGAAGTCGACCTGATCGTCGAAGCGGTTTTCGAAGACATCGGCGTCAAACGACAAGTGTTCGAGCAACTCGATGCGATCGCCAGACCCGGCGCGATTCTAGCGACCAATACCTCGTATCTCGATGTCGCGCAAATCGCCGAATTCACCCGTCGCCCGCAGGATGTGGTCGGGATGCATTTTTTCAGCCCGGCCAACGTCATGCGGCTGCTCGAAAACGTTCGCACTGCCAAAACCGCGCCGGAGGTGCTGGCGACGGTGATGAAGCTGGGCCGTAAGCTTGGCAAGGTCGCCGTCCTGGTCGGCGGCTGCGACGGTTTCGTCGGCAACCGCATGCTCGCCCAACGCACGCGCGAGGCCTGGTTCCTGCTCGAAGAAGGCGCGCTGCCACAACAGGTCGACGCGGCGCTGGTCGATTTCGGCTTCCCGATGGGGCCGTTCGCGGTCAGCGACCTGGCCGGGCTGGATATCGGCTGGCGCAACCGCCAGGCCCGCGCCCATTTGCGCCGCCCCGGCGTGCGCGACTGCGATCTGCTCGATCAGGTCTGCCAGCTCGGGCGGCTGGGACAAAAAACCGCTGCCGGCTGGTATCGCTACGACGCGGGCAGTCGCACGCCGCTGCCCGATCCAGCGATCGAAGCGCTGATCGTCGCCCATTCGCAAGCCCGTGGCATCACCCGGCGGCAAATCAGCGAGCAGGAAATCGTCGAACGCTGCGTGTACTCGATGATCAACGAAGCGGCGAAAATCCTTGACGAGGGCGTCGCCGCCCGGCCGGTCGATGTGGACATGGTCTGGCTCAACGGCTATGGCTTTCCGAAATGGCGTGGCGGGCCGCTGTTCTACGCCGACCAGGTTGGCTTGCCACAAGTGCTGGCCACCGTCGAGAGCTATGCCGAACGACTGGGAACGGATTTCTGGGCGCCGGCGCCGCTGTTGCGCCAACGGGTCGCCGAAGGCGGGACCTTCTATCGTCGTCCCGGCTGACTCAGCGGCCGGCGATAAACCGTCCGGGATCCTCCGACTGACGGCTCGCCCCGGCGGGCCGTCGGTGTCTGGCCGTGGTAAAAAACAGACAAATTGTGTGGCGGATTCGCTTGTCGGACCGGGACAGGGAGATTTTTTCGTTCCGCCGACTTAGGATCATGATTCGGAACAATTTTCAGCCAGCGGCTCAGAATCGCGGCGAGTATCCATCCACACAGGAGACACCACCATGACACGGTATTTTTCAGAGGGAAAGAAAGTGATGATCCAGCCGTTTGCCAGCAAGATGATGCCACTGCTGATCCTGGCCGCCTTGTCGGGCACCGCCGGTGCATCGGGTTTTCAACTGATGGAGCAGGGCAGCGGTCTGGGTAGCGCTTACGCCGGCTCGGCGGCCAAGGCCAGCGACGCCGGGACCATCTTCTGGAACCCGGCTGGGATGACCCAGTTGCAGCCGCGCGAAGTTTCCGGTGGCCTGACCCTGGTCCGGCCGAGCTTCAAATTCACTGACCAGGGGTCGAGCGTCGGCGTTCTCGGCACCGCGGGCAACGGCGGTGATGCCGGCGGGGTGGCGGCGATCCCGAACGGCTATCTGTCGTGGGGATTAAGCAAGGATTTGTTCCTCGGTTTCGGTATCGGCGCCCCGTTCGGTTTGGCGACCAAGTACGATTCACCATGGAAAGGCAGCGCCCAGTCGGATGAGTTCGACATCAGGACCATCAACCTCAACCCGTCGATCGCCTATCGCATCAATGATAAAGTGTCGATCGGCGGTGGGCTGAACTGGCAGCGGATCCAGGCCGACTACTACCGTCAGGTGGGTGTCGCCTCCCCGGGCCTCGCTGGCTTGAAGGCGCATTTGAAAATTGACGACGATGCCTGGGGATGGAATGTCGGCGCGTTGTTCACCCTCTCGCCAGCCACCAGAATCGGTGTCTCCTATCGCTCGACAATTCTTTATCACACCAGCGGCTCGTCCACTTTGAGCAGTAACGGGACGCCGGCGGCGAATGGAACGATGGCCGCGTTGGTTGCTGGCGGCGCGCAAAGCAACGTCAAAGCCGATTTGAAAGTTCCCGACACCTTCGTCCTCAGTGTCGCGCAACGTCTGAGCGATCGTTGGGAAATGCTGGGCGACTTGTCGTGGACCGGCTGGAGCTCGATCAAGACCATCCACATCGTCCGCACCTCCGGGCCACAGAACGGTGCGCCGGTGCAGGACCTCGATGCCGACTTCAGGAATACCTATCGTGTCGCCCTGGGCGCCAATTACGCCTTGTCGGATGCCTGGAAACTGATGTTCGGCATCGCCTATGACCAATCCCCGGTCAAGAACGACAACACCCGCCTGGTGTCGCTACCCGACAACAACCGGACCTGGTTCACTCTCGGCGCGCAATGGAAACCGGCGAAAGATCATACCCTCGAGCTCGGTGCCGCGTACCTGCATATCCCGACCACTCGGATCAATAACAACCAGACCACGGCCAACCCATTGACCAATCGCGGCACGGTGATCGGTGAATACGATTCCAGCGTCTGGATTTTGAGTGCTCAATATTCGCTGGCCTTCTGATCGCCGCGTCGTATCGACCCACCCGCAGCCCCGCTTGTCGGGGCTTTTTTTCGTCTGTGCCCGGCATAGGCACGCTGGTGGGTGAATGTCCCCGCAAGTTGAAGAAAGCGGACGAAGAAATAGTGCTACGGCCTGAGGCGGTAGTCGACGCCTTCCGGAGCGGCGCGTACCCGGCAGGCTAAGCCTTCGCCGGATACGCCGACGATTCGCCCTTTCGGGATCGCCCGCCGGTGCGCGTGACGCTTCAGGGTTTCGATCGCCGGTCTTTCCTGTCCACGGGCGGCACGGACCATTTATGGCCCGATGGATCAAGGAAGGGGCGGTGAAAGCGGGTCATCCGGCGTGGTCTTGGGCCGCAATTCGTCGATGATCCGGCGGATGGCGAGGGCGATGTCGGCGAAGGTCTGCTCGGGAACCGGCGTTTCGGCGACCGGAGTGCCGTCCGCTGGCAAAGCCGGGAAGCGGGCGAGCAGCGGGTTCAGTTTCAGCCACTCTCTGCCGCGCAGCGGGATCGGGATCAGCCGGGTCTGGCCCGAAAGTGCGCGCTTCAGCACTTGATCGAGTTCGCCAAGGCAATGGGAGGAAGCCAGAAACTCGGCGCTGAACAGCGTCAGGACCAGTTCTGCTTCGGCCAAGGTGGCGGTGATTTCCACGGCCCAGTCGCGTTCCCGCGGCGCATCCTGCCGAAAAGCGATCAGTCCGTCGGCTTCAAAGACCGACAGATGGCGGCGCAGCGTCTGGTAATCGCGCTGGTCCTGGGACGCGTAGAGGACATGCGCCTTCACTGGCGATGGTTTGGCGGCCGGCGTTTCCGGGGCTATGGACGCATTTGGCGCTTTGGCGGTCGCTGTCGCCGGGGTCGTCCCGGGGGCTGGCTCGGGTGGCGATGGTGACTCGGGCGGCAAGGGGACTTCTGCCGCGATCGTTGACGCCGATCCCTCGAGTGTGGCCTCCGAGCTTGCCGTGACGGTCGGCGGCAACGGCGACCAGCGGCCGTCCAGCCAATCGCGGGCCAGTTCGCTGACGCGGTGGGCGTCGAGCGCCGAACGCGGCGGCAGGCGCCAGGTGGCGCGGTACGCCGAGCGCTCGTACAGGCGGGGTTGGTCGTCGGCATCGGTCTCGGCGGGGAGGAGCGAGTATACGGCGTCGGCATCGCGATCCAGGCCGCCGGCCAGCATGGCCTGGCTGGTCGACGCAACCGCCGTTTCGAGGACCAGCAGGTCAATCCGTGCCGGGTACAGGTTGAGCCAGTATTGGGCCATCGCCTTGATCAGGCTGAGCTGCAGTCCGGGTCGCCCGGCGGCGCTTCGAACGGCGAAGCGGGCACCGAGACCGACCGCCGTGGCCAGGCTGCGGCCGTCGAGTCGTAGCACGGCGAGACTATTCTCCAGGGTGGTGGCGATTGGCGAAGCGACGATGCGCTGACCCTGCGGATCGCTCAAACCGTCGAGGGCCGCCGCCAATGCCTGCGCCATCGCCACGTCGGGGGGGGCGTACAGCAGCAACAGGCGGCGCGTCGCACCCACCGCTGGGCGCTGTCGCTGAAGAAAGGCGCTCAGCCAGTCGTCACGACGGGCGGCGTCGACGAAGGCCAGCGTCTGTCGGTCGACACGGGTCGGTGGCATGGCGGCGGCATCGCAGACAATCTCGCCGCGTTTGGGCAGGGCGTCGAAAAACGCGGTATCCCAGGCCAGCGGCGAATCGCCGACGATGACCAGCACCCGGGCGTCGTCCGGCGCCTCGGCGAGTGCCGTCCGCCAGGCCGCGGCGCCGCCGTAGAGTTCGGCGAGCGGCAGAACCGACGCCGCGACCTCGTTCGCTGGCCGCAGGCGCTGCCAGTTGGCCGCCTGCCAGTGGCGATCGACGAACAACGCCGGTAGCAAACCGGCCTGCTGGGCGAGCCGCAGGTGCGCGCCGCCGATTCGTAAGGCCGCCGCCGCTGGCGCGACCCGCGTCACCGGTCCGCCGGTCGCGTCGATCCAGGCGCGGATGGCGCGGATCGCCAGCGCCTGGCTGGCGGCCGTCGGTGTCCGTTCGGGCAGGAAGACCAGCAGAGGGTTGCCCCGCGTCATTGTCGCCTCCGGCTGCCTTTGCTTCGCCGGCCAGCCGAGCAGCAGACGCAACGTGGTATGCGCGACGGCGGTGAGGACACCCACCACGGCCAGCGCCGACACCGGCGCCAGCTCCAGATCGGCGTAATCCACCCTGCCACTTTCCATGCCGAGCAACGCCGCGAGCAAGGCCGAACTGGCGGCCAGAGCCAAGGCGGCGAACCAGCCGGCCTCGCCGGCGGCGGTGGCGGTCAATCGACCGGCCAGTTGCCGTCGGGCCAGTACGCGCGGTAACAGCAGGAAGAACGCCGCTGTCATCAGTCCGGCCAGCGTGCTGAGCAGCGCGCTCGCCGCGACGGCCAGCCCTTCGAACGGTGTGGCGAAAAGCAGTCGCCAGGCGCCGACAAACAGCGGAGGATAAAGTTGCAGGGCGACGCCGACCCCGGCGAGCACGCCGCCGAGGTACAACAGGACACTGCGCCAGAGCAGCAGGCGAGCCGACCACCGCGGCGGCAGCCGCGTCTCCATCGCGGCGAGCGCCAGCGCGGCCAACCAGACGGCGGTCGCCGCCAAAAATTCGATGACCAGCGTCTTGCCAGGACCGGGCCACAGGTCGATCACCGCCGTCACGGCGTTCAGGATGCTGCCGGCGCCCAGCGCCGACAGCAGCAGTCCGCCACCCAGTGCCGCCAGCAGGCCGATCAGCGACGAATTGCCGCCGAGGAAGGTGGGCAGGAACAGCAGTCCACCGCCGCCAAGCAGCAATGACGGCAAGAGCGCGCCGAGCAGAGGGGAAAACGAGCCGAGGCCCGCCGGCCAGGTGGCCGGCGCCAGTGTGGTGCGCAACCACTCGGTCGCCGCGCTGAGCATCAGCAGGTTGATGGCGACCAGCGCCGTCATCCGGCGCGGCCAACCAAGCCATTCCGGCAAAATCAGCAGGGCGCCGCCGACGCCGAGCAGCACGCCGATCCAAGCCGCCGACCACGGTGACCCGGGCGCCAATTCCAGCAGGATCACGCTCAAAATCAAAACGCTCGCCGCGCCGCCGGCGGCCAGGAAGCGGCCGATCCGTGACGATCGGGCCAGCGCCCGGGCAAAAGCGATCAATCGACCACGCTGCCCGATAGCGCCGGCAAACAGTCGCCACAGTCCGCCAATGATGGCCAGCGGCAGCAGCAGGACCCCGCCGACGACCGAGGCCAGTCGCCGCCGCCAGAGGGATGTTGGCGGCGGTGCGACCGCCGGCCGCACCGCTTCGGGCGAATGCTCGGACGCCCCGGTTGGTGATGGCGGCGCGGCGCTCATCAGGCGGCGGCCATCAGCGGTGGCGCGCTCTCGTCGGTGGCGCACAGCCGGCGCAAGCGACGGCGGGCACGCCAGGCCAGAAGGATGGCGACGGTCAACCAGGCACCGAGCAGCCCGGCGAACCACCAACCGAGCGGCCATACAGGACGGCTGTCGGGGATCGGCAAAGGGTCCGGTGGCACGGGCCAGACGGTGGCGCCGCCGCGGTAGCCGGTGCCGGATACCGCCAGGGTACCCGAAGCGCTGGTCAACGCCTTGGCCGTGGCACTCACGCTGATCGGCGCCGGCGAACGCTCCGCTGGCGGGTTTTGCTGGTCTGGAACCTTGCTGTTGCCGTTGGCCCAGGCGGTGGGAAAAAGGTCAAAAGAGGGCGCGGAGGCACCGCTCGGACCGCGCAACGGCGCTTGCTGTTGTTGAGGAGCGCGCTCGGGGAGATCGAACGCTGGCGGGTTCGCGGCCTTGTCCTTGCTGGGCGGTAGCCGCATGGCGGGGGAATTGGCGGGCGAGGGTTGGCCGTCGCTTGCCCGGTCGGCCGCTTTCGGCGTATCGGCCGGCGGTGGCTCGACCCTCGGCTGGCCCGACAACGGCGTGCTTTTTCTTGTCGGCGCGTTGTTCTGAACCGTCGCCAGCGGGCGCGATGACTGACGAGTCGATTGGCGGGCGACTGTTGGCGCGGCGGGCGATGGCGAGACGGACGGCGCCGCTGGCGATCCGACGGCGGGGCTGGCCGAGGCGGTCGCCCCCCAGGCGGTGACCAGCCGCCCGCCATCGGCGCTGAAAGTCGCGTGGCGCACCGGTTGCGCGTGGCGCAGCGCGGCGCCTAGCGGTTCACCGGTCTTGCCATCCCACAGCCGCGCGCTACGGTCGGCGCTGGCGGTGAGCACCCGTCGACCGTCGGGACTGAAGGCGACGTGCCACACCGCGTCTTCGTGGCGCAGCACGCGGCCGAGCGGCTGTCCGGTTTCGCCGTTCCACAGCCGGGCGGTATTGTCGAGACTGGCGGTGACGATCCGGCGACCGTCAACGCTGCAGTCGGCGCCGCTGATCGTCGCCGGATGGCTCATCGCCGTGCCCAGCGGCCTGCCGCTGCGGCTGTCCCACAGCCGGGCGCGCCGATCAAGGCTGACGGTGACGATCCGCTGGTCGTCGGCGCAGAACATGGCTTGGGTGACCGGCTCCGGGTGCACCAGGACCACCTCGAGCGGCTGGCCGCTGGCGACGTCCCACAAGCGCGCCGTGCCGTCGTCGCTGGCGGTCAGCAGCCGTTTGCCGTCGGCGCTGAAGGCGGCGTCATTCACCGTGTCCGCATGCTTGAGCGGCGCGAGCAGCGGTTGACCGTTACGGCCGTCCCACAGCCGCGCCTGCCGGTCGGTACCGGCGGTGACCAGACGTTGGCCGTCCGGACTGAACTGCGCCCGCCGCACCGCGCCCTGGTGCGGCAGCGGCGCGCCGATCGGCCGGCCACTGAGGCCGTCCCACAGGCGGGCGGTCTGGTCGTCGCTGGCGGTGACTACCCGTAGTCCGTCGGCACTGAAACGGGCGTCGTTGACCGCCGCGCCGTGGCTCAGCGCGTCGCCGATCGGCTGACCGTTGTGACTGTCCCATAACCGTACGTTGCCGTCGTCGCCGGCGGAGAGCAATCGTTCGCCGTCCGGACTGAACGATGCGCGGCGCAGCGCCGCCGGTTGCGGCAGCACGGCGTGCAGCGGTGGCGTCGGCCGTGCGCTCCACAAGCGGACCGACTGGTTAAAACTGGCGGTGGCCAACTGTTGGCCATCCGGCGCGAAAGCCAGGCGATTGACCGAGGCCGAGTGCAGCAACGGAACGCCGACCGCTGTGCCGCTCTCGCTGTCCCATAGACGGGCGCGGCGGTCGGCGCCACCGGTGGCGATAAAGCGGCTGTTCGGACTGAACGCCGCGTCGTATACCTCTTGGTCATGGCGCATCGGCTGGCCCAGCGGGCGGCCGCTGGCGGCGTCCCACAGTCGCGCGCTGTGGTCGGCGCTGGTGCTGAGCAGGCGCCGGCTGTCGGGGCTAAAGCGGAGCCGGTGGATTGTTCCTTGGTGTTCCAGATCGCGGCCGATTTGCTGACCATTTTCGACGTTCCATAGTTGGATGCGGTTACCCAAAACGACGACGGCCATCAATCGCAGGTCGGGGCTCAATACGATTGATTGGAAGGAATATTCAGTCCTCGTCGTTGGCAAGCCAGGGGAGAACACTTGCACGCGCAAGGTATCTGATAGCTTGGCCGTGCCAGCTGGCTGGCCGGTGGTCGTCTCCCACAGCCGGAGCGTACCTTCTGTGTGGCTGGCGGCAAGCAGGCGCGACGCGTCGGCGTTGAATTGAATCCGTAGGTCACCGGCATCGGCTGGCCGTTCTGGCAATAACTCGGCGATCGGCCGGCCGCTTTCTCCGTCCCACAGTCGGGTGGCGTGGCCGATTCCGCTGGTGACCACCCGCAGACCGGCCGGGCTGAAGCCGATCGCCGCGATCGGTTCGGGATAGGTTAGCGCCGGACCGAGCAGATCGCCAGTCGTCCCGTCCCGAAAATCGAGCTGGCGATCGTTGACCCGGCTGACCAGCCTCCGCCCGTCGGCGCTGAAAGCCGCCTGGAGTTTCCCTGGTTCACCGCGCAGCGGCGCGCCCAGCGGCCGGCCGCTGCCGGCGTCCCACAACTGTCCGCGCTGCGGTTCGCCAAGCGTCAGCAGGCGCTGGCCATCCGGGCTGTACAGCAACTCGCCGGTGAGCCCGAGTTGCGGCAGGGCGACGGCCCGCGCCTGGTCGACATACACCGCCTGGCGCCAGCGGGGCGACAGATTCGCCGGATCAGCGAGCCAGGCCAGCCCGCCGGCTGCGGTGGCGACGGTCAACGCCAACCACAGCCCGCGCTGTGGCGCACCGCCGAGGAAAGCCAGGCCGTCGCGCCAGAACAGGCGGTCGCGCCATGCCGACAGACGATCGCGCCACTGTCCGCGGCGGCGCGTTTTCGGCAGTTGTGGCAACCACGCCGACCACTGGCGCGGTGCGCGCAAGATGAGTTGCCGCGGCGTGTAGCCGGCGAGAAAACCGAGGTACAGGGTATCCGTCGGCGGCGGATCGGCGGTTCCCGGCAGGCGGAGGGGACGTCCAGCATTTTCCAGACGCCCCAGCGGTCCCGGTGGTTCTTCGAGGTGCAAGGTCTCGCCGCCACCAGCGGCCGGCTGCAGTTGACCGAGACGGCCAAGCACCGCCTGGCGCAGCTCGTCCTGAATCGCCGTCGGCAGACTGTCGAGCAGCGCCAGCCGCAGCCAGTCGGGCATTTTTTGCCGGCGCAGCCACGGCAGGCCGGCCAGCCGTCCGTAATAGCGGGCGATGTACGCCGCCAGTTGCGAATCGTCGACACCGGCGTTGCGCAGATATTGTTCGCCGAGCAACAAGGTCAGTTGCCAGCGGACGATCGGCGGGATCGCGCAGACGCACAGCCAGTAATAGCCGTTCTCGCCGAGGTAGAGCTTGAGTTGGGCGATCAGGTCCGAGATTTCCGCCGCCGAGAACGGCGGCGTGTCGGCCAGCAGCGTCTGCTCCGCCTGATCGCCGGCCGCGTCCTCGACGCGGCGCAGCAGGCGCGGGTAACGCTGCGGCCGGCTGAGCGCGAAATCCGGCAACTGGCCGCTGACGATCAGTTCGGACCAGGCGGCGAGCGCGTTCTCGTCGATCGGCAGGACGATGAAACCGGGGTCGGCGCTACGCTCGGGACGTTCGATCGCCGCTTCGCGAGCGTCCCAACGGCGCGGTTCGCGCGGGGTGAAGAGCACGCGCTCGGGCCAGTGGTGCAGCCGGGCGCGGGCCAGCCAGTCGCGTGGCCGGCCCTGCTCGTCAACCAGCAGCGTGCCGTCGGAGATGACGATCAGCCGCTGGCCGACCGGTGGCGTCGGCAGCAGATCGAGTGCTTCGCCGTCGCGGCCTCCCGGCTGGCGCAGATGGACGCCGCCAGTGGTCGGGTCGTGACGCACCAGGCGGATATCGACGTCGATCCCCTCGCGCTGCAGACGCTGCGCCCAATGGTAGAACAAGCGGCTGCGCGGGTCGTTCTGTTCGTCGCCATCGACCAGCAGCAGATACGATGGAGCCAGGCGGGCCCGGCGATAGCGCAAACGCAGGATGCCAAGCTGACGAAGTGTCGCTTCGAGTGTCCGACCGACGTCAAGCGGTGGCCGGCGTTGCAATCGCCGGCCGCTGTCGGCCGGGCCGGGGACATGACGCGCCAGCCGCGCGGCGACGTCGGTGGCTAGCGGCGGTACGATACGCTCGGCTTCCTGACGCAGGCTGCTGTCGTCTAGGGCGATCGGTCGGCCGCTGCGTTGCGCGTGACCGAGCCATGGCGTGGCGAACGGCAACAGCAGAGCGCACAGCGCCAGACCAAACACCGCGAGCAGCGCGCCGCCGACCCACGGACGCCATTGCGCTTGATAACGCACTTGTGGAAAGACGCCGTCGAAGGACGCCTCGGTGCCGTCGCTGGCCGGCGCGGTCGGCGCGACCGCCAGCGTCGATGGCGAGGCCGGCCTTGGCGCCGCCGCGGCGACGCTGGGCGCTTGACTACCGGTTGGCGGCGAAGGCGGCGTGTTGAACTGTCGGTAGAGGAAGAATGCCGCGATCAGCAGCGCGATGACGAGTGCCAGGTACCCGTGCCGGTTCGGGGTTCCAGTAACCGGCGGCGGGTTGGCTGGCGCCGATGGCGCCTGGGTGACCGGTGGACCGCCGACCCCGTCGCGCGCCCACTCGCTGAAAATGGCATCGAAACGTTGCTGGTCGTCGCGGTTCTTGCAAAAGATCGGCCGCAGTTTGGGCGCCAGCCAGGTGGCGTCGTCGCCGGGCTTGGCGGCCGTCGCCTGACTCGCCAGCGCGCGGACCAGCCGAGCGGCATCGATCGCTTCCGAGGCGCCGACGCGAAATCCGCGCTGACGCAGGAAGACGACCAGCGAATCGATGCCACCGGGGAACCGGCGAAAGACGGCGCTTTCTTCGGCGGCGCTCATCGCGACTCGCGGCTTGTCAGGCGGCGCGCGAACCCGGGCGCGCGGCGGCGGGATGGCGTAGATCGAGGCTGCGCAGGCGGATGAATGCCTGTTGCAGTACCGCCAGGTCGTCGCCGTGCTTGACTACCGCGCCCAGCGAGCGCGCCAGCCAGGCGGCATTGTCGGCCAGATCGCGTTGCGCGTCGGCGCCGAGCTGGCGCAGAACCCGCGTCCAGTCGAGCAGTTCCGAGGTGCCGGGGGTGTAGGCGGTGCGCGCACCCGGGTCGTCACGAAAAGCGACGAAGAACGACAGCAGTGCTTCGTAAAATGGCGGCAGCGGCCGGCTGGCGGGTCGGTCATCGTCGCTGACACCAGCGCCATCGTCATCGTCACGGTCATCCAGGCCGGCGACCCGCGCGCGGAGGATTTCCCGCAATTTGTCCTGGTCCGGTTCGGCGATGTGGTGGAAAACGCAGCGGCGAAGGAACGGTTCGGGCAGGTCGCGCTCGGAGTTGCTGGTGATCAGCACGATCGGCCGCAGCGTCGGCTCGTCGGGCGCCGCCACCGGCCGGTTGCGCAGTTCGCGGATGCGGAATTCGAGCCGCTCGATGCCGTTCAGCAGGTCGTTCGGTACATCGCGCGCCGCCTTGTCGATTTCGTCGATCAGCACCACGCTGCGCCGCGCCGGCGGCGGCGGATCGACCGGCGCAGGCGCCCCGGCCGGCTTCGGCAACGCGGCGTCGGCGCGGTGCTCCTTGTCGAGCAGATCGCCGTACGGCGCCGGGTTGGCGTGGAGAATCGCCTTGCCGAGTGGTCCGAAGGTCAGAAACGCTTCCGGCGGTTGCGGCGGCTGACGCAAGGCGGCGGCGAGTTGCGCGTCGGCCATCTGGCCGACCAGATCGAAGCGGTAGAACAGTTCCTGGGCCTCGCTGAGCGATTGCGCTTCGAAGCGCAGCACCGGCGAGAGAGCGAATTCCCAGGCGATGCGTTCGGCGAGTTCGCTCTTGCCGCTGCCCGGCCGACCCGTGAGCAGCAGCGGCTTGCCGAGAATCAGCGCGGTGTTCACCGCATCGACCAGTCCCGGATCGGCCAGGTAGCCGGCCGGGTGTCGCGGATGCCGCAAGTCAGCGATCTGTTCGCCGCGTGAATTGATCCAGGGCGGCAACCGGCGGCCGAGCGCCGTCGAATCGCCGGAACCGATGAAAGTCGTCATCGCCAGTCGTCCGATCAGGAATGAAAAAGACCGCGCAGGCGGCCGAACAGGCCGCCACTGGGCGGCGGAGACGCTTCCCCGCCGCCCGGACGGTCGGTTTTGCGAAAGTGCAGCACCTTATGCACCGCTTCGGCCAGATCATCGTCGAGTTCGACGCTGTTTTCGCGCCGGAAGCGCCCCGGCGGGTCACGGTGAAGGATTTGCCACCCGTAAGCTTTCAGGGGCGTGTCACCGATCGTCGCCAGTTCCGTATCCACTTTCTGCGCCGCACCGAGCCAGAAGACCGGCGCGTCGGCCTGGGCCAGCACCTCGCGGGTGAAAAAGCGGAACAGGTTGCCGACCGCGTTGGCGTACTGCGTTTGCTGCAGCGCATCCGAGAAGACCAGCACGAAATCGTCGGCGCTCAGATCGGCCAAGGTCCTCGCCTGGGCGGCGCGGCTGGCGTCGCCGGCCAGCGGACAGACGTCGAAATCGTTCAGGTGTAGTGTTCGCTGGCCGCTGTCGCGCGGGTAAACGGCGAACTTGTCGCGAAAGCCGCGCACGATCGGCACGCTGAGCGGATCGTCGGCCCAGATGGCGCGGATCGTCCGCTGCGTCGGATCGACGGCGTGCCGTGCCGGGTCGTCCTCGGCGCTCGCCGAGGCGGCATTGATCCGTTCACGGTAGCTGGTGCGGCCCACTTTATCTCCCGACGCTCAGCCGTTGGTCGTTCAAGGATCCGTCGCCCGTCTCGAGAGGGCGGGCGGTGGTACGGTGGGCCGTGAATCGTTCACCGACGGTCACTCCTTCGCCGGCAGAGTCGCTTTAAGCCGCATCATCAGTTGAAAAAGCGCGTCACCGAGCAGCGGATCGTTCTCCGCGGGCAAGCGGATCAAGCGGGCGTAATCATCAAACGGCCCGAGAAATTGCAGGTCGCCGACCGTTTTCAAGGCGGGAAACGCTTGGCCTAACTGGTCATTGACGAAGGCGGCGTTGGCGTCGGCTGCCGGCTGGTCGAAGGCCAGCAATTCGGGAGCGATTTTTTGCACCTGCACGAAAAGCAGCCGGATCGCCGCTGGCCCCTCCAACCGATAGCGGCCGACGGCGTAAGCCAGCTCCTTGTGGCATTCGTCGGACAACCAATAGCCGTTGGTCAGCATGGCGACGAAATGGGTGGTCCTTTCGAGTGCCGCCGTCACTTCGGCGCGCCAGACGTTGCCGGCGGCCAGCTTATCCTTGTCCAGGAAAACCCCGTCGAGGCCGAAACCCTGCTGATACATCCGCAATTGATCGTAAAACTGCGTGACGATGCCGGTGGTATTCGGCTCGTGCCGGTAAGAGATGAAAACATAAGGTGGGCGGCTGGGCATCGGCGGATCCTCGCAGCGGTGGGCCGTGCTGGCCGCAGGCATCGCGGCTTGGCACGCGAAGAGCAGGTCCGGGCGGCTCTCCCGTCGCCGACCCGTGCCTGACACTCTGTCACAAAGCGTCACGAGGTTCAAGCGCAACCGGATTCACCGCCGGAATCCGTGTCGCTGTCATGGGACTCGTCATTGTCATTTAATTCCGGCGGAATGAAATACCTCCGCCCAAGAGGTCTGCTTCCGAACTCGGTGTTGAGGATGGTCGTCAGGCGCTGCGCGCGCCGGTGATGCTGGCGATCTTCCTGGATTTGCCAACGAGGACGAGGTGATCATGGAAGGATCTGTGAGCTGGGATCTGAGTCAAACCAGTGTCCGAGCACCAATCGACTGGCTACGTTGTCGCGCCATCGACTCAAACACGGGGGTGACACGAAGCACGGTTCAAAAGCCACATGACATCAGCATTGAGCGATCATCCTGGCCGACGGCCGGGTGCTTCACCAGCACCCGGTCAGCATGACATAATGCCTGATCGGTCGCCTGTGTCGGTGCGCGTCGCCGTCGATCATTCGCCCCAGGGCCTGTCTCATGCTGATTTGGTTCGTCGTCATTTACCTGTTTGCATCGATTGGCATCGGTCTGTTCGTTGCCACCCGGGTACACAACAGCAAGGATTTCGCCGTCGCTGGCCGTTCGTTACCGCTGCCGGTCGTCGCGGCCACCGTTTTCGCCACCTGGTTTGGCGCGGAAGCGGTTTTCGGCGTCTCCGCCACCTTCGTCAAGGAAGGACTGCGCGGGGTGGTCGCCGACCCTTTCGGCGCCAGCTTGTGTCTGGTGATCGCCGGCCTTTTTTATGGCGGCATGCTCTACAAACTCAACATCCTGACCCTTGGCGACTATTTCCGCCTGCGTTTCAATCGCACCGTCGAAGTGCTGACCACCTTGTGCATCGTCACCTCGTACCTCGGCTGGGTCTCGGCACAGATCAAAGCGCTCGGACTGATCTTCAACATCGTCACCCAGGACGTGGTGTCTACGCCTGTCGGCATGGTCATCGGTGCCCTGATCGTGCTCACCTACACCACCTTTGGTGGCATGCTGTCGGTGGCGATACTCGATTTCGTGCAACTCGGCGTGATCATGGGCGGCATGCTTTATATCGGCCAGGTGGTCGCCGGGCTGACCGGCGGAGTCGATATCGTCGTCAACCACGCCGCTGCCGCCGGTAAACTCGACTTTTTCCCGCAAGGCGGCGTGATCGAATGGCTGCCGTTCATTGCCGCCTGGGTGACAATGATGCTTGGCTCGGTGCCGCAACAAGACGTCTTCCAGCGGGTCACCTCGGCGAAAAGCGCCCGTGTCGCCCTCTACGCCTCGCTGATCGGCGCGGCGCTCTACTTCTGCTTCACTTTCATCCCGATGTTCATCGCCTATTCGGCGACCCTGATCGATCCGCAGCGATTCAATGCCCTGATCGCCAGCGATTCGCAACGGGTGCTGCCGATGCTGGTCCTCGAGCACACGCCGGTTTTCGCACAGGCGATCTTCTTCGGCGCCGTGTTGTCGGCGATCATGAGTTGCTCGTCGGCGACGCTGCTCGCGCCGTCGGTCGCCTTCTCGGAAAACATTGTCCGCAACCTGTTGCCGCGGCTCGGCGATCACGCTTTCCTGCGCGTGATGCGTCTGACACTGGTCGGTTTTACCCTGGTCGTGCTGCTCTTCGCGCTCAACTCGGACGCCTCGATTTTCAAGATGGTCGAGAACTCCTACAAGATCACCTTGGCCGGCGCGTTTGTCCCCTTGTTCCTTGGTGCCTTCTGGAAGCGTGCGACGACGCAGGGCGCGCTGGCGGCGATCGTCGGCGGCGTCGGCAGCTGGCTACTGATCGAAGGGTTGGTGGCCGAGCCGTTGATCCCGCCACAACTGATCGGCTTCGGCATCAGCCTGGGCGCGATGGTTGTCGGTTCGCTGCTGCCGCAACGCATCGGTCTGGCGGCACCAACCGCCGACCCGCACGCGCGACTTCATCACCATGCCGCGGCGCAAACGCACCATGTCGAACCGCTGCATCGCCATCCGCCCCGATGAACAGCGGGTCAACCTTCTTCGAACGTCTCCGTCAAGCGGGAATCTCGCCGGCCGACTCGGAGGAATTGCGACTGCAGAAATCGCTGTTGATTTTTGCCACCGGCTTGATTTGCCTGGCGTCGGTGTTGTGGTTGTCGATCTACTGGCTGCTCGGTTTGCCTTTCTCATCCAACCTGCCTTTCATCCTGCAGTTGTTGCTGGTCGGCAACATGTTGTTTTATTTCAAGACGTTGAATTTTCACGTGTTCCGAATTTTTCAATTGTCTCTGTTCTTGTTCACCCCCTTCGTCGCTCAATGGAGCATCGGCAGTTTCATCACCGCCAGTGGCATCAGCCTGTGGGCGCTGCTCGCGCCGATCGGGGCGGTGTTGTTCATTGGTCCGCGAGCGTCCACGCCCTGGTTTTTCGCCTACGTCTTTCTGACCGTTCTCTCTGGATTTTTCGATTATTACCTTCCTGATACCTTGCTGATGCAAAAACAGAAAGTGACGTCGCAGACCGCCGCGCTGTTTTTTGCGCTGAATTTCGTTTCGGTATCGATCATCGTTTACCTGCTGCTCCGCTACTCCGATAACGAAAAACACAAAGCGCAAGAGCACTTGCAGGAGGCGCACCGTCTGCTGCAGGACGAACAGGATCGATCGGAAAAATTATTGCTCAACATTTTGCCGGCACCGATCGCCGAGCGCCTCAAAAACAGCAAGCAACCGATCGCCGATGGTTTCGCGGAAGTGTCGGTGATGTTCGCCGATATCGTCAATTTCACCAAACTGGCTGAAGGACTGCCGCCAAAACAGGTGTTTGCGATGCTCAACAAGATTTTTTCCTGCTTTGACGAGCTGGCTGAAAAATACGGGCTGGAAAAAATCAAGACCATCGGTGATGCGTACATGGTCGCTGGTGGCTTGAACGACAACCGCAACGATTACTCCGAGCGCCTTGCCGAAATGTCCCTGGAGATCGTCGAGGTGCTACAGCACGATTTTCAGGTCAATGAGCGGCACGTCGAAGTGCGTATCGGCATCGGAACCGGTCCGGTGGTGGCCGGCGTCGTCGGCAAGAAGAAATTCATTTACGATTTATGGGGCGATACGGTCAATATCGCCAGCCGGATTTCCAGCGAGGGAATGCCTGGCAGAATCCTGGTCGATAGCCAAACCTACGAACGCTTGCAGGATCGATTCATTTTCGCCGATCCGAAAGCGATTCCTTTGAAAGGCAAAGGCAATGTGCTGGTTTACCGGCTATTGGCCAAGGCGAGAAGAGGGTAAGAGTCGCCGGCCGCTATGTACGGGGACATGGTTGTAACGACTCCTGCCTGGTACCCAAGGTCCTCCTTGGGAAGCAGAATCGTCAGCACCCAGCAAATGAGCAACGGCGCCGAAGCGCCGCACCGTTCGAGTCCGTAACAGGCAAGAGCAGGCAGGCCGACCGGCTTGCCGCCTGTGTGTGTCAGGCCGCCAAGCTCTTGATCTGGGATGACAGACGGCTCTTGTGACGTGCCGCCTTGTTTTTATGGATGATCTTTTTATCAGCGATCCGGTCGATCACCGCCACCGACTGTTGATAAATACTTTGCGCCGCCGTTTTGTCGCCGGCGACGATCGCTTTTTGCACGCGTTTGACGGCGGTGCGCAGGCTGGAGCGCAAGCTGGCGTTGTGGGCGCGTTGCTTGACGGCTTGACGAGCACGCTTGCGGGCTTGAGCGCTATTGGCCATAACTGTAAGTCCCTATTTTTCTTTCAATTTACACCCGTGACCGGGCGAAACAGCTTGGCAGAGGTGACCCTATTCCCAAGCCAAATGATCCCCATGATGGGTGAGGTTTCCAAGCAGCGATAGTTTTCGACGAGGTCGAAAGGCGCGGATTATACCGGGCAATGCGCCGGGGAGCAAGTAGTGCGACTCTGGTCCGCAAGACGCATAACGATTTGATTCAAAATAAAAACGGGCGCCGAAGGCGCCCGCTTTCCAAGCGGCTGAACGATCAGAAGCTGTGACGAATGCCGGTACCGAAGGTGTGGTTGGTCTCGCCGGCGACACCGATGCCCGAGCCGTCGGCCGCGACCTGAGTCTGCACCGCGATCGAATTCCGGTCATTATCAAAATATGTGTATGCCGCGTAAAGCGCTGTACGCTTCGACAGCGGATAGGTATACATTGTACCCCAGCCCCAAGTCTTTCCGTCCGGCTGACCAAAATTGCTGTTGTCGAGTTTCAGTCGACCGTAGCTTACCCCCAGCGTACCGGGACCAATCGGAGCCGTCAGACCAGCGGTCCAGATATGATTTTTGGCGGCGATGGCTCCGCCCCCGGCGACATTGCCAAAAGCACCCGAAACTGAACCGGAGTTGTGATTTTTGAGCGCCTGATAGCTGGCATAGGCCTTCACGACTTTGAAATCCCAACTACCGCCGAGATACCACTCGTTGATGTCTTTACCGGTGCCCGCGGGCGTTGGAAAGGCCTCGACGACATTCTGGCGGCTATGGAAAACGGCATCGAGATTCAGCGGACCGTTGGCATAGTTCAGGCCGAGCCCAAACTTGCCGTTGTCGGTAGTCCGCGCGTTGCCCAGCCCGCCCAGATTGTTCTCACCGAAGCCATAAATCGCGCTGACCGTGAACCCGGCCATCGGGTTGCTGGTGTAGGAGATCGCGTTGTTGAAACGCGATGGGCTGTTCGGCGTGATCGAATTGCCCGCGTAAACGCTCAGACTCGATTGAACGCCCATATCGGTGGCATCGAGCGCGTCATTGTTCGCCGCGGCGTTGAAACCGGGCCCATACTGGCGACCCAGAGCGATGGTCCCGAAACGACCGGCCAGCCCGACGTACTGTTGCCGAGCATTGAGACCGCCGGTGCCGATACCCTCATTGGTATCGAGGTTGAGTCCGTATTCGAGAGTGAATACCGCTTTCAGGCCGTTGCCTAGGGCTTCTTCGCCCTTGAATCCGAGGCGGTTGCCGGCGGTGATGCCATTGGCGATACCGCTAAATTTATTGGCCACCAAGCCTGGACCACCGCCGCCGCGACTATAGACATAGCCCAGATCCGCCACTCCATAGGTGGTGACATTCGTTTGCGCCACCACCGCACTCGAAGCGAGTCCGGCAATGGCCAGCGCGATCAGTTTCCGCTGCATAAATATGATCTCCTGTAGGTTGGCACGCTGAAGGTAAGCTTTGGCTTACGCCGGTTACCGACGTCGAAAATTCAGCCTCGATTTTGTCAGACCGCTTTCCGCCTAACAAGCCCGCTTGGCCTTACTCGAGCCCTAAAACCAAGAACTGTTGCATTTGTGACACGAATCCGGCGGCCGCAGATCCCAGCGCTGAGCCCTTGGCAGGGAAAGGCGCAAAAAAAACGGGCGCCGCAGCGCCCGTTTGCGAAACAAAACCGCCGAATTAGAACGTGTGGTTGATGCCGGCAACGAAGGTGGTGTTGGACTTGTCGACAGCGCCCGTGCCGGTTCCTGGAGCGATGGCCAGGGAGTCGTTGTTGTTCTTGACATGCACGACACCGGTGTACAGGGTGGTCCGCTTCGACAGGCCATGCGAATAGGCGATGCCGCCGGACTTGGTTTTGCCGTCGATTCCGCCCGGCAGGGCAACGGTCTTGCGGGCATGATCCCAATTCAGTTGCGCATAGGTCAAGTGAATGTTCCCCGCGCTGGAGACCGGGATGACTGCGCCAACTTGCCAGACATTGCTGTCGTTGTTGTACGCATTTTTGTCGTTCTGCTTCTGATAGCTGGCCATAAGCTTGGCAAACTTGAAGTCGAAGCTGCCGCCCAGATACCATTCGTTGGTATCGTCACCATTGACAGTCGTCAAGCTCGGGTCAGTACGTTGACCATAACGACCCTGATAAACGAAATCGACGTTGAACGGACCGTTGGCGTAGTTCAGGCCAATACCGGCCTTGCCGTCGTCCCAGATGTTGTTCTCGCCACCAGCCACACCAGCCGCGTTAGTCGGGCTGTATTCGCCAAAACCATAGATTGCTTTGGCCTGGAAGCCACCGTAATTGCCGGAGGTATAGGCGACGGAGTTGTTCCAGCGAGCACCGCTGTTGGGAGTGATGGTATTGCCGGCAGTAGAGGTCAGGAAGGAATGCGGCGAGAAAGCGGCGCCCAGGAAAGAGTCATTTCTAACCGTGGCGTCATAGCCTGGCGCATATTGACGACCCAGCGTCAGTTGGCCCCAGTTGCCGGCCAAGCCGACAAACTGCTGGCGGGCATAGAGTCCGCTCACGCCACTGCCGACGCCGGTGTTTTGATCGAGATTGAGCGCATATTCAAGACGGAAAATCGCCTTCAGGCCGTTGCCCAGGGCTTCTTCGCCTCTGAAGCCGATACGCGAACCGGCCAGAAGACCGGACTGGATGCCGCTGAAAACGGGCTTGGCGGTGCCAGGGGCAGCACCGTTGGCGACACTACCCCGGCTATAGACATAGCCGGCATCGGCGACACCGTACATGGTGACGTTGGTCTGGGCGAAGGCAGCGCCCGAGGCCAGGCCAGCGACTGCCAGCGCAATAAGTTTCTTTTGCATGGTGAATCTCCTCTAGGTTTGAGATCGATGAGGCCGACGAGCGCCTCACCAAACTTGACCTCTCGAAAAGACGAGAAGTTGAAAGGATTCTGGCAAACGCGGCGGACTGGAGCAAGCCGGCCGGGAAATTTTGCCGCCGGCAAGGCCGGGAGTGTGTGATTTTTGCAACATGGCGGCGATTTGGCGCCCAAAGCCCTTTTATGACGGTACCTTGGCCAGAATCACCCTGAAAGTGCATGAACGAGATACATCGAACCGTCAGGCTGAGTCATCAAGCGGGGACGGCTTGCCACGTGTTGACAGTCATGGATACTCTCTGCGAAAGCGTTTCACAGAGTCCGAATGGCCAAAAGCGGACCTCGAGGACACGGGAATCCAGGAAAGTGACCGGCGGTGACACGGGAGCGAATTTCTCTGTTTTCCGGTCGCCGTGTTGGGCTACCATTAAACCTGTTTCATCGTGGGAGAAGTTCCATGCCTGCCGTCGTCGTGCCGCCAGCCATCCCGGTTGGCAAGATCTAGAGCTTCGGGCCATTCGGGCCGAAGTACGAAGTGGGCCAAGCCGTGCGTCGGTTAGCTGATGGAGACTGGATGATCGAGGTGACGATGGTCGAGACCGGGGAGAAGGTCGAATACCGGCTGACCCACCTGTCCGAAGACCCGGATGCTCGCTGATGTACGCGGTGGCTTTCGATCTGGTGGTGAGCGACACCGAAAAACATCATCCCAAAGGTGTGACCCATGCCTACACCGAGATTGGCGCGATACTCGGAGAATACGGCTTTCGCCGCGTGCAGGAAGTCTGTATGTGACCGAGAACGAAGATATGGCGAATCTTTTCCTCGCCATTCAGGCGTTGCGTGCACGGGCATGGTTTCCGAAATCCGTTCGCGACATCCGCGCTTTACGGATCGAACAATGGTCAGACTTCACGCCGCTGGTCAAGACGTGATTGCTGGGGTGTCGTCCCCGTAACCAACGACAGTCGCTTGCGGATGGTGGTTTTCCCTGGCGCCGACGCTTGACCTTGAAAACCAGGAACGATCCTGACGTCCGAAGTTGCGACGTTTGTCGCATTGGCGGCGATGCTTCATGGAGCGGATTGATCGCCATTTGCGAGCCTTCCGACGGGAGGTGTAGCACCCGTCGGGTCTGCGGCGTTTTCGACATGTTTTTTGGAGACCTCCGCCATCATCATTACTCCAGTTGTCGATGGTCCAACCCGGCGGCAGCCCTACGTGTTGCGGCATGCCGACCCGCTGACGCTGGTGGTCGACAAACCGGCCGGATTGCTGGCGGTGCCGGGTCGTGGCGAGGACAAGCAGGATTGTCTGGCGCGACGGGTGATGGCCGACTTTCCGGAGGCGCGCGTCGTACATCGGCTGGATATGGCGACCTCCGGGTTGATGGTGCTGGCGCGCGGTGACGAAATGCAGCGCTGGCTCAGCCGGCAGTTCGCCGAGCGGCGGGTCGGCAAACGCTATCTGGCGATCGTGCATGGTCGTCTGGTTGACGCTCGCGGGGTCATCGACTTGCCGCTGACGGCGGACTGGCCGAACCGGCCACGGCAGCGGGTGGATACGCGGCTCGGCAAAGCGGCGCTGACCCGTTATTGTCGGCTGGCGTACGATCCGGCCAGCGACTGCTCGACCGTCCTGCTCTGGCCGCAGACGGGGCGCACGCATCAGTTGCGGGTCCATCTGCTGGCCATCGGTCATCCGATCGTCGGTGATGCGCTTTATGGCCCTTGCGCGACGGACGAGGTTGCCGACCGACTCCTGCTGCATGCCGACGAGCTGTTGCTGCCGCGCCGCGATGGCGGACCACCGCTCTGCCTGTCCAGCCCGGCGCCATTCGCCAGTGCGTCACTGCTGGCGGCAATGGCGACGATGGAACCGTGAAGGAATCGCGCTGAACACACGGCTGCCGCTTGCCCCTATACTTGAAAGCTGACTTTTTCGGGCCGCCGTCGTTGCGGCGCCCGTAGTCAGATCGGGTTTGCTCATCGAGATCTCGCCGACATGAAATTTCTGGACCATCCATTCTGGCTGGTCGGCTTCAGACCGTTTTTCACCCTTGCCTGCCTGGCCGGCATCGCCTTGCCGCTGGTTTGGGTGCTGCTGTTCGTTGGCGCCTGGACGCTGCCGGCCGGTCCGTTCTCGCCAGTGCAATGGCATGCGCACGAAATGTTTTTCGGTTTCGGCTGGGCGGTGCTCGGCGGCTTCTTGCTGACAGCGACCAAGAACTGGGTGAAGATCCGCGGCTATCACGGTGCGGCCTTGCTGGCGCTGGTTGTCGCCTGGCTGCTCGAGCGCGCCGGGATGTGGTTCGCCGGCCATCTGCCGCCGATCGTCTTTCGCCTGTCGAACGTGCTTTTTCTCGGCACCGTGGTGAGCTTGCTGCTGTGGTCGCTGATCCGTCATCGGCGGAACGACGCCTTCGCCGACAATTACTTTTTTCTGATCATCCTGCCGCTTTTCCTGCTCGCCAAGATCCTGCTGCTCTCCAGTGAATATTTCACTGTCGGTACCGGCATCGCGTTGGGGTTGTTCCGGGTCGCTTTTCTGGTGATGCTCGAACGGACGGTCAGCCAGTTCATGCGCAACGCGCTACGCATCGACCTCGTGCGTCATCCGCTGCTCGACCGGGCCATCAAATTGCTGGCGCTGCCGTTGATCTTCGCCTCCCTGCTGCCGGCGCCCATGGCCAGTGGCCTGGCGCTCTTGCTGGCCGTGTTGATCGGCGGACGCTGGCTGCTCTGGCATCCGCACCTGGCGCTGCGTCGGCTGGATATCGGGATCATGTATCTCGGGCAATTGGCGATCGTCGCACAATTACTGCTCGAGAGCGCCGAACGCAGCGGCTATGCGGCGTGGACGGGTTCCTTGCCGATGCACGTTTTTGCCTTCGGCGCGATCGGCCTGATCGTGCCGGCGATGCTGGTGCGCATCGCCAAAGGTCATACCGGGCGGCCGGTGGTTTTCGAACCCGCCGATAAGATGGTGTTGTGGATCATGATCGCCGGGTTGATGATCCGCACGCTGCTGACGCAGGTGGACCCGGTGAACTATCCGCGCTGGATCGCCGCCGCCGCCGGTTGCTGGATGATCAGTTTCGCGATTCTCGGCTGGCGTTACATTCCCTTTTTTCTGCAGCCGCGTATCGACGGCAAGGACCATTGAACCGTTTGTCGCCCGCCACGGTCCCTAACCGCCGCACGTCCTCGAGACAGCCGGCGGCGCCGCCGGCCCGCACGCGGGAGTATGCACCGGGCGCCGGCGCGCCGCTGTCTTGACCTGAAGAAACGAGGTAAAACGATGAGTCAACAAATCGTTGTTTGCATGGATGGAACCTGGAACGACCCGATCGAGCGGACCAATGTCTATCGCCTGTTCGAAATGCTGCCTGGCGACGAGACGCCGGTCGAGGAAAAGGGCCCGATCCGTTCGCACCTCGTCAAACATGACCAGGACCTCGTCGCTTTTTATTTGGAAAGCGTCGGCAACGGTGGGCGGACGCAGAGTCTGCTCGGCGGCACCCAGGGCATCGGCTTGCACGACAGCATGATCGACGCCTACGTGCTGGTTTCGCAGGTGTATCGCAAAGGCGACAAAATCTGGCTGTTCGGCTTCTCGCGCGGCGCCTGGGCGGCGCGTAGCCTGGGCGCGTTCATTGCCCGCACCGGGCTGATTCCCGACGTCGACGCCCTCGAGGACGGCGCGGCCGACCTGGCGGAAAAAATCTGGCTCGATTACAAGGAAGATCGCGGCAAGAAGCGTGGCGGACGCTTCTGGAAGCACCACGATGAAACGCCGATCCGGCTGATTGGCGTCTGGGATACCGTCGGCGAGTTCGGCGTTCCCGAATTCAACGGCCTGCGGATGGTCGACCGCGACGAGTTGCGTTTTCTCAAATTCGCCGACCGTGAGCTCAGCATGCGCGTCGAAAACGGTCGGCAAGCGCTGGCGATCGACGAACGGCGCGCCGATTTCACGCCGACGCTGTGGACCGAACGTGAAGGCATCCGGCAGGTGTGGTTCGCCGGCGCGCACGCCGACATCGGCGGCGGTTACGAGCAGAGTGGTCTGTCGGACCTCGCCCTGCAATGGATGATCGACGAAATCAACGCCCTGGACGCCGGGCTACAGCTGTCGTCCGACCGGCTCGGCAAACCGCTGGCCCCGGACCCGCTGCAGGACCGGCACGACGAAACGCATCATCTTTCCTGGCGGACGCGTCCGCACGAGGACCGCAAGATCGCCGACGACGCGCTATTGCATCCGAGCGTGCTGGAGCGACTGCAAGGCCGTGCCGACTACCGGCCGAAAGCGCTGGAAGATCTGCCGAATTGCGAGCCTTTTTATGCCGGCGACGACGAGCCTCCCGAGGAATCGCTGCAGGCGGAACGCGAGCCGGTGCCGTTTCGGAAACTGCCGATCGATGGCTCGACGCGCTTCCCGGCGTATGCCCACAAGTGGTGGAATGCCTCCGGAATCGAAGTGGACGCCGGTGAAAGGTACCGCATCACCGCCAGCGGTGAGTGGACCGACAAAAATATCGCCGCCGGCGCCGAGGGTTACGAATCGAAAGCCTGGTTGCTGCAACTCGCCGAAGGCAGTCGCCGACTCGAGGACCGTCCCTGGTTCTCGCTGGTCGCCGCCATACACCCGCGGCCGGATCTCGAGGCCAACAACCCCGATTCCGAAAATCTGCTCAGCGGACTGATCGAGAGCGCCATGAATGGTGTCGCCCGCATCGACGATGAATGCAGTCTGCTCCCCGCTTCGGACGGTTGCGAAATCGAGATTCAGGAAGCCGGCTACCTCTACTTTTTCGCCAACGATTCGGCATTTTCCTACGGCAACAACACCGGTTTCCTGACCGTTGAAGTAACCCGCCTGCCGTGGTCGGCCGACGTCGATCAAAAGCCGCTGTCGGCACCGCCTTCGCTGCCCAACAGTCTGGACATCAAGTTGTATTACACGCCGGGAACGTGTTCACTGGCGCCGCACATCGTCTTGCGGGAAGTCGGCCTCGATTTCGACCTGGTGCGTGTTGACATCCGCCGGCAGCAACTGTCCGACGGCAGCGATTTCAAGGCCATCAATCCAAAAGGCTACGTGCCGGTACTCGAGGTGGATGATGGCGTGCGGATCACCGAAGTGTCGGCGATCGTCCAGTACATTGCCGACCGGCTGCCGGAAAGTGGTCTGGCGCCGCGGCCGTACACGCTGGAACGTTACCAGTTGCAGGAATGGCTCGGCTTCATCAGTTCGGAGCTGCACAAAT